>JAYSEC010000168.1:5549-7665 GCA_041914085.1 Nocardioides sp.
GGGGCTCCTCAGGCGGCTTCGCGGACGATGACCTCGCCCGCGACCAGGTCGATGTTGATGGACATGTCGGGCGCGCCGGCGCCGCCGTCGCGGAAGCCGTCGACGGTGATGTCGAAGCCGTCGCCGCGCTGGTCGAAGACCCGGCTGTCGCCGGCCACGACCTCGGTCGTGACGTCGACGTCCATGCCGTCGGGGACGACGACCTCCACCCGCCCGCCGACGCCGTCGATGCGGACCTCGCGGCCGTCGAGGTCCTCGACGTCGGTCACCGCGGACAGGTCGAGCCGGAACTCGCCGCCCCCGAAGTCGTAGGTGTCCTCGACCGCGGCGGCGGAGGTCGGGACGAACGTGTGGTGGTCCTCGGGGAACTGGTCGCCGATGGTGGCGGCGGCGGTCGCGAGGGCGGCCACCAGGCCGAGGGCGATCAGGCCGCCGGCGCGGCCCCAGAACGAGCCGACGACCAGCATCAGCGCGATGATCCCGAGCGCGAGCGCCGGGTAGGCGCTGTCGGTGACCGAGGCGCCCGCCAGGTCGACGACGCCGAGCACGCCCTCGGCGAGCGCGACCAGGGCCAGGGTGAAGAAGAAGAGGAGCGGCCCGCGCTTGCGGGGGTTGCACGGCCGGCGCACCTCCCGGGTGTAGCTCGTGGGCGGCGCCCAGCCCTGAATGGTGCCGCCGTAGGACTGCTCGTAGGACCGCTCGTAGGACTGGTCGGCCGGCGGGACGTCGGTGACGCCCGGACCGGGGACGGGACCGGCGTACCCGTAGCCGCTCGTGGGGGCGGACTTCTGCTTGCGGTTGAGGAACCACACGACCAGCGCCGCGAGGACGGCCAGCGGCCACGGGAACCAGAAGGCGCCGGCCCAGTCGCCGAAGGCGCAGAGCACGGCGAGGACGCCGACGCCGGCGAGGGCGAGCGTCCGGCTGCGCTCGTCGAGGCCGAGCGGCTCGTCGTTCGTGCCCTCCTCGGGCACCAGCACCCAGGCGCCGACGTAGGCGAGCAGCCCGGCGCCGCCGAAGAACACCGCGACCACGAGCGCGACCCGCACGATGACCGGGTCGATGTCGAAGTGGCGGGCGAGCCCGCCGGCGACGCCGGCGATGTGGCGGTCGGTCACGCTGCGACGCAGGCGGCCGAGGTCCTTCATCTCCTCGCGGCTGACGCGGGGGCCGGGAGCGCCGCTGGGCGGCGGGGGCTGCTCGGTGGGGGTGGAGGGGCTGGGGTTGTCCATGGCTCCACTCTCGTCCGCCGCGGGCCTGCGGACCATCGGGGACAGCCCTGATTCGCCTCCGCGGCGCCGGGGAGCGGCTCAGGGTCGGGTCGGGGTCGATCCTCATGGTCCGGCGCGTGCCTGCCTGCGACGATGGAGGCACGATGAGCGACACCACCCCCCTCGCCACCCCCGTCGCCACCCCGCGGCGCGCCTACCGCGACCTGTCCGCACCGGTCGCGGGCGGTGTCGCGTCCGGGCTCGCCGCGCACCTCGCGGTGCCGGTGCTGTGGGTGCGGGTGTTCTTCGTCGCCACCGCACTGCTGGGCGGCTTCGGGCTCATGCTCTACGCCGGGCTGTGGGTCTTCCTGCCCGCCGACCAGGGCTTCGAGGTCAGCGCCCCCGGCCTGGAGAGCGCCACCCGCACCGGAAAGCGTCCCGGACGCCGGTCGCGGCTGCGGGACGCCGGGCCGGCGGTCGCCATCGGCGCGCTGCTGTTCGGCGTCGTGCTGGGCTTCGAGGGCATCTTCGGCCAGGGCGCGCTCTTCTGGCCCGTCGTCCTCGGCATCGCCGGCATCGGCCTGCTGTGGCGCCAGGCCGACGAGGCGCAGCGGGAGCGCTGGATCGACTCCTCGGGCCGCATCGACCCCTTCCGCGCGGTCTTCGGCAACGGCGGCTGGGCGGCGTACACGCGCTTCGCGGCGGGTCTCGGGCTGATCCTGACCGCCCTGATCGTCTTCGCGGTGGCGGCCGGCAAGGCGACGTTCGCCGTGCCGGTGCTGGTCGCCGGGCTGCTCGGCCTGGTCGGCCTGGCGATCGTCGTGGGCCCGTGGGCGATGCGCCTGATCGACGACCTCGGCGCCGAGCGCGCCGAGCGGGTCCGCACCCAGGAGCGGGCCGACATG
>JAYSEC010000169.1:0-7628 GCA_041914085.1 Nocardioides sp.
GCGGCGGGGGCCACCTTCACCGTCAAGTGAGGAGCCGCTTGACGCTGTTTGTGGGGCGGCCCCCTTGTGGTGGCCGCCCCTCGTCGCATTTCCTGGACCCGGTCGGGGGCACTGTCGCCGTACGCCTCGACCGATTAGAGTGAGTGAACTCGATGCGCATCACGAAACGAGTTGCTCCATGCGCAACAAGCGTCACGCCGCGACCCTGATCCGCCTGCTGGAGAACGCCCGGTACGAGGTGCTGCCCACGGCCTCCACCGAGGACAAGGTCCTCGAGCACGTCCCGCGCGAGCGGACCATCACGGTGACCGCCTCCCCGTCCAAGGGCCTCGAGGCGACCCTCGACCTCGCCGAGCGCCTGCACGGGCACGGGTACGGCGTCGTGCCGCACCTCGCCGCGCGGATGGTCAGCGGCCGCTCCGAGCTCGAGGAGATCGTCGACCGCCTCGTCGGCAAGGGCATCGTCCGCGTCTTCGTCCCCGGCGGCGACGCCGAGCCGGCGGGCGACTACCTCGACGCCCTCGGCCTGCTCGAGGACCTCGCCGCGATGGGCTCGCCGTTCGCGCACGTCGGGATCACCGGCTACCCCGAGTCGCACCCCACGATCCACGACGACCTCACCGTGCAGTCGATGTGGGACAAGCGGCGCTACGCCACCCACATCGTCAGCAACCTGACCTTCGACCCGGCCGTGGTGCGCGACTGGGTACGCCGGCTGCGCGCCCGCGGCGTGACCATGCCCCTGCTCCTCGGCCTCCCCGGCCCGGTGGAGCGGGCCAAGCTGCTCGGCATGGCCACGAAGATCGGGGTCGGGGAGTCGACCCGCTTCCTGGCCAAGAACAAGGGCCTCTTCGCGAGGCTCGCAGCCCCGGGCGGCTTCACGGGCGAGAGCTTCCTGGAGAAGTGCGCCCCGGCGCTCGGGGAGGGTGCGCTGGTGGAGGGACTGCACGTCTTCACCTTCAACCAGGTCGCCGAGACCGAGGCCTGGCGCACCGGGATGCTGGAGCGCCTGCAGTCCTAGCCCGCGCCGACGAGGTCGGCCAGCGCCCGGTCCAGGCCGACCGTCCCGGTCTCCACCACGGTCAGGGGCAGGCCGATGCTCGCGGCGGCCTGCTCGGCGAGCGCACGCAGCTCCGCGTCGGGCTGCTGGGCCAGCCACACCACGCGCGTGTAGTGGCCGAAGTAGGTGTCGCGCAGCTCGGGGTAGCGGTCCAGGCCGAGCTCCTGCAGGACCGTGCGGGCGAAGGATCGGGCCAGGAAGTCGGTCAGCACGTAGGTGCCGGGCTGCTCGGCGAAGAGCCGCTCGAGTCGCTCGCTGCCGGCGTACAGGTCGTAGCAGTGCAGGCCCGGCAGCCGTTCGAGCCCGAGGTCGTCGCAGACCCGGTCGAGGGCGCCGTACGTGCCGCAGTCGGCGTAGCCGATCGCCACCCGTGCGTACGACGCCCGCAAGCGCTCGGCGAGCGCGCGCACCTCGTCGGCGATCCGCTCGGGGTGGTTGTGCAGCAGCGGTGGGAGGGGGTGCACGTCGACGGGCCACCGGTGGCGCTCCACCGCACCGGCCGCGGGCTGGGCGAGGGCACCGCAGGCGATGAGCGCGACGCGGCCGTCGTGGTCAGGCCTGGTGGAACGCGAGCTGCTCGACGAAGGCGTCGTTGAAGTCGGGGCGGTCGGAGAGCTCGACATAGGTCACCTCCTCCAGCAGGGCCAGCGCACCGGCCCGCTCGCGGACCGAGAGCAGCGCCATCTTGGCCCCCTCGCCCGCGACGTTGCCGGCCGCGACGATGCGCAGCACCGGGAGCCTCGGGACCAGCCCGATCCGGACCGCGGAGGCCGGGGAGAGGTAGCTGCCGAAGGAGCCGGCGAGCAGCACCTGCTGGACGTCGCGGTGCTCGAGGCCGAGCTCCTGCAGCAGCAGCGACCACCCCGTGGAGATGGCCGCCTTGGCGAACTGGAGCTCGCGGACGTCGCGCTGGGAGAGGTAGACGCACTCGGCCGGCTCGGCGTCGGGAGCGGGGCGGTGCAGGACGAAGACCCGCTCCTCGCCGATCCGCGCGAGGCGGTCGGCCAGCGCCGGGGCGATCTCCTTGGCCGCCTCGTCGCTCACCAGCCGGCCGGTGCCGTCGAGCAGGCCGACCCGGACCAGCTCCGAGACCGCGTCGACCAGGCCCGACCCGCACAGCCCCTTCGGCTCGACGTCACCGATCACGCCGAGGGTGACCGCCGGGTCCTCCGACGCCGCGTGCGGGTCGACCTTCACCACCTCGACGGCGCCGTCGGCGGCCCGCATGCCGCACCGGATGGCGCCTCCCTCGAACGCCGGCCCGGCGGGCGCGGCGGTGGACACGATGCGGTCACCGTCGCTCAGCACGATCTCGCAGTTCGTGCCGACGTCGATGAACAGGCGCACCCGCTTGTCGCGGTCCATGCCGGTGGCGAGCATGCCGGCCACGATGTCGCCGCCGACGTAGGCGCCGAGCGCCGGGAAGAAGAAGGCACGCGCCCGGGGGTGCAGCTCGAGCCCGATGTCGGCGGCGAGCACGGTGGGCGGTTGGGCCACGGGCATCACGAAGGGGGCGACACCGAGCGGCTCGGGGTCCAGGCCGAGCACGAGCGAGGTCATCGTGGCGTTGCCGGCCACGGCGACCTCGTAGACCTGGCCGGGCTCGACGCCCGCCTCGCGGCACACCCGGGTCGCGAGCTCGGCGAGCGTGGCCCCGGCAGCCTCGCGCAGCCGGTCGAGCGCCTGGTCGTCCATCATCGTCGCGCTGATCCGGGTGATCACGTCGCCGCCGAACGGCTGCTGGCGGTTGAGCGTCGAGGCGACCGCGAGGGGCGTGCCGGTGCCGACGTCGAGGAGCGTCCCGACCACCGTCGTCGTCCCGAGGTCGAAGGCGATGGCGTACCTCGTCGCGGTGGTGTCGCCGGGCTCGACGTCGACGAGGTCCTCGTCGACCACGACGGCGGTGACCTTGAAGTCGGACTGGCGCAGCACGGTGCCGAGGCGTCGCAGGGCGTGGACGTCGGCGGTCAGCTCCAGGTCGTCGATGGCGTCGCCGAGGCGGGCGAGGTCGGTGCGCTGGTCGGCGAGGGTGGGCTCCTCGAGCTCGACGTAGCGCTTCTGCACCGCCGGACGCAGGATGACCTGCCTGCCGATGCCGACGGTCGCGGCCTTGGGACGGGTGGTGAGCGGGGGCACCTCGACCGCCAGGTCGCGGGTCGCCTGCACCAGGCAGCCGAGCCGCCAGCCGTCGTCGAGCTGCGCGGTCGTGAACGTCCGGGCGTCGTGGCGCGTGACCGGGAGCTCGGCGGCGGACGTGACGCGCACCTTGCACTTGTGGCAGGTGCCGTGGCCGCCGCAGGTGGAGTCGATGGCGATGCCGTTCCACGAGGCCGCGTCGAAGACCGTC
Organism: Nocardioides sp.; assembly: GCA_041914085.1. Classification (GTDB taxonomy): domain Bacteria; phylum Actinomycetota; class Actinomycetes; order Propionibacteriales; family Nocardioidaceae; genus Nocardioides. The sequence continues at coordinate 3,408 of JAYSEC010000169.1, forward strand.
ACGCCGGGCGGGACGCGTACGTCGCGCTGCGTGGGTGGCAGGTCGGCACCGTCCTCGGCGCGGCCCGCCACCGTGAACGCGAGGTCCACGCGACCGGTGCCGTCGTGCGGTGCGGGCTCGGCCCCCGGTCGCTCGATGAGGCCCTCGCGGGCGACGTCCGCCAGGGAGAAGTCGGGTCCCTCGGGCGGTCCGCTCACCCCGCGGCCGCCGCCTGCTTGGCGCGGTGCGCGGAGATCCACGCCATGCCCCAGTCGTCGTGCCCGAGGAACACGTCGGCGGCCTTGACCGCCTCGACGATCGCGGGCGTGCGGGTGTCCATGATCGCGCTGGTCAGCCCGGAGGTCATCGCCATCGGCAGCCACGTGGCGTTGAGCGTGTGGCGGTCGGGCATCCCGAAGCTGACGTTGGAGGCGCCGCAGGTCATGTTGACGCCGAGCTCGTCGCGGATGCGGCGCATCACCTCGAAGGTCACCAGGGACGTGGTGGTGTCGGCGCCGATCGGCATCGCGAGCGGGTCGATGACGATGTCGGCCTGCGCGATGCCGTACTCCTCGGTGGCGACCCGCACGATCTTGCGGGTCAGCTCGACGCGCTTGTCGGCCTCCATCGGGATCTCGTCGTGGTCGTTGGGCAGCGCGATGATCGCGGCGTCGTGCTTCTTGACCAGCGGGAGGATGAGCTCGAGCCGGTCGTCCTCGGCGGTGACGGAGTTGACCAGCGCCCGACCCTCGTAGACCGACAGCCCGGCCTCGAGCGCCTCGACCACCGAGGAGTCGATGCAGATCGGCAGGTCGGTGAGGCCCTGGACCATCGTGATCGCCTGGGCGAGCAGCTCGGGCTCGTCGGTCAGCGGCACCCCCATGTTGACGTCGAGCACGTCGGCGCCGCCCTCGACCTGCGCCCTGACGTCACGCTCGATGGCGGACATGTCGCCCTCGCGCAGCTGCTCCTGGAAGATCCGCCGGCCGGTCGGGTTGATGCGCTCGCCGATGAGGCAGAAGCGGTGCTCGTGGCCGATCACGACCTCCCTGGTCGCGGACCGCAGGACGGTGCTCAGCGGCTCGGCGGTCGTCATGCGGGGTCCCCGTTCGGAGCGCAGCGAAGCGAGCATTCGAATGGGGTGTTCATGCCGGCACCTTCGCGCGCTTCTCCTCGAGCAGGCTCTTGGCGCGCTTGACCGTCTGCGAGGCGTCCGCGGCGTACCCGTCGGCGCCGACCGCGTCGGCGTACTCCTGGGTGACCGGGGCGCCGCCCACCATGACGATCACGCTGTCGCGGATGCCGGCCTTCTCGAGGGCGTTCATGTTGGCCTTGAACATCGGCATCGTGGTGGTGAGGAACGCCGAGAAGCCGACGATGTCGGGCTGGTGCTCGTCGATCGCGGCGACGAACTTCTCGGGAGCGACCTGGACGCCGAGGTCGATGACCTCGAAGCCGGCGCCCTCGAGCATGATGTTGACGAGGTTCTTGCCGATGTCGTGGACGTCGCCCTTGACCGTGCCCATCAGGAACTTGCCGATCGTCTGCACCCCGGTCTCGGCGAGCAGCGGCCGCAGCCGCTCCATCGCGCCCGCCATGGCGCGGCCCGCGATGAGCATCTCGGGGACGAAGAAGTCGCCGCGCTCGAAGCGCGCGCCGACCTCCTCGAGCGAGGGGATGAGCGCGTCGAAGAGCAGCGTCTGCGGCTCCATCGAGACCGAGAGACCCTCCTCGGTCAGCTCGAGCACCCGCGGTGCGTTGCCGACGAGCGTCTCGTCGTAGAGGGCCTGGAGGATCTCCTCGGGGGTCATGCGACCACCTCCTGTGCTCGTGCCGGTGTCCGGGGTTCTCGGGTGGTGCGGGGCGCGGGTCCGCGCAGCAGGGACGACAGCGCGGTGGCGTGGTCCAGGAGGCTGCGGCCGAGGTCGTCGAGCCGTCCCTCCAGGCGGGGGGTCGGCCCGGAGATGCCGAGGGCCGCCACGACGTCGCCGCGAGTGCCGTGGACCGGGACCGCGACACCGGTGAGCCCGATTTCGAGCTCGTCGGCGGTGACCGCCCAGCCGCGCTCGCGCGTGCGGACGCAGTCACGCTGCAGTGCGGCGCTGTCGGCCAGCGTCTCGGGCGTCGGCCGCTCGAGGTCGCCGTCGGGGACCTCGAGCGCGTGCCAGGCGTAGAGCACCTTGCCCAGCGCGGAGCAGTGGGGCGGCACCTCGATCTCGGTCCAGTCGCGGGTGCCGAGGAGGTAGCGGGAGTCGACCTGCGCCACCTGGACCACGCGCTCGCCGCGCGCGACGCTCAGGTGGACCGTCTCGCCGGTCGCCTCGCCGATCGCGTCCATCGCCGGTCGCGCCAGCCGGACCAGCTCGTCCCACGGGTCGTGCCGCGCGGCGTAGAGCCAGAACAGCCGGCCGGCGACGTAGGACCCGGCGGCGTCGCGCTCGAGCAGGCCGCTGCGCTCGAGCGCGGTGAGCATGCGGGAGGTCGTCGACTTCGCCAGCCCGCTCGCGTCCTGGAGGTCGGCGAAGGTCATCGGCTCGTCGGCGTGCACGACCGTGGCGACCAGGTCCGCGGCGCGGTCGACGGCGCGGGTGCCGGGGGCTGCGTCGCCCACGTGTGGCTCCCTTCGCCGGAGGGGTTCCCAAGCAGTTCCATGATGTGGAACCTTGGTTCCACATCATGAGGCTAGAAGCCGGGTCCGGCTGCGGTCAAGCGTCCTGCTCGTCGCCGCCCCGTCCCGGACCGGCCCCGCCAGATCCCCGCCCGATCCAGGAGGACCCGTGTTCCGCAACGTGATGCCCCGCTACGAGGTGCTGTCCCAGGACGCCATGGCGACGCTCGACCAGGGGTGGCGGCGGCTGATGACCGAGATCGGCGTCGAGTTCATGGACGACCGCGCCCTCGACCTGTTCCGCGCCGCCGGGCAGAAGGTGGAGGACCGCACCGTCTTCCTCGACCCCGACTTCGTCCTCGAGCAGGTCGCCAAGGCGCCGCGCGAGTTCGACGTGCAGGCACGCAACCCCGAGCACTCGATCCACATCGGCGGAGATGCGATGGCGTTCGGTGCCGTCTACGGCCCGCCGTTCGTCCGTGAGGGGGAGGTGCGGCGCGACGCGACGATGGACGACTTCCGCCGCTTCACCCAGCTCGCGCAGTCCTACCCGGTGCTCGACTCCGCCGGCGGGGTGATCTGCGAGCCGAACGACACCCCGCTCGACAGCCGCCACCTCGACATGACGTACGCCCTGCAGACGCTGACCGACAAGGTCTACATGGGCAACGTGGTCTCCGGCGTGAACGCCGCCGACACCATCGCGATGACCTCGATCCTCTTCGGCTCGCGCGAGGCGATCGAGGAGACGCCGGCGACGATCTCGCTGATCAACTGCAACTCGCCCCTGCGCTGGGACGACCGGATGCTCGAGGCGCAGTTCGAGTACTCCGCCGCCGGCCAGCCGGTCGTGCTCACGCCCTTCATCCTGATGGGCGCGATGTCGCCGGTGACCATCCCGGCCGCGCTCGTGCAGCAGATCGTCGAGGCGCTGTCGGGCATCGCGCTCTCGCAGCTCATCCGTCCCGGGACCCCGGTGATCTTCGGGTCGTTCCTGTCCAACATCGACATGCAGTCGGGCTCGCCGACCTTCGGCACGCCGGAGTCCGGGCTGGGGCTGCTGTGCACGGGCCAGATCGCCCGGCACTTCGGGCTGCCGTTCCGCACCGGCGGCGGGCTGACGTCCTCGCAGGTCGCCGACGCCCAGGCAGGCTACGAGGCCCTGATGACCCTGATGCCGACCTTCCTCGCCGGCGCCAACTGGGTGATGCACTCGGCCGGCTGGCTCGAGGGCGGCCTCGTCGCCGGCTACGAGAAGTTCATCGTCGACATCGAGCTGCTGCAGATGCTGCGCCACGAGTTCACCCCGCTCGAGATCGACGAGGCCTCGATGGCCTTCGACGCGCACCAGGAGGTCGGTCACGGCGGCCACTTCCTCGGCGCGATGCACACCATGGAGCGCTTCCGCACGTGCTTCTACCGCCCCCTGCTCTCGTCGTCGGAGAACTACGAGCGCTGGATGCGCAACGGCGGCAAGGACGCCAACGACCGCGCCGCCGAGGCGTACCAGAAGACGCTGGCCGACTACGAGGAGCCGCCGCTCGACGACGCCATCCGCGAGGAGCTCCAGGAGTACGTCATCCGCCGCCGGGCCGAGCTCGGCGACTGAGTCGCCGCTGGTCGAGGTGCGAGCG
>JAYSEC010000170.1:0-7560 GCA_041914085.1 Nocardioides sp.
GTCGCGTCCTCGTGCAGCACGACCGCGAGGTCGGCCTCCGCGACCACGGCGGCGAGGTCGCCCGTCGCCGCGAGCGGCGTGACGGTCGGCAGCCACGAGCGCCGTGACTGCTTGGCCGCCTCGCGGGCGGTCGCCTGCCACTTCGCGTGCGACTTCGTGGCGCGCTCGCCCTTCCAGACCGCGACCGACCGGGACGCGGCCCAGGGCACGATGCGGTCGACCCCGACCTCCGTGAGCACCTCGACCGCGAGCTCGCCCCGGTCGCCCTTGGGCAGGGCCTGCACGACGGTGACCGCCGGCGACGGCGGCTCGTCGTGCGAGACCGACGCGACCGTCACGGCGAAGACCCGCTTGCCGGTCGAGGTGACCTCGCCCGTGACGGAGGTGCCGAGGCCGTCGGTGAGCACGACCTGCTCGCCCTCGCGCAGCCGGCGTACGGCGACGGCGTGGTGCGCCTCGTCGCCGGTCACCTCGACCACGGAGCCGACACCGACCCCGGCGAGGGACTCGACCAGGTGGACCGGGAGGGACATCAGCCCCGGCTCATCCCTGGAAGGCGTCGCGCAGCCGGCCGAACATCGACTTGTGCGGCGCCTCGACCTGCCCGTCGGGCTGCTCCTCGCCGCGGATGGCCGCCAGCTCGCGCAGCAGCTCCTCCTGCCTCGGGTCGAGGCGGGTCGGGGTGTCGACCGCGATGCTGACGACGAGGTCACCGCGTCCGCCGCGCAGGCTCGGCACGCCGAAGCCGCGGATGACCTGCTCGCTGCCCGACTGCGTGCCGGGGCGGACGTCGAGGTCGAAGGTCGTCTGCGTCTCGGCGTCCTCGGACGCCGGGAGGTCGGCCTCAAGGAGGGGCAGCGTCAGGTGCGTGCCGAGGGCGGCGGCGGTCATCGGCAGCGAGATCGTGGTGTGCAGGTCGTTGCCGTGGCGGGTGAAGGTCTTGTGCGGCTCGACGTGCATCTCGACGTAGAGGTCGCCGGCGGGACCGCCGCCCGGGCCCACCTCGCCCTGGCCGGTCAGCTGGACGCGGGTGCCGTTGTCGACGCCCGCCGGGATCTTCACCGTCAGCGTGCGGCGTGAGCGCACCCGGCCGTCGCCCGAGCACTCCCGGCACGGGTCCGGGATGATCGAGCCGTAGCCGCGGCAGGCCGCGCAGGGGCGCAGGGTGCGGATCTCGCCGAGGAACGACCGCTGCACGACCGCCACCTCGCCCTGGCCGTGGCAGGTCTCGCACGTGGTCGGCGAGGTCCCGGGCGCCGTGCCCTGGCCCTCGCAGGCCTCGCAGCGCAGGGCGGTGTCGACCTTGAGGTCCTTGGTGACGCCGAACGCCGCCTCCGCGAGGGTGACGTCGAGCCGGATCAGCGCGTCCTGGCCGCGGCGGGCGCGGGAGCGGGGGCCGCGCTGCTGGCCGGTGGCCGCGCCGCCGCCGAAGAACGCGTCCATGATGTCGGTGAACGAGAAGCCCTGGCCGGCGCCGCCGAAGCCCTGGCTGAACGCGTCGCCGCCACGGTCGTACGCCGCGCGCTTGCCGGGGTCGCTGAGCACCTCGTAGGCGCGGGAGACGTCCTTGAAGCGCTCCTGCGTCTCCGGGTCGGGGTTGACGTCGGGGTGGAGCTGTCGCGCGAGGCGGCGATAGGCCTTCTTGATGTCGTCGGCGCTGGCGTCACGCGAGACGCCGAGGATCTCGTAGGGGTCCTGGGTCACTGGTTTCCTTCATCGAGGATCCGCGAGACGTAGCGCGCGACCGCGCGCACGGCTGCCATGGATCCGGGGTAGTCCATGCGGGTGGGGCCGACCACGCCCAGGGAACCGAGGTGGTTCTCGAGCGGGCCGTAGCCGGTGGCCACGACGCTGGTCGCGGCGAGCTCGGTGTAGGGGCCTTCGTGGCCGATGCGCACGGTGACCGCGTCGACGCCCGACTCCCCCAGCAGCTTGAGCAGCACGACGTGCTCCTCCAGCGCCTCGAGGAGGGGACGCACGGCGGTGTCGAAGTCGCCGTAGCGCGCGAGGTTGGCGGTGCCGCTCACCGCGACCCGCTCGTCGCTGCGGTGGTCGGACATCGCGTCGGCCAGGACCGAGACCACGGCACGGGCCGACCCGGCCTGCTCGGGTCGTACGTCATCGGGCAGGGCGCCGAGCGCGGCCGCGGCCTCGGCGATCTGCACGCCCGCGCTGGCCTGGTTGATCGCCACGCGGAGCTCGGCGAGGTCGGCCTCGTCGAGCGCGGCGTCGAGCTCGACGAGCCGCTGCTCGACCCGGCCGGTGCTGAGGATGAGGATCAGCATCAGCCTGGTGGGGGTCAGCGGGACGAGCTCGACGTGGCGCACGGTCGAGCGCGAGAGGGTGGGGTACTGCACGATCGCGACCTGCCGGGTGAGCTGGCTCAGCAGCCGCACGGAGCGCTGGACGACGTCGTCGAGGTCGACGGCCCCGTCGAGCAGGGTGGCGATCGCCCGGCGCTCGGCGGCGCTCATCGGCTTGAGGGTGGCGAGCTTGTCGACGAAGAGCCGGTAGCCCTTGTCGGTCGGCACCCGTCCGGCGCTGGTGTGGGGCTGGTGGATGTAACCCTCCTCCTCCAGCACCGCCATGTCGTTGCGGACGGTGGCCGGGGAGACGCCGAGACCGTGCCGCTCGACCAGCGCCTTGGAGCCGACCGGCTCCTCGGTGGCGACGTAGTCCTCCACGATCGCACGCAGCACGTCGAGCTTGCGGTCGTCGACCATCGGGCCCTCCTCGCTGGCTGTCGGTCGTGGTTGCTGGCACTCGTTCGGCAGGAGTGCCAACTCTACTAGCACGCCGTAGTGTCCCGCGCATGCCCGACTTCACCCCCAGGTTCCAGGAGGTGGCGCCGCGGGTCTGGGTGGCGCACTACGACTGGATGCACGTCAACATCACCCTCGTCGGCGGGTCCGACGGGCTGCTGATGGTCGACACGCACGGCTCCGCGGCCGAGGCGCGCATCGTCGCCGACGACGTACGACGACTCGGCGCCGGCCCGCTCACCGGGCTGGTCAACACCCACGAGCACTGGGACCACCACTTCGGCAACGCCACGATGGTCGAGCAGTTCGGCGACCTGCCGATCCACGCCACCGAGTGGGCGCGCGACCACATGGAGGAGTCCGCCGCGCGCACCTTCGAGCAGTACGAGGAGGCGACCGACGACCCCCGCCGCGACGAGGTCCTCGCCACGACCCTCCGGCTGCCCACGCACACCTTCTCCTCCGTCGTGCAGCTCGACCTCGGCGACCGGGCGGTCGAGCTGATCCACCCGGGCCGCGGCCACACCGCCGGCGACCTGGTGGTCCGGGTGCCGGACGCCGACGTCGTGCTGGGCGGCGACCTCGTCGAGGAGTCCGACCCGCCGTTCATCGGTGACGACTCGTGGCCCTTGGAGTGGCCCACCACGCTCGACCTCGTCATCAGCCTGATGACCGACTCGACGGTGGTCGTCCCGGGCCACGGCCAGGTGGTCGACAAGGAGTTCGTGCAGGACCAGCGGGCCGAGCTCGGCGTCATCGCCGAGACCATCCGTGACCTCGCGTCCCGCGGGGTGCCCGTCTCGGAGGCGCTCGCCGAGGGCGACTGGCCGTGGGACCCCGAGCGCCTGGTGAGCGCCGTACGCCTGGGCTACGAGCACCTCCCCCGCAGCCAGAAGCGGCTGCCGCTGATCTGAGGCCTCCACCCCCACGGGGCTGGACGCGTCACCGGGGTCCCGGTAGGACTGGGTGATGACCGAGAACAGCGGATCCCAGACCGAGCCCGGCGAGACCCCCGAGGCCGGGAGCGGCACCAGCCCGGCCGACTCGGACCACTCCGGAGGCACGGCCTCGCCCGACCAGGCGACGCTGGGCGGCATCTCCGACGACCAGCTGCCCGAGGACCTCCAGCCCAGCGAGGACAACCCGCTGGCCGAGCCGCTCGACCCCGACGACGAGGCGACCAAGGACCAGGACGAGCTGCAGATGGACGCCACCCAGGAGGACCTGGGCAACCCGCCGGTCGAGTCGCAGGGCGACCCGGACGACGACGGCTCCGCCGAGTCCGACGAGCCCGCCGCCAACAGCGGCGAGGGCGCGCAGGGCGACGGCGTCGCCGAGGGCTGAGGCCTCCGCACCACCAGGCCCCGGCGTGCCACCCGCGATCCGGCGGCGCGTCCGCCTACCGTGTGCCGGTGCCCAACGATCGCTACGGAACCGACGTCCTCTCGGGTGACTGGCGCGCGCCGAGGAACGGACGCGCCGTCGAGGTGCCCACGGAGCTCGGCATGGTCGTGGAGGAGGTCACCACCGACTGGTGCGGTGAGGTGGTCGCCGTCGACCGCGACATCGACACGCTGACGTTGGAGGACCGCCGCGGCAAGCGGCGTACGTTCCCGCTGGGCCCGGGCTTCCTCCTCGAGGGCAAGCCGGTGATCCTGACCCGTCCGGTGCGGGCCGGCGCACCGGCGGCGCCCACCCGTACGGCGTCCGGCTCCGTCGCGGTGCCCCACGCCCGCGCCCGCGTCGCGCGAGCCAGCCGGATCTTCGTGGAGGGCCGCCACGACGCCGAGCTCGTCGAGAAGGTCTGGGGCGACGACCTGCGCATCGAGGGCGTCGTCGTGGAGTACCTCGGCGGTGTCGACGACCTCGCCGAGCACCTCCGCGACTTCAAGCCGGGTCCGCAGCGGCGCGTCGGCGTCCTGGTCGACCACCTCGTGCCGGGGTCGAAGGAGGCGCGGATCGCCGCGAGCATCGCCCGCTCCCCCATCGGCAAGCACGTGCTCGTCGTCGGCCACCCCTTCATCGACATCTGGCAGGCGGTCAAGCCCGACCGCCTGGGCATCACCCGCTGGCCGTCGGTCCCCAAGGGCATCGACTGGAAGTCCGGCACCTGCCAGCAGCTCGGCTGGCCGCACCGCGACCAGGCCGACATCGCCCGCGCCTGGAAGCACATCCTCGGCCGGGTGACCTCCTACGCCGACCTCGAGCCCGCCCTCCTCGGCCGGGTCGAGGAGCTGATCGACTTCACGACGGCGTGACATCGGCTCGCTCCGCTTGCGTGTTCAGAGGCTCGCGTGTCGCCCTCGGTGGTTGAGGTGCGAGCGCAGCGAGCCTCGAAACCACATCCCCCGCTCAGGCCGCAGATTCGTGGCAGACCCACCGCCCGGATGACCACTGCGACCCCAGCCCCCGCGCTCGGCGCCCGACGGCGTCTGGACTGACGAGCGCGACGAGCGCAGCGAGGCAGCTCGGGAGGGAGGAGGGAACACGCCGTCTTCAAGGGCGCCGAGCACGCGCGAGCGGAGCGAGCGCCAACAACACCGTCCCCGGCCCGAGGCAGCGTGGTTTCGAGGCTCGCTGGCGCTCGCACCTCAACCACCAGGGGCTGGCGCTCGCACGCCAATGACCGAGGTGCGAGCTCAGTCCACCAGGTCGCGCACGACGGCGTCGGCGAGGAGGCGGCCGCGCTGGGTGAGGACGAGCCGCTCGGCGGCGAGCTCGACGAGCCCGTCGGCGACCAGGCGTGCGACCTGGGCGCGGCCGGTGGCCTCGAGGGCGCTGACCGGGAGGCCCTCGACGAGGCGGACCTCGAGCAGGATCCGCTCCATCCGCTGGCTCTTCCAGCCGAGCACCTCGCGGGCGAGGGCCGGTGAGACGCCGCGCCCGAGCCGCTCGGCGTACGCCGCCGGGTGCTTGACGTTCCACCAGCGCACCCCACCGACGTGGGAGTGCGCGCCCGGTCCGACGCCCCACCAGTGGCCGCCGGTCCAGTAGAGCAGGTTGTGCCGGCACCAGTGGTCGGGCGACGTGGCCCAGTTCGACACCTCGTACCAGCTCATCCCGGCGGCCGCGAAGCGTTCGTCGGCGACGTGGTACTTGTCGGCGAGGTCGTCCTCGTCGGGCATCGGCAGCTCGCCGCGCGACACCTGTCGCGCCATCGCCGTGCCCTCCTCGACGATGAGGGAGTACGCCGACACGTGGTCGGGCGCGCACGCGAGGGCCGCGTCGACGGAGGCCTCCCAGTCGGCGAGCGACTCCCCCGGCGTGCCGTAGATCAGGTCGAGGCTGACGTCGTCGAACCCGGCCTGGCGGGCCCAGTCGACGACGGCCGGCACGCGCATCGGGTCGTGGGTGCGGTCGAGGGTGCGGAGCACGTGGTCGACCGCGGACTGCATGCCGAAGCTGATCCGGTTGAAGCCCGCCGTGCGCAGCTCCTCGAGGTCCCAGGCGGCGACGCTGTCGGGGTTCGCCTCGGTGGTGATCTCCACGTCGTGCGCCAGCCCGAACTCCGCTGCCGCACTGGCGACGATCGCCCCGAGGTCCGCCGGCTTGAGCAGCGTGGGTGTGCCGCCGCCGAAGAAGATGGTGTCGATCGGCACGTCGCGGTGCCCGAGCACGTGGCGGGCGAAGCGGATCTCACGGATCGCCGCCTCGGCGTACGACGACCGGCTGGCGCCGACCTCGTCGCCGAGCTCGTGGGCGGTGTAGGTGTTGAAGTCGCAGTAGCCGCAGCGCACGCTGCAGAAGGGGACGTGGACGTAGAGCCCGAAGGGCTTGCTGCCGAACTCGGCCCTGGCCTCCTCGGGGAGCAGGCCGTCCTCGGGGGCGACGTCGCCGTCGGGCTGTGCGGGGGACACGTCGGTATCCAACCACGCACCGGGCCGGGTCCCGGCCCCAGCGACGGCGAACGGGTGCCGGGGTGTCCCCCGGCACCCGTTCGTCGGTGCTCGTGCGCTCCTGCGCGCTAGGCGTACATCTCGTCGATGAGGGCCTTGTGGTTGTCCTCGACGACGTTGCGCTTGACCTTCATCGAGGGCGTCAGCTCACCGGACTCGACGGTGAGGTCGTGGTCGAGCAGCTTCCACTTCTTGATGGTCTCCCAGCGGTTGAGGTGGCTGTTGAGCTCGTCGACGTACTCGCCGACCATCTTGTGCACCGCGTCGGACTGCACGATCTCGGTGTAGGACGCGCCGCTCATGCCGTTCTCCTCGGCCCAGCCCGCCATGGCGTCCGGGTCGAGGGTGATGAGCGCGACGCAGTAGTTGCGCTCGTTGCCGAACACCATGAACTGGCTGGCGTAGGGGCACACGGCCTTGAACTTCGACTCGATCGCCGGCGGGGCGATGTACTTGCCGCCGGAGGTCTTGAAGAGCTCCTTGATGCGGCCGGTGATGACGAGGTGGCCGTCCTCGTCGAGCGCACCCTTGTCGCCGGTGTGCAGCCAGCCGTCGGAGGTCAGCGTGCGCGCCGTCTCCTCGGGCAGGTTGTGGTAGCCGTCCATCACGCCGGGACCCTTGATCATGATCTCGTCGTTCTCGCCCAGCTTGACCTCGCTGCCGGGGAAGACCGGGCCGACGGTGCCGAACTTGTTCTGGTCGGGGTGGTTGACGAACGAGCCGGCGGAGGTCTCGGTGAGGCCGTAGCCCTCGAGGATCTTGATGCCGGCCGCGCCGAACCACTCGGCGATGTCGCGGTTGAGCGCCGCGGCGCCGGAGATGAAGAAGCGGACGTTGCCACCGAAGCGGTCGCGGATCTTGGAGAAGACGAGCTTGTCGAACAGGCCGTGCTGGACCTTCAG
>JAYSEC010000171.1:0-7551 GCA_041914085.1 Nocardioides sp.
GATCCCGAACGCCTCGAACTCCTCCTCGACGTCCTCGATCAGCTGGGTCAGCCAGGGCGTGGTCACGGTGTGGGTCCTCGCCGGTCGGCGAGGTCGTCGGGATGCGCGAGCAGGAGCATCGGCTTGTCGTGACCGGACCTCGTGTCGAAGTCGAGGTCGACGTCGGCGTCGACGTCCTCGCCTGTCCGGGTCGCGGATCCCAGGAGGTCGGGCCAGCTGCCGTGCGCCAGCACGAGGTCCGGGTGCTCCGCGCGGAACCTGGCGTAGGCCTCGCGGGCGAGCGGTGCGAAGGCTGGGTCGCTGCGGTCGAGGCCGAGGCCGGCCAGGGTCCAGCTCACCTCGTAGAGGGCGAGGAACCCTCCGGTGGCGTACTCCTCGTCGAGATCGGCCAGGAGGAGCTCGAGCAGCTCGGTGTTCACAGGAGCGGGTTCCCTTCGAGCGGGATCTTGATGGCTTGGTGGCCCTGCGAGACGACAACATACGGACCGTGGGTGAGGGCGTCAGGCCGGTTGCCGGGGTACCCGTCCATGACGCGGATCTTCCGGGACTCGATCAGCGGATCACTGAACCGCAGTCCCTCGCCGGAACGGACCGGCGAGACGTCCCAGTGGGCCAGCATCCGGCGGAGCTCGACGGGGTCCATGCCGTGGAGGTCCTGCGGGTCGAACAGCTCGGGGTCGTCGATCGTGCGGCGGACCCGGGTGTAGCGCGGACCCCACCAGCCACCCGGGTGGCGCATCGAGCCCCGCTCGTCGCGGACCGCCACCTTCGCGTAGCGGTCGAGGCGGGCCCGGAAGCCGCGGAGCGACTCGCCAGCGGTCCGCAGCCGGGCACCCCCCGCCGTGGCGGTCGCGCGGAGCGCGACCAGCAGTGCGTGGAAGCGAGGCGCCTGGGCGCGGATCCGGGCGGCCGCGGCTGCCGCAGCGGCGGAGCCGGCGAGGCCTCCGGTCAGGCCCGCCGCGATCGCGGAGATCGCAGCACCCTCCACGACCATCTGCGCGATCTCGGACAGCAGGGCGCGGGTGCGGGCCCGCACGTCCTCCACCGTGGCGGCGAAGTCCTCGCAGGCGGCGCCCAGCGCGCCCAGCTCGGCCGCGGTGTCGCCCACGAGCGAGCGCACGTCGGCCAGGCAGGCCAGCGCGGTCGGGATCTCGGGGGAGCGCTGGGTGCCGAGGAGGTCGCGCGCCACGTCGACGTGGTCGGCCAATGCCGCCACCGAGGACGCCGTACGGGTCCAGGCGTGCGCCGCCTCCCGCAGCAGCGCGACGTCGGCGCCCGGCCACACGTGCCCCTCGACGTGGTCGAGGATCCAGCGGTCGACCGCGCCGAGCGACGGCTCCTGCGCGCCGAGGCTGGAAGGCGGCGGCGCCGGCGCGACCCGCACGAACGCGTCGGCGAGCGAGGCGCCGTCGTAGGCCGCCACCCGTCCGGCCGCGCCGGCCTCGGCCCGCTCGTGCTGGACGCCGGTGGCCGCGAGCAGGCGCCCGAGGCCGATGAAGGAGTGGGTGAGGTCGGCGAGCGCGCCGACCGCCTCGCGCGCCGCGACGTCGTAGGCCGCCGCGAAGTCCGCGCTCGTGCTGTCGTCGCCGGCCATGCCGCCGAGGCCGGCGAGCTTGCCCGACAGCGACTCGGTCAGGAGCGCAGCAGTCTGGTTGGCCGTGCGGCAGGTGCGGGCGGCCGAGGCCAGGCCGCCGCACTCGACGCTGATCCTCACGGCGCGACCTGCCGCCAGAGCTCGACGTTGGCCGCCAAGGCCCGGGAGTAGTGGGCGTCCGCGGCGACCGCGACGCCCCGCAGCGCCGCGAGCGCGGTGACCATCTCGGCGCACTCCTCGCGCCAGGCGTCGTACGACGTCGCCGCGGCCTCGCTGGCCCGCCCGGACCAGCCGTCCCGGAGTCGGCCCTGGGCCGCCTCGACGTCGCCGGCCAGGCTGATCAGGTCGCGCTGGCAGCCGGCGAGGTCGACGAGCACCGCCCGCACCTCGTCGAGGTCGACGTCGTAGGAGGTCATCCCAGCCGCCCGGCGAGCCGGACCGGTCGCTCGACGCACGCCCCGTCGGTGGCGACCACGTCGGCGCGGACCCGGTCGAGCGCGGAGATGCCGGCGGCGAGCTGCTCCACGACGCGCACGGCGCCGCGGTCCCACTCCTCCCACCGCGACCTGAAGTGCTCGGCTGCGTCGCCGTGCCACGTCTCCAGCACCCGCTCGACCGCGTGGGCCGTGGACCGGCGCCGCCGCTCGAGGTCGGCCAGCCGGGACCGGAGGGTGTCGGTGCACGCGGCGTGGAGGGCGGGGTCCAGGGCGAGCGTTCCCGAGAAGATCATGGATCGATGCTCGGCCGCCGGAGGGCCTCGGCGACACCCGTCCGCAGCAATCTGTGGAGAACCGGCCCCCTCAGCGGGCGAGGAGGGTGGGCATCAGCGCGTCGACCCGTTCGCTGAACACCTCGAGCGCCTCGTCGCGCTCCTCCTCGGGCCCGGTCGCCCAGGCGAGCAGCGCCTGGTGGAACAGCCCGTCGAGCATGCCGTAGCAGGAGGTGGAGTCGATCGCGGGGTCGAGGCCGGCGAGCTCGGCGTAGCGGGTGACCACGCGCCAGACCATCTGCTCGAGCTGGCCGTCGATGTCCCAGATGACGTCGTGGAGCGCGGGCTCGAACATCGACTGGTTGCGCAGGTCGTACCAGAGCTGGTGCATCGGAGCCTCCTCGCGGATGGTCTCGGCCAGCTTGTCGGCGAACGCCTCGCGCAGCCCCGACGCCGACGTGGCCTCCTCGACCACGGCGTCGTACCGGGTGACGCAGGTGCGCTTGTAGTAGCGCACGCAGTAGATGATCAGCTCCTCCTTGCTGGAGAAGTAGTAGTGCACGACGCCGTGCGAGAAGGGCGAGCGCTGGGCGATGTCGCGCAGCGACGTGCGGGCGTAGCCCTGCTCGCCGAGGGTCACCAGCGCCGACTCGGCGAGCTGGTCGCGGCGGCTGTCGTGCTTGCTCGGGCGTGCCACGCCAGAGGCGACGACGTCGCTCACGTAGGCCGGGCTCGGCGCTGCCATGTCCCGACAGTACGCCGGATCGGCGTGTAAGGACGTCCTTTACGTCAACCCGTGATCAATGTTTCATGCACTCACGGACACATGTCCACATCCGCGTCGCGTGCTCAGTTGAGGACGACGATCCCGGCGTTCAGGGCGGTCGCGAAACAGACCCACGCGAGGTAGGGGAGCAGCAGCCACGCCGCGATCCGGGTGCCGCGCCACGCCCACGCGACCAGCACGGCGACCGCGGCGGCGAGCACCACGATCTCCACCAGCGCGACGGTGTAGAGGTCGGCTGCGAAGAACAGCGGCGTCCACGCCAGGTTCAGCACGAGCTGCGCGCTCCACAGCCACAGGGCGCGGTCCCAGCCCCGGTCGCGCCACAGCAGCCAGCCGGCGACCCCGATGAAGAGGTAGAGCACCGACCAGACCGGGCCGAACAGCCACGACGGCGGTGCGTAGGGCGGCAGCTCGAGGGCGCGGTAGGTCTGCTGCGACCCCGCGGCCGCGAGCCCGCCGAGCCCGGCGACGGCGGTGACCGCCACCAGGAACGGCAGCAGGGTCCACCAGGGACGGGCGGACGGGCGGAGGTGCAGCTCCCGAGTGCTCATCCGTCCATCCTGCCCACCCGTCCCAACGACGCTCAGCCCACGCGGCGCGCCCGCAGCACCGCGTCGGCCACCTCCACGTCGGCGCCCGTCTCGGGGTGCGCCTGGGTGCGCGGCCGCGCCTCGCAGACCTCGACCACGAAGCCGTCCGGCAGCGCGGGCACGAGCTGGTCGGCGGTGAACATGAAGCTGTCGTGCCCGTGCCGCAGCCCGGTCGCGAGGTCCTCCGGGTGGTGCCCGACGACGAGGAGCGTCCCTCCGGGCGCGACCGCGGAGGCGAGTCGGCGTACGACGTCGGGCATGCCGCCGTCGGGCAGGTGGAAGAAGTGGGACGTCACGAGGTCCCACGTCTCGCCGGCGGGCTCGAAGGTGCGTACGTCGACGCGGCGGGTCTCGACGCGCTCGCCCACCCCGGCCTCCGCGGCGTGGGCCCGCGTGCGGGCGAGGGCGGCATCGGCGAAGTCGACCGCCGTCACCGCCCAGCCCCGGGAGGCCAGCCAGATCGCGTCGCCGCCCTCGCCGCAGCCGATGTCGAGCGCGCGGCCGGGGGCGAGCGAGACGGCCTCGGCCTCGAGCTGCGCGTTGACCCGGCCGCTCCAGACCTTCTCGCCCGAGTAGCGCTCCTCCCAGGCCGGCCGCTCGAAGAAGGTGTCGCGCCGTGTCCGCGCCGCGCGCGCCGCGTCGGCGCCGGCGAGCTCGGCGTTGATCCAGGCGCCGACCCGCAGGCCGTGGGCCGCGGAGGCGATGAGGACCATCGCGATGTCGGTGGCGTTGCCGGCCGCGAAGATCCCCGGCACGGCGGTCGCACCGGTGGGCTCGACCGCGATGACCGACCCGAGCACGGCGCCGTTCATCTCGAAGGGGGTGGGCTCGATCCCGAGCGGGGCGAGGAAGTCGGCGCGCACGCGCGGCTGCGACGCCACGACGATCGCCTGCCGCTCCAGCACCGAGCCGTCCGCGAGCCGCAGCCCGACCAGGGTGTCGCCGTCCGCGACCACCTCCTGCGGGGTCCCGTGCACGAAGCGGACGCCGATCGCGCCCAGCCTCTCCTCGTCCTCGGCGGGGATCTCGACCCCGTCGTGGACCACCACGACGACGTCCTCGGAGAGCTGGCGGAACAGCAGTGCCTGGTGGGCGGCCATCGGCGTGGTCGCGAGCACGGCGATCGCCTGGTCGCGCACCTCCCAGCCGTGGCAGTAGGGGCAGTGCAGCACGTCGCGGCCCCACCGGTCGGCCAGCCCGGGCACGTCGGGCAGCTCGTCGACCACGCCGCCGGTGACCAGGATCCGCCGGGCGCGCACGCGGCGTCCGCCGGCGGTGGTCACGAGGAAGTCGTCGACCTCCCCGGACAGGCCCACCACCCGGTCGGCCAGCACCTCGACGCCGTACTGCGCCACCTCGGCGCGGCCGGCCTCGAGCAGCTCGAGCGGGTTCACGCCCTCGCGTCCGAGGTAGTTGTGGGCGTGCCCGGCCGGGGCGTTGCGCGGCTCGCCCGCGTCAATCACCAGCACCGACCGCCGGGACCTGCCGAGCGCCATCGCCCCGCTCAGGCCGGCGGCACCGCCGCCGACCACCACCACGTCGTACGTCTTCATCTCGTCCATGTCGACGAGGATGCGCCACTCTGCGCCAGTTGACAAACATCCTTGCCGAAGTGGCAAACTGGCGGGATGGACGACGAGGGAGTGCTGCGCGCCGTGGGCCCGCGGCTGCGCCAGCTGCGGCTGGAGCGCGAGGCGACGCTCACCGACCTCGCGGAGGAGACCGGCATCTCGGTCAGCACGCTCTCGCGGCTCGAGTCGGGGCAGCGCAAGCCGACCCTCGAGCTGCTCCTGCCGCTGGCGCGCGCCCACCGGGTCGCCCTCGACGAGCTCGTCGACGCGCCCGAGACCGGGGACCCGCGGGTGCGGTCCAAGCCCGTCGTGCGGCACGGGCGCACCTTCATCTCGCTGACCCGGCGCCCGGGCGGGCTGCAGTCGTTCAAGATGATCCTGCCGGTCGACCGCGAGGAGCCGTCGCTGAAGACCCACGAGGGCTACGAGTGGCTCTACGTCCTCAGCGGCGGGGTCCGGCTCGTGCTCGGCAGCCGCGACCTGACCCTCGGCCCCGGCGAGGTGGTCGAGTTCGACACGCGCACGCCCCACTGGATCGGCAACCCCGGCCCGACGCCCGCCGAGGTGCTGGCGATCTTCGGTCCCCAGGGGGAGCGGATGCACGTCCGGTCCTAGGGGTGTCCTGCTCCGGTGTGGCGCGTGGCACGGTGGGGCGCATGGCGATCCGGACCGGCACGACCGTGAAGTGGAAATGGGGCTCGTCGTGGGCCGAGGGCAAGGTCACCGAGGTGCACCACGACGACGTCTCGCGCACCACCAAGGGCGAGAAGATCACCCGCCACGGCAGCGACGACGACCCGGCGTACGTCATCGAGCAGGAGGACGGCACGGTCGTGCTCAAGCTCGCCAGCGAGGTCGAGCGGGCCTGACCGCATGACCACGCGGTGGCTCTTCGGCGACCAGCTGGGGCCGCACTTCAGCGACGACCACCGCGGCCCGCTGCTGATGGTCGAGTCACGTGCCGTGCTGAAGCGCCGACGGTTCCACCGGGCCAAGGCGCACCTCGTGCTCAGCGCGATGCGGCACCGCGCCGCGGCGTTCGGCGACCGGATGACCTACGTGCAGGCCGGGACGTACGCCGAGGTGGCGGGCGAGGTCGCGGACCTCGAGGTCGTGCACCCGACGTCGTACGCCGCGCTGCGGCTGGTCGAGCGGCTCGGGGCGACGGTGCTGCCGCCCCGCGGCTTCGCCACCGCCCGTGAGGACTTCGAGCGGTGGGCCGGGGCGCGGCAGGGCAGGCGCCTGCTGATGGAGGACTTCTACCGTCGAGCCCGCCTGGCCCACGGGGTGCTCGTCGACGGCGCGGAGCCGGCGGGCGGCCGGTGGAACTTCGACCACGACAACCGGGAGCCTCCGCCCAAGGGCGCCGAGACGCTCGGCGTCAGCGAGCCGTGGTGGCCCCGGGAGGACGAGATCGACGCCGAGGTCCGCGCCGACCTCGACCGCTGGGAGCGCGACGGGGTCGTGACGACGATCGGCCGCGACGGTCCACGCCGGTTCCCCGTCACCCGGCGCGAGGCGCTGGCGGCCCTCGACCACTTCGTCGAGCACCGGTTGCCCCACTTCGGCGCGCACGAGGACGCGATCCTCGAGGGCGACCCGTGGATGGCGCACAGCCTGGTGAGCGCCCCGCTCAACCTCGGGCTGCTCGACCCGCTGGAGGTCGTCGAGCGGGCCGAGGCGGCGTACCGCTCCGGCGCGGCTCCGGTCGCGAGCGTCGAGGGCTTCGTCCGACAGGTCATCGGCTGGCGCGACTACGTCTGGCACCTCTACTGGCACC
Source organism: Nocardioides sp. (assembly GCA_041914085.1). GTDB lineage: Bacteria > Actinomycetota > Actinomycetes > Propionibacteriales > Nocardioidaceae > Nocardioides. The sequence goes on from JAYSEC010000171.1 coordinate 7,032, forward strand.
AGGGCGAGGGCTACCGGCGCGCGAACGAGCTGCGCGCCACCGAGCGGCTGCCGCGGTGGTTCGCCGAGCTCGACGCCGGCGCCACCGACGCCCGCTGCCTCTCGCACACCCTCGACCAGGTCGCCGAGCACGGGTGGGTGCACCACATCCCGCGACTCATGGTGCTCGGCTCGTACGCCCTCCAGCGCGGCTGGGCGCCGGCGCAGGTCACCGACTGGTTCCACCGCGCGTTCGTCGACGGCTACGACTGGGTGATGGTGCCCAACGTGGTGGGGATGTCGCAGCACGCCGACGGCGGGGTCATGGCGACGAAGCCGTACACGTCCGGCGGCGCCTACATCGACCGGATGTCCGACCACTGCGGCTCGTGCCGCTTCGACCCGAAGGTGCGCGTCGGTGAGGATGCGTGCCCGTTCAGCGCCGGCTACTGGTGGTTCCTCGACCGCCACCGCGAGCGGTTCGCGGGCAACCAGCGGATGGCGCGCGCCGTGCACGGCCTCGACCGGCTCAAGGACCTGCC
>JAYSEC010000172.1:0-1167 GCA_041914085.1 Nocardioides sp.
CTTCGTGCGCCGCTGAGCCGCCTAGTGATCCCCGGCTGACCGGGGATCGCTGAACTTGTCGGCCCGTGCACGGCCTGACAAGTTCAGCGAACGCCTGACAAGTCCGTCAGGAACTCGCTGCAGCCCACCTCGAGCTTGTACGACGCCAGCGGGTCGCCGCGGGTCTCACCGCGGTTCACGATGACGATCGGCGTGCCGTGCTGGGCCGCCCGCTTCACGAACCGCAGGCCGCTCATCACCGTCAGCGACGAGCCGGCGACCAGGAGCGCGCCGTCGGGGCCGAGCGCCTCGACCGCGGCGTAGCACCGGGCCACCCGGTCGGCCGGGACGTTCTCGCCGAAGAACACCACGTGCGGCTTCAGCGGTCCGCCGCACCCGCAGGTGGGGACGACGAAGTCGGCCGTGTCGTCGAGGTCGACGTCGCCGTCGGGCCGCGACTCCACCCAGCCGTGGCGCTCGAGCCACTGCGGGTTGAGCGCGTCGAGGACGCGCTCGAGGTCGGCGCGCGAGGAGACCTCGCGGCAGTCGAGGCAGATCACCTCGGCGACGCGACCGTGCAGGGCGACCAGGCTGCGCGAGCCGGCGGCCTCGTGCAGTCCGTCGACGTTCTGGGTGATCAGCAGCGACGGGTCGAGGGCGGCAAGCGCCCGGTGGCCGTCGTTGGGGAGTGCCCGCCCCATCCGCTGCCACCCGAGGTGCGAGCGTGCCCAGTAGCGCTGCTGCGCCTCGGCGCTGCCGACGAACTCCTGGTAGGTCATCGGCGCCCGGGTCGGCGCGCCCGGACCGCGGTAGTCGGGGATGCCCGAGTCGGTGGACAGCCCCGCACCGGTGAGCACCACCAGCGGCCGCGTGGCGAGCAGGTCGAGGACCTCCGACTGCACGCCCGACGTCAGCGTCACGTGCCGTACCGCAGCTGCGCCCGCGCCCTGGCCTTCGCCGCCTCGACCTCGCGGTTCTTCGGGGGAGCCGTGGTGACCAGGTCCTGCAGCAGGTGCTCGGTGATGTGCGCGATCTCCTTCACGGCCGCGTAGAACACCTCCTCGTTCGCCTGCGACGGCTTGGTCGTCCCGGCCACCTTGCGGACGTACTGCAGGGCGGCGGCAGTGACCTCGTCGCTCGTCGCCGGCGGCTCGAAGTTGTTCAGCGGGCGGATGTTGCGGCACATGC
>JAYSEC010000172.1:1267-3185 GCA_041914085.1 Nocardioides sp.
AGGTCGAAGAAGGACACGTCCTCGCCCGTGACCAGCGCGACCTTCCCCGACGCGAGCGGCACGAGACGTACGTCGGCGACGTCGGTGCCGTGCTCGACCTCGACCATCCGGTTGGCCATCCGGCCGTCGTCGAGCGACAGCACCGAGACCCAGCCGGTGGTGCCGGTCCAGCCGCGCGAGACGACGGTGAGCACGACGCGCTGCTCGGGCAGCCAGGTGAGCTGTCGCGGGTCAGCACCGGCCGCGGCCACGGTGCCCTTCGCGTACCTCACCACGTCGATCTGGCGCGGGTCCGTGAGGTCGGTGACGTCGAAGAGAGCCGCCTGCGCCCCGAGCGTCATGCCGTCGGTCGTCGCGTCCTGGCCCATGCCGAGCAGCCGGTGCTCGCCGAGGGGGTGGAGGTACTCCGAGAAGCCGGGGATCTTCAGCTCGCCGAGCAGCCGCGGGGCGGCCGGGTCGGACAGGTCGATCGCGTAGAGCGGGTCGGTCTGGCGGAACGTCACCACGATCGCCAGGTCGTCGAACCACCGCACGGACTTGATCTCCTCGCCCACGCCCAGGTCGTCGACGCGGCCGTCCTCCAGGAGCTTCGAGCCCTCCTCGCGCAGGGTGATGACCGAGTTGTGGTCGCCGGTCTCGCTGCTCGGGCCGACCGCCACCCGGAGCGATCCACCGACCGCGTCCATCGACCACCGGTCGGCGATGGTGCCCTCGACCTCGCCGGAGGCGACGTACGTCGCGTCCGTCCCGTCGAGGGCGAAGGCGAAGATCGGCGTGGTGCCGTCGGGCGTCTGGCCGATCCCGGCCCGGCAGCCCCAGCAGTCGTCCCACCCCCACGTCGCGGACGTGCCGGCGAGGTAGAACCGGTCGGTCGAGAAGTACGACGTGTCGGAGTCGGTCGCCACCGCGGTGGAGGTGCGGTCGGCCGGCGCGGCCGGGTCGAAGGCCAGCACGGTGGTGGTGCCGAGGGGGAGGTCCTCGTCGTCGGGCACCGCGACGTCGGCGCAGTCGACAACCGGGTCGCCGTCGACCGTGGGCAGCCAGTCGGCCAGGGTCGTGGCGCGGACCAGCGCACGGTTGCGCATCCGCGAGGTGATCTCGCCGAGCTTGCTGCCGGGGTAGGTGAAGTCGAGCTCGGGCAACCCCTTCTGGACGACCACCCGGACCACGTCGCCATGGAGCCGCACGGCCGACGCACGCCCGCTCACGGTGGTGGCCGCGACGATGCTCGGCGAGGTCGGGTCGGCCAGGTCGACCGTCGTGATCGTGGACTCCAGCCCGTCGCTCGACGTGCCGACGACGACCGCGCGACCGTCGACGAGGACCAGCTCGCCGCCCGGGTCGCCGGGCCAGTCGTTGCCCTGCGCGTCGTCGATCGGGGTCGAGGACAGCTCCGTGGGCCGGTCGCCGGAGACGTCGTAGGCCACCAGCACGCCGTCGCGCAGCCGCAGCAGCAGGCTGCCCGCCACCTTCACCACGTCGGACTCGTCGACGCCGGCCTCCTGGACGTTGGTGCCGGACTCGTTGCTCACCGACCGCGACGTCTTGGCCGACGAGCGGAGCGCGCCGGACGAAGTGGGTGCGCTCGCCTCGGAGCCGGCGGAGCCGGCGTCGAACGCGACGATCGGACCGCCTCCCCAGCCGTAGGCCCCGACCAGGTCGAGCGCGCGGTCGACGTAGGAGTCCAGGAGGTCCTCGCAGCTCGCGGGGGTGGTCAGGTCGGCGTTGGCCAGCACGAGGGGCGGGTCGACGGGCGGCCCCCCGTCCGGGCCGCTCCCGCTGCCGACGGCGTACCCCACTCCGGCGGCTGCGACGAGTCCCGTGACCGCCGCGACGCTGGTGCCGATCCTGCGCAGACCCATGGCGACCTGCTCCCCTCATGACGTGCCCGGACCCGACTCCGGTCCTGTGCTCCGGT
>JAYSEC010000172.1:3285-7536 GCA_041914085.1 Nocardioides sp.
CTCCGGTCCTGTGCTCCGGTGCTGCTCTGCCCGGTGGGACGGGCCCGGTGGGGGACTGGTTCCGTCTGACACGATGGCGCGATGAGCGACGACCGCGACCTCGACCTCGTGCTGTTCGGCGCCACCGGCTTCACCGGTGGTCTCACCGCCGAGTACCTCGCCGCCCACGCACCCGCCGGGCTGCGCTGGGCGATCGCCGGCCGCAACCCCGACAAGCTCGAGTCCGTGCGCGGCCGCCTCGGCGCGGACGTCGAGGTGCTGGTCGCCGACGCGTCCGACCCGGCCGCGTTGTCCGACGTGGCCCGCCGCGCCCGGGTGGTGATCTCCACCGTCGGGCCCTACCTCACCCACGGCGGGCCGCTGGTCGGCGCCTGCGCGGAGGCGGGCACCGACTACGTCGACCTGACCGGCGAGCCCGAGTTCGTCGACCGGATGTTCCTCGAGCACCACGAGACGGCCGTGCGCACGGGCGCCCGCCTCGTCCACGCGTGCGGGTTCGACTCCGTCCCGCACGACCTCGGCGCGTACTTCACCGTCCAGCAGCTGCCCTCGGACCAGCCGATCACGCTGCGCGGCGTCGTCCGCTCGGGCGGCACCTTCTCGGGCGGCACCTTCCACTCCGCGCTGAACCAGTTCGCGCGCGCCAAGGAGATGCGCAGGACGTACGCCGCCCGCCGCCGCGTCGAGGACCGGCCCGAGGGCCGGACGTCCCGGGCCGTCGGCGGCAAGCCGCACCGCGACCCGGTGCTCGGCTACTGGCTGCTCCCGCTGCCCACGATCGACCCGATCGTCGTGGCGCGCAGCGGCGCCGCCCTGCCGGCGTACGGTCCGGAGTTCCGCTACTCCCACTGGGCCGGCACCAAGACGCTCCGGTACGCCGCCGGAGGAGCCGTCGGCGTCGGAGCGCTGTCCCTCGCCGCGCAGGTGAAGCCGCTGCGCGAGCTGCTGCTGAGCCGGGTGCCGCAGGGCTCGGGCCCCGACGCGGCCAAGCGCGAGAAGTCCTGGTTCACCGTCGACTTCGTCGCCGAGACCGGCGGGCAGACGGTGCACACCACGGTCTCCGGCGGCGACCCGGGCTACACCGAGACGGCGAAGATGCTGTCCGAGTCGGCGCTGTGCCTGGCGTTCGACGACAACCCGCCGACCGCCGGGCAGGTCACCCCCGCCCAGGCGATGGGCGACGCGCTGCTCGCCCGCCTGCAGAAGGCCGGGATCGGGTTCGAGACGCTCTGACGGGTGCTGACTGGTGCCCCAGGCAAGAGTCGAACTTGCGACCTTTCGCTTAGGAGGCGGCTGCTCTATCCACTGAGCTACTGGGGCGTGCCGTGCGCACACGGCGGGCAGCATCCTGCCATGACCCGCGGCCCCGACGCTCACCCACGGTCGCGGCGAGGCTCGGATCCGGACGTGTCGCGAGCAGGGGAAATCTTGCCCCGGTGAAGTAGGTTCAGACCCGGTCAGTTCCATCCCTCGCGAAGCATTAGGTGAGCCCGTGTCCGACGACTCGAGCCCGGAGGCTCCCTCTGGTGCGCCCAAACGCAAGGGCAAGGCGGCGCGGAAGCACACCGTCGGGCGGGTCATCCTGATCAGCGCACTCGTCCTCGCGCTCGTGACCGGCCTCGGCATGGTCTACCTCGTCCGCCACCTGAACGGAAACATCGAGACCGGCGACCTGGATGCCCTGGGCTCCGATCGGCCCGAGAAGGTCTACAAGGGCAACGGGGAGCCGCTCAACATCCTGGTGATGGGAGATGACACGCGCTCAGGTGCAGGCAACGACATCGACCAGGAGACCGGCGGTGGGTCCGACACCACCATCTTGGTGCATCTCGCCGCCGATCGGTCCCGGGCGTACGCCGTCTCGATTCCCCGCGACTCGGTCGTCGACCGCCCCGCGTGCGGCGACTCGCCGGCGGCGAACGACGTGCTGTGGAATGCCGCCTTCACGGTCGGCAAGGAGCTGTGTACCGCTGAGCAGTTCGAACAGACAACAGGAATCCTGCTCCAGCACTACGTCGTCGTCGACTTCAACGGTTTCGGCGACATGGTCGATGCCGTCGACGGAGTTCCGGTCTGCGTGCCGGAGGACATCGTCGACAGGAAGCACGCGATCTTCGTGCCCAAGGGCGACCCATCCGTGCTGACCGGCGACGAGGCGCTCGACTACGTCCGCGCCCGCTACGTCGGCGAGCGGATCCAGCAGAACGACATCTCCCGCATCCGACGCCAGCAGGAGTTCATCGGTGCGCTGGTCCGTCGAGTCCAGTCCGCCGGGACCCTGACGCGCTTCGACAGGGTGGTGAGCTTCCTCGACGCCGCCACCAAGTCGCTGCGCACCGATGAGGAGCTCGGCTCCGTGACTCGCCTCGGAAAGCTGGCCATGCAGCTGCGCGGCGTCGGCCTCGACAAGATCAAGTTCGTCACGCTGCCGACCGAGTATTTCCCCGTCGACGACCCGAACTTCAGCGGCAAGGTCTTCTGGAAGCCGGAGGCGCAGAAGATCTGGGACCTGCTCAACGCTGACAAGGAGCTGCCCGCCCGCCTCATCAAGGGCACCTCCACCGACGCCGAGCCACCCGCCTCGTCCAGCGAGTCGCCGACCACCCCCGACACCACGAACAGCGAGTCGCCGAGCACGCCCGCGTCCCCGTCCGAGACGCCCTCCGAGACGCCGAGCGAGACGGCGTCCGAGACCCCCAGCAGCTCCCCCAGCTCCCCGGCCACGACCGAGGACGAGGAGGACCGGATCTTCGGGGTCTGCGCATGAGCACCCCACGACGTTCTTCTCCTCCGCTGCGCTCCCCCGAACAACGCCGCGGGGACCCCGCATGAGCACCCCCGACGAGCAGGGGCAGGAGCCGGAGTGGCAGCGCCGCCGGCGCCTGGCCGCCGTGTTCGGCGACGCGGGCCCCGACCAGACCTCCGACGACGCGGACCCGCGCGAGGACCGCTCCGGCAAGGGCGACGACTGGTACCGCGACCAGGTTCCGCCGCACCACGGCTGAGGGGGACCGGCAGCACGACGAACGGCCCGCCCCGGGAGGGGCGAGCCGTTCGCGTCGGACGTGACAGGTCGGCTCAGACGGCGCCGCCGCGGGCCTTGATGGCGTCGCGGATCTCCTCGAGGAGCGCGATGTCGGCCGGGGTGCCCTCTGCCTCGCTGGGGAAGAAGCGCTCCTTGGCCTTCGTGTAGGGCAGCACGATGAAGAAGTAGACGACCGCCGCCATGATCAGGAACGAGATGACCGCGTTGAGGAACGCGCCGAAGCTGTTGGGCTCGTTGCTGAAGTACTCGGCCGAGCTGTCCGGGAGGAGCTCGGTCAGCCAGGCCGTGAAGGTCGTGACGACTGCGGCGAACGCGAGCGCCATGATCAGACCTGTCGCGATCTCGATCAGGTTGCCCTTGAGGATGAAGTTCTTGAAGCCGGTCATGGTGCCTCCTTGGTGCGGCCCTGACAGGGCCCGAACGAGCGGATGCCCAGCACGCTAGCGGTTCCAGGACACGGTGAGGAACTGCGAGAGCGCCGCCGACGTGATCGCCACGGCACCGACGGCCGACGTGCCGACGACCACCAGGGCCCCGCCCGTCCCACCCGCAGGCCCCTCCGGGACCTCGGTCGGGGCGGCAAGGACCGTGACCTCGCGCGCAACGACGCGCGTCGTCCCGCTCCCGGGGTCGGTCGCCATCAGGTCGACCTCGTCACCGGGCCGCAGCAGCGCCGCCATCCCTGCGTCGGGCAGGCGGACGGGCAGCACGGTCTGGCCGGCCTGCGCCTCGGCGAGGCCGGGACCGACCACGCGTGCCTCGGTCAGCGCCTCGCCCCGGGCCAGTGGAGCCGCCAGCACCCGTCCGACCGGGGAGGGGGAGGCGCCGGCTGGGGCGAGGTCCGCGGGGAACCGCTGGGCGAGGAGGTCGGTGCGGTCGAGGAGCGTGCCCGACGGCAGGTCGCGCGCGGCGACGAGGACCTCGACGGTGTCGGGCGGGGACGGAGCGACGGCGCGGAGGGCGCTCACCGCCGCCACGGCCACGAGCGCCGCCGCGATCCACCGTCGTCGACGGCGCAGCTGGTGGCGCACGGCGCGGAGGCGGCGCTGCGTCGGAGGCAGTCCCGGGAGCATGCTCCGACGCTAGGCCGGACGACGGCTCTCGCGCTGGGCCTCTCCACAGGGCCGAGCGAGGCGCGGCCCGATCGGCCGGGGTCAGTCGGAGGACGTGCTGGTGCTCGCCGACGACGTCGAGGAGGACGCCGT
>JAYSEC010000173.1:0-7520 GCA_041914085.1 Nocardioides sp.
GGGGCGAGGAGACCGACCTCGCCGACCGGTTCGCGGGCACGCTCGAGTTCGGCACGGCCGGGCTGCGCGGCGCGCTGGGCGCCGGGCCCAACCGGATGAACCGGGTGGTGGTCACCCGCGCGGCCGCCGGCCTGGCGGCGTACCTCAGGGACACGGGCCACGCCGGCGGCTCCGTCGTGATCGGGTTCGACGCCCGGCACAACTCCGACGTCTTCGCGCGCGACACCGCCGAGATCATGACCGGCGCCGGGTTCAAGGCCCTCGTCATGCCCCGCACGCTGCCGACGCCCCTCCTCGCCTTCGCGATCCGTGAGCTCGGCTGCGCGGCCGGGGTGATGGTCACTGCGAGCCACAACCCGCCGCAGGACAACGGCTACAAGGTCTACCTCGGTGACGGCAGCCAGATCGTGCCGCCGGCCGACAGCGAGATCGCGGCCCGGATCGCGGCCGTCGGCCCGCTGGCCGACCTCCCCCGCGGCGACGCCGGGAAGGTCGTCGAGGAGCAGATCGTCGACCGCTACCTCGACACCGTCGCCGAGCTGGCGCAGGACGGGCCGCGCGACCTCTCGATCGTCTACACGCCCCTCCACGGCGTGGGAGGCACGACGGTCGCGCAGGTGCTCGAGACTGCCGGGTTCGACGCGCCGCACGTCGTGGAGCAGCAGGAGCACCCCGACCCCGACTTCCCGACGGTGTCGTTCCCCAACCCGGAGGAGCCCGGCGCGATGGACCTCGCCATGGCGCTGGCCGCGGAGCACCGGGCGGACCTGGTGGTGGCCAACGACCCCGACGCCGACCGCTGCGCGGTCGCGGTCCCCGACGCCCACGGCTGGCGGATGCTGCGCGGTGACGAGGTGGGGGCGCTCCTCGCGCACCACCTGATCGCGCGGGGGCGCACCGGCACCTACGCCAACTCGATCGTGTCGTCGAGCCTGCTCGGCAAGATGGCCGCCGCCGCCGGGCAGCCGCACGAGGAGACGCTCACCGGCTTCAAGTGGATCGGCCGCGTCGAGGGCCTGGCCTTCGGCTACGAGGAGGCGCTGGGCTACTGCTGCGACCCCGAGCACGTCAAGGACAAGGACGGCGTCTCGGCGCTGCTGCTGGTGTGCGAGCTCGCTGCGCAGGCGAAGGCCGAGGGACGCACGCTCACCGACATCCTCGACGACATCGCCCGCGAGCACGGCCTGCACGCCACCGACCAGCTCTCGGTGCGCTTCGACGACCTCGCCGACATCCCGGCCACCATGGACCGCCTGCGCAGCGCTCCCCCGACGACCCTCGGGGGGCTGGCGGTGGAGAAGGTCGAGGACCTCTCCGAGGGCACCGCGACGCTGCCGCCCACCGACGGCCTGCGCTACTCCCTCGCCGAGGGCGCGCGCGTGATCGTGCGCCCGAGCGGCACGGAGCCGAAGGTGAAGTGCTACGTCGAGGTCGTCATCCCGGTCGAGGCCGGGCCCGACGGCGGCGACGTCGACGCGGCCCGGATCTCCGCGGTCGGCCGGCTCGACGCGATCACGGCCGACCTGCGCGGCGTCGCGTTCGGCCAGCCCCACGGCGGCTGACGTGCGCTCGCTCGCCCTCGCCATCCCCCTCGCACTGGCCGCCGGGCTGCTGACGGCCGCGCCCGCCACCGCGACGACGTACGACGACGAGGCGCCGCGGCGCGCGCCGAAGGTCTGGCGGGTCGGGCCGGGACAGGAGCTCGCCACCCCCAGCGCGGCCGCCGCCGTCGCCCGGGACGGCGACACCGTGCTGATCGACGCCGGCACCTACGCCGGCGACGTGGCCACCTGGACCCAGGACGACCTCACCCTCCGCGGGGTCGGCGGCCGCGCCCACCTGCGCGCCGACGGACGCGACGCGCAGGGCAAGGCGATCTGGGTGATCGCCGGGGACCGCACGCGCGTGGACCGCATCGAGCTCAGCGGTGCGGCGGTGGCCGACCGCAACGGCGCCGGGATCCGTCAGGAGGGCACCGACCTCACGGTCACCCGGAGCTGGTTCCACGACAACGAGAACGGCATCCTCACCGGCGCCGACCCCGACAGCGACATCGTCGTCCGGCGCTCGCGGTTCTTCCGCAACGGCTTCGGCGACGGCTACTCCCACAACCTCTACGTCGGAGCCGTGCGCTCGCTGACGGTGACCGGCAGCTGGCTCAGCGACGCCGACACCGGCCACGAGCTCAAGTCACGCGCCGCCCGCAACACGATCGTCGCCAACCGGATCAGCGACGGTGACGCCACGGCCAGCTACTCCATCGACCTGCCCAACGGCGGGCTCTCGCTGATCGCCGGCAACGTCGTCGTGCAGGGACCGCGGTCGGAGAACCCCGCCCTCGTCTCCTACGGCGCCGAGGGGCTCACCAACCCGTCCCGCACGCTGCGGGTCGTCAACAACACCTTCGTCAACCGCCGGACCAGCGGCACCTTCGTCGCCGTCGCCGACGGCACCCGGGCCCGCCTCGTCAACAACCTGCTGGTCGGTCCCGGCGACCTGGCCAGCGGCTCCGTCCGCGCCCGCGCCAACCGGCGCGTGGCGGCGTCCACGTTTGTCGACGCCGCCGCCGAGGACTTCCGGCTGACCACGTCGTCCCCCGCCGTCGACCGCGGCGTCACGGTGCCCAGGCGCTGGCGCCCCCGCTGGGAGTACGCCGCCCCCGCCGGGCTCGTGCGTCGTCCCGTCGTCGGGCGCACCGACCTCGGCGCCCACGAGCTCGGCTAGTCTCGAGCCATGGTGCGCGGCTGGTGCGAGGTGACGGCGGCCTTCGTGCTGTCCGTCGTCGCCGCCGTGTCGCTGGCGCCGGGCATGACCGACCTCACCGCGCAGGCCGTGATGGTCCTCGCCGCACTCGTGTCCGCCACCGCACCTGCGGGCGCGCGCGCCCTGCTGGCGGTCCCGGCCGCCGGGCAGCGGGCGCTGCTGCCGCGGCGCCGCGCGGCCGACGTGCCCCTGGTGCTCGCCGGCCGCACCACCGACGCGGTGCACCCCGTGCGCCCGCGTGCTCCTGGACTGGCCTGACACCTCGCGCGTCGCGAGGCACGTCCGCCCGTCCCAGCTCACCGTCCAGGAGCCCGCATGTCCCCGCTCGAACCGATCAAGCACGCCGTCGCCGCCGTCCTCGCGGCAGCGCACGACACCCTCACCGCCCTGGGCGCAGCCCCGGGGTCGGCCGCCACGTGGCTGCTCTGCGTCGCCGCCGTCGTCGTCCTCGTCAGGGCGGCGCTGCTGCCGTTCGTCGTCCACGGCGTGCGCCAGGCGCACGCGTCCGCCCGCGCCCGGCCCCACCTGCGCGAGCTCGGCGAGCGCTACAAGGGCAGGACCGACGCCGACAGCGTCAAGAAGATGCTCGAGGAGCGCCGACAGCTCTCGCAGGAGCACGGCGTGAGCCGGCTCGGGTGCCTCCCGCTGCTGCTCCAGCTGCCCGTGTGGATCGGGCTCTACCACCTGTTGTCCGAGGTGGCGGCCGGCACACCCGTGGGTGCGATGAGTCCCGAGCTCGTCGCCTCGTTCGGGAACGCCACGCTGGCCGGGGTCTCGCTGGCCACCCACGGCTACCTCGGCTCCGGCGGCGCCCACCTGGCCGTGGTCGCCGGCCTCGCGGCCGTCGCCGCCACGCTCTCGTTCGTCACCCAGCACTGGTTCGTGGCCCCCAACACGGTCACCGACGGCCTGCCGGAGGCGATGGCCACCGCGAAGCGACTGATGCCCGGGCTGTCGGCGGTGGGGATCCTCGTCTCCGCCGGAGTGGTCCCCGTGGCGCTGCTGGCCTACTGGATCTTCAGCTCGGTCTGGACGCTGGGCCAGTCGGCGGTCGTCATGCGGTGGTTCCCGACGCCCGGGTCGCCGGCCGCGCGGCGGGCCGGACTCAGGGCGTGAGGACCACGTTGCCGACCTTGCGCCCCGTGTCGACGACCCGGTGTGCCTCGACCACGTCCGCGAGCGGAAGGGTGCGGCTCACCACGACACGGAGGTCGCCGGAGGCCACGAGCTCGAGCAGCCGCGCGAAGTGCTCCGGCTCCTCCGGGGAGGGACCGGCGACCACGTCGCCGCGCGCGCGGAGCGTCTGACCGAGGTCGGCCACCGCCAGCAGCAGGACGCCGCCCGGGGCGAGGAGGGCCCGGCCGCCGGCGATGTCGATGTTGCCGACCGTGTCGAGCACGACGTCGTACGGTCCGGGGGCGGCGGTGACCGGCGTGGTGGTGTGGTCGACGACCTCCTCGGCGCCGAGCGAGCGGACGAGGTCGGCGTTCGCGCCGCTGCACACGCCGGTGACGCGGCCGCCCGCGCGCCGGGCGAGCTGCACGGCCGTGGTGCCGATCGCGCCGGAGGCGCCGTTGACGAGCACCCGGTGGCCGGGGCGGACGCGGTCGCCGAGGTAGTGCAAGGCGGTGGTGCCGCCGAAGAGGACACCGGCGGCGTCCTCGTGGGACACCTCCGCCGGCTTCGCGACCAGCCGGTCGGCACGCGCGACCACGAGCTCGGCGTGGGTGCCGAAGCGGGTGCCGGTCATGCCGCACACCTCGTCGCCGACCGCCAGCCCGGTGACACCGGGGCCGACCTGCTCGACCACGCCCGAGAAGACCCCGCCGAGGACCTGGCGCCGCGGGCGTCGTACGCCGAACGCCAGGCGCGCGAAGGGTCCGAAGCCACGCGGGAAGCGGGCGCCCCGGATCCGGCCGTCGGCCGAGGTGACCGCGGCTGCCCGCACCCGCACGAGCACCCGGCCGCTCCTCCCCTGCACCGACGGGGCGGGGACCTCACGCACCTCGACCACCTCGGGCGGGCCGTACCGCTCCACGACTGCTGCCTTCACGACACCTTCTCCCTTACACCTGTAAGTCCGATGCGGGCCACGGTAGCCTTACGGGCGTAAGACCGCCATCGAGGAGCGCGCATGTCCAGACCACCCCTCTCCCCCGAGCGCGTCGTCGACGCCGCCAGCCGGGTGGCCGACACCGCCGGGCTGGCCGGAGTGAGCATGCGCAGCGTCGGGCGCGAGCTCGGCGTCGAGGCGATGTCGCTCTACCACCACGTCGCGAGCAAGGACGCGCTGCTCGACGGCCTCGCCGACTGGATCTTCGTCCGCATCGAGACACCGACGGCCGGGCGGGCGTGGCGTGGCGAGATGGAGGCGCGCGCCCACTCCGCCCGCGCGGTGCTCGCCGCGCACCCCTGGGGCCTGGGCCTCATCGAGTCGCGTCGCACACCCGGCCCGGCGAACCTGCGCCACCACGACGCCGTGCTCGGCTGCCTGCGCGCCGCCGGCTTCCCGGTCGCGCTCGCGGCGCACGCCTTCTCGGTGCTCGACGCCTACGTCTACGGCTTCGTCCTGACCGAGGTGAACCTGCCCTTCCAGCCCGGGGAGGCGGCCGAGGACTTCGTCGACGGGCTCGGGCTGGTGATGGCCGAGCACCCCCACCTCGCGGAGATGGTCGCCGAGCAGGTCGTCGGCCGCGACTACGCCTACGGCGACGAGTTCGACTACGGCCTCGCCCTCGTCCTCGACGGCATCGAGGCCAGGTTCGCGGCGGGCTGAGGACCCGCCAAGCCCCGCTCAGAGGAAGAACGACACCACCAGCAGCACGGCGGAGGCCGCGATGAGCCCCGTGGGCAGCCACGCCCGCTCACGGCGTACGGCGTCGGGCAGGGCGAGCTGCTCGGGCGATCCCGACCGGACGCCGGCGGCCGTGCGCGCGGCGTCGACGAGCTCGTGGAGGCGCTCCTCGACGAAGTCGGCGTAGGCCATCCCCTCCTGCGGACCGGCGTCGCCGACGGGGCGGTGGCGGGTCTGGGCCGCCTTGCGCCAGCTGCGGCCCACGACCGTGGACACCCAGCGGCGGTCGTCTGCCCGGACCGCCACGACCTGCCGCACGGCCAGCTCCTCGACGGCGGCGAGCCTGATGTGCACGGTCTCGACGAGGTTGCGCATGACGAGGTGCTCGCCGGTCACCCACAGCGCCGGACGCAGCATCGCGGCCCAGGCCAGCACGCCCGCCAGCAAGGCACCGCCCGCCACCCACGCCGGGAAGCCCTCGTCGCGGTAGACCACGCCGCCGACCACCACGAAGGCGGCCAGGACCACGGTCAGCCAGCCGGTCACCTGGCCGCTGGTGGCGTGGAACCGCTCCACGACCGGCGCCCGGTCGCCCTGCACGCGTGCCATGTTCTCCTCGTCGATTTGGGCAGAGTTTGGCCCTCCGCCGATTGTCCGGCCCCTTCCCGCCAACTCTATGCTGGGTCGGTGACACCCACTGCCAGCTCAACGGCGAGCTCGGGGGTCTTCGACGACGTCGTGCGTTCGGACTCCTCGCTCCGCCGATTCCTCCACGGCCTCCCCGGAGTCGACCAGGTCGGGTGCGAGTCCCGCGCCGCCGGCCTCGGCACGCGGTCGATCAAGACCACGTCGAAGGCCTGGGCCATCGACCTCGCCATCCGGATGGTCGACCTGACCACCCTCGAGGGCCAGGACACGCCCGGCAAGGTCCGCGCGCTCGCCTCGAAGGCGATGCGCCCCGACCCTGCCGACCCGACCTGCCCGCCGACGGCAGCGGTCTGCGTCTACCCCGACATGGTCGCCACGGCCCGCCAGACGCTCGGTGACAGCGGCGTGCACGTCGCGGCGGTGGCCACCGCGTTCCCGAGCGGCCGCGCGGCGATGGACATCAAGCTCGCCGACACCCGTGACGCCGTCGAGGCCGGCGCCGACGAGATCGACATGGTCATCGACCGTGGCGCGTTCCTGTCCGGCCGCTACCTCCAGGTCTTCGAGGAGATCGCCCAGGTCAAGGAGGCGTGTGGCGACGCGCACCTCAAGGTGATCTTCGAGACCGGTGAGCTGCAGACCTACGACAACGTCCGCCGCGCCAGCTGGCTGGCGATGATGGCCGGGGGCCACTTCATCAAGACCTCCACCGGCAAGGTGCAGCCGGCCGCCACCCTCCCGGTCACGCTCATCATGCTCGAGGCGGTGCGCGACTTCCGCGACCAGACCGGCCAGATGGTCGGCGTGAAGCCGGCCGGCGGCATCAAGACCACCAAGGACGCCATCAAGTACCTCGTGATGGTCAACGAGACCTGCGGGGACGACTGGCTCGACCCGGACTGGTTCCGCTTCGGCGCGTCCACGCTGCTCAACGACCTGCTGATGCAGCGCACCAAGATGACGACCGGTCGCTACTCCGGTCCCGACTACTTCACGCTGGACTGAGGTCGACTGACATGCCCTTCGAGTACGCCCCCGCGCCCGAGTCGCGCGCCGTCGTCGACATCAAGCCGTCCTACGGCCTCTTCATCAACGGCGAGTTCACCGACGGCACCGGCACGTCCTTCAAGACGATCAACCCCGCGACCGAGGAGGTCCTCGCCGAGGTCGCCGAGGCCAGCGACGCCGACGTCGACGAGGCCGTCAAGGCCGCCCGCCGTGCCTACACCCGCGTGTGGTCGCGGATGTCGGGTGCCGAGCGCGCCAAGTACCTCTACCGGATCGCCCGGATCATCCAGGAGCGCGGCCGCGAGCT
>JAYSEC010000174.1:0-1115 GCA_041914085.1 Nocardioides sp.
CCCCGCCTCGTCGGCCGCGCCAAGGCGATGGAGCTGCTCTACTTCCCGCGCACCGTCTCCGCGCAGGAGGCCCTCGAGCTCGGTCTGGCGACGCAGGTGGTGCCGCAGGAGGAGCTCGCCGCCGCGGTGGGTGAGCTCACCACCCGCCTCGCTGCCGGGCCGACGGTCGCCTTCGGGTCGATCCGCCGGGCGGTCGCGCACTCCGCCGCGCACCCGCTCGAGGAGTCGCTGGCCTTCGAGGCCGAGATGATGGCGCTCACCGGCGGCACCGAGGACCACCTGGCAGCCGTGGACGCCTTCGTGGCCAAGGAGAAGCCGGTCTTCCGCGGGCGCTGAGGCCGCAGGCGCTCGGTCAGCCGCGGCGGGTGCGGTGGGCGCCGAGCACGCCGAGGACCTGGCGCGGCGCCCGCACGACCATGCGGTGGCGCGGCGGGCGCGCGCCGTACTCGACGGTGAGCGCCGAGCCGGCGAAGTGGTGGTTGAACCACATGGTCATGGTGCCGTGGCACAGCCCTCCGCAGTCGAGCGTCTTGCGCGGGAGCCGGAGGGCGCGGGCCACGCGACGTGCGAAGCCGGCGTCCTTGGTGTCGGTGTCGACACCGACGAGCGGCTGGTGGAAGCTCAGCACCCGGCGTGGGTCGATCTCCCTCAGGAACGCCATCACGGCCCGGGTCTCGGGCTCGCTGGCCGGCCGCGGGCCGGACTCGTAGTTGCCGTCGAGGTCGGCCCACCTGAAGGGGAAGTTGCGGTTGAGGTCGACGCCGCGGGCGTTGCGCCGGGTGCCCCGCGCGAGCCCGTCGGGGTTGTACGTCGGGATCACCCAGAGGTCGACGCCGCGGATCGCCCGGCCGTCGCGCAGCGTCTCCAGGATCCGGCGGGTGTGCGGCTCGTTGCCGTGCATCGTCGAGACCAGCACCATCGGCCGCTTGCCGGGCTCGCCCAGGCGCCAGGCGCGGATCGGGCGCCCGCGCACGGAGTGGCCGATGGTGCGCACCTCCACGACCGCCGGGCGGTGCGGGGCGTCCGCCTCCGCGGCGACGACCGGCGGGGTCGTCACCGGGACCGACAGGCCGGCCGCGAGCAGGCCGAGGGCCAGGACGAGGGCCAGGACGAGG
>JAYSEC010000174.1:1215-7446 GCA_041914085.1 Nocardioides sp.
CGAGGGCCAGGACGAGGGCCAGGACGAGGCGCCGCATCACACGGCCGCGGTGAGGTAGGCGTAGGTGAACACGAGCACGCCGACCACCATGCCGAGGTGGGCGAGCAGGGAGAGCCCCGGACCGTCGCTCCACCCGTCGCCGGAGGCCTCCGGCACGTGGCGCCCCTTCGCCGGGAGCCAGCGCGCGAGGATCAGCAGGCCGCAGGCGGCGGTGATCCACCAGGCGGCGATCGCGACGATGCCGACGAGCGGTCCGCCGACGAAGGAGTCCTCGGGCGCCACCAGCACCCCGAGCCAGAGCACGAGGGCGACGAGGCCCGCGCCGAAGTGGGCGAGGGAGATCCGACGGCTGATGGAGAACCGTCCGGCCGCCTCCTCGCCGCTGAGGCGGAGACGGGTCAGCACGACCACCACGGCCGCGAGGGCCGTGAGGATCCACACGACGATCGGGAACGACATTCGAGGCATCCTGCCCTAGGAGTGTCCGGGGTCGCCAGACGAGCCCTGCCCAGGTCCAGACCCGTCGGGGCCGGGGTCCGTGCCCTGCTCGCGGTCCTGCTCGCGGTCCTCGAGCTCGGTCGCCAGGCGCGCCAGGAGGGCGTCCACGTCGGACATCCGGTAGCCGCGCACCGCGAGCGGGAACCGCACGGTGCGCAGGACCTGCGCGTCGATCGGCCGGTCGTCGGGCAGCGCGAGGTCGGGACGGTCGTCGTACGCCGGCGCCATCGACCCGCCGCGGCCGGAGGCGACGAGCGCGACCCCGCCCATCACCAGCACCACCAGGACGGCGAAGAGCCACATCATCGGCCGGTCCCCCTCACTCGGGCCGCTCCGGCGACGGCGTCGGCCACCGGTCCTCGCGCGCCGCGACCATGAGCGCCACCGCCTCCTCGACGTCGTCGGTGACGACCATCATGTCGAGGTCCGCCGGGTTGATCTTGCCCTCGGCCAGCACGGTGTCGCGCATCCAGTCGATGAGCCCCTGCCAGTACGCCGACCCGAGCAGCACGATGGGGAACGAGGTGACCTTGCGCGTCTGGACCAGCGTCAGCGCCTCGAAGAGCTCGTCGAAGGTGCCGAGGCCTCCGGGGAGCACCACGAAGCCCTGCGCGTACTTGACGAACATGGTCTTGCGGGCGAAGAAGTAGCGGAAGTTGATGCCCTTGTCGACCCACTGGTTGAGCCCCGCCTCGAAGGGCAGCTCGATGCCGAGCCCGACGCTCACCCCGCCGGCCTCGCAGGCGCCCTTGTTGGCGGCCTCCATCGCGCCGGGGCCACCCCCGGTGATCACCGCGAAGCCGGCCCGCGCGAGCCGGCGGCCGACGTCCTCGGCCATCGCGTAGTGCGGGTGGTCGGACCGGGTGCGCGCGGACCCGAACACGCCGATCGCCGGCCCGAGCTCGGCGAGCGCACCGAACCCCTCGACGAACTCGGCCTGGATCCGCAGGACCCGCCACGGGTCGGTGTGCACCCAGTCGGTGGGGCCGCGGGAGTCGAGGAGCCGCTGGTCGGTGGTGCTGCCCTCGGTGACCTGCCCACGACGCTCGACGACCGGACCCTTCATGCGGTCACCGTGCGGCGTGCTCATGCCAGCCACTCCTTGAGGGTGCGCTCGCAGCGCTCGACGTGCTCCAAGGGCACGTGCTCGTCCTGCTTGTGGGCGAACATCGGGTCGCCGGGCCCGTAGTTCACGGCCGGCACGCCGAGCTTGGTGAACTGCGCGACGTCGGTCCAGCCGAACTTGGGGGCCGCCTCGCCGCCGACGGCGTCGACGAACGCCTTCGCGGCGGGGCGGTCGAGCCCGGGCAGCGCGCCGGCGGCCATGTCGGTCACCGTGACGTCGTACCCCTCGAAGAAGTCGCGGACGAACGCCTCGGCGTCGGCCTCGCTGCGGTCGGGGGCGAAGCGGAAGTTCACCTCGACCACGCACTCGTCGGGGATCACGTTGCCGGCGACGCCGCCGCGGATCCCGGTGGCGTTGAGGCCCTCGTGGTAGGTCAGGCCGTCGATCTCGGGCTGCCGGGCGACGTAGTCGTTGAGCCGCGCGAGCACCGGGCCGGCGAGGTGGATCGCGTTGACGCCCTTCCAGCTGCGGGCGCTGTGGGAGCGCTCGCCGGTGGTGCGTACGTCGACGCGCATGGTGCCCTGGCAGCCCGCCTCGATCGCGGCGTTGCTGGGCTCCATGAGGATCGCGAAGTCAGCCTCCAGCAGGTCGGGGTCGCTCTCGGTGAGCTTGCGCAACCCGTTGTGGACCGAGTCGACCTCCTCGGCCTCGTAGAAGATGAAGGTGAGGTCGCGGTTGGGCTCGGGCAGGTCGGCGGCGAGCTTGAGCATCACCGCGTCGCCGCCCTTCATGTCGCACGTGCCGAGACCGTGCAGGATCCCGTCCTCGCGCCGCGACGGCAGGTTGTCGTTGAGCGGCACCGTGTCGAGGTGTCCGGCGATGACGACGCGCTCGGGCCGGCCGAGGTCCGTGCGCGCGACGACGGTGTGGCCGCGCCGGGTCACTGTGAGGTGGGGCAGCGCCCGCAGCGCCTCCTCCACCGCGTCGGCGATCTCCTGCTCGTGGTGGGACACCGACTCGATGTCGACGAGCTGCTGGGTCAAGGTGGCGACGTCGGCGGACAGGTCGAGGTGGGCCATGGCCACGATTCAACCAGCCCCGGTCAGCGGCCCGTCGGCGGGAACACGCAGAACTCGTTGCCCTCGGGATCGGCGAGCACCGTCCACCGCCCGGTGTCCCACAGGCGCGTCGCGCCGGCATCGAGCAGCGCCTCGACCTCGCCCTGCACGTCCCAGTGGACGGGGTTCGGGCCGACCTTCGGCTCCGGCACCGGCACGAAGTCCAGCGTCAGCACCTCGTCGGGCGTGACCCGCTCGAGCGTGTGCCAGTCGTGCCCCTCGTGGGTCGTCACCGGCACGCCGAAGACGTCACCCCACCAGGAGGCGGTCGCCGCCGGGTCGGCGCAGTCGACCACGACCCCGTGCAGGCGGTACGCCGGCGGCTCCTCGCGGACGAACGCACAGAGCTCGCCGCCCTCGGGGTCGCGCATGACCGTCCAGCCGAACCCGCTCTCCTCCGCGGGCAGCACCACGGTCGCGCCCAGGGCCTCGAGGTCGGCGATCGCACGGGCGTAGACGTCCAGGTGCACCCGGCTCTTCGCCGTCCGTGGGTGCTCGACGGGGTTGACCCACACCCGGTGGCCGTCCGTCGGCCCGTCGAGCGCGACCGGGGGCTCGCCGTCGCGGGGCGCGAGCCCGATGACCGCCGCCCAGAAGTCGGCCATCCGGCGCGGTTCGCGTGCGTCCACGCACAGGTCCTGCCAGGTGGCGAGCGTCATGCGCGCGCCACCTCGACGGCGACCTCCGCGGCGTCGGCGTACGACACGCTGGTCGCGAGGGTCTCCTCGGCGAGAAGCGCCTCGTGGGTGCGCGCCGCCTCGAGCGTCGCCGCCGGCCCGGAGAGCGTCAGCGCGATCCGGTCGGACACGGCCAGGCCGGCGTCCTTGCGGGCCTGCTGGACCGCGCGGACCAGGTCGCGGGCGGTGCCCTCGGCCTCGAGCTCGGGGGTGACGTCGGTGTCGAGCACGACGAACCCGCCGCGCGGGAGCACGCCGGTCGCGGTGCCTCCCGACGAGTCGCCGGCGACGGTGTCGAGGGCGTACTCCCCCTCCACCAGCTCCAGGCCGCCCGCGGTCACGGTGCCGTCCTCGGCCACCGACCAGTCGCCGGTCTTCGAGCCCTTGATGGCGAGCTGGACGTCCTTGCCGAGCCGCGGTCCGGCGGCGCGGGCGTTGACGGTGAGCCGCTGCTCCACGCCGTACGACGCCGCCTCCGGGGTGTCGAGGTCGAGCAGGCCGACCTGCTTGAGGTTCAGCTCGTCGGCCACCAGCTGCTCGAAGCCGGCGAGCGACGAGGCGTCGGGCACCACGACGGTCAGCGACTGCAGGGGCAGGCGGTTGCGGAGGTTGGCGGCCTTGCGCAGCGCCGAGCCGGCCGAGCAGACGTCGCGGACGGTGTCCATCGACGCAGCGAGGGCGTCGTCAGCGGGCAGGTCGTCGACGGACGGCCAGTCGGTGAGGTGCACCGACCGCTCGCCGGTCAGCCCCCGCCAGACCTCCTCGGTCGTCAGCGGCAGCAGCGGCGCGGTCAGCCGGCAGACCACCTCGAGCACGGTGTAGAGGGTGTCGAAGGCGTCGGCGTCCTCGTCCCAGAAGCGGTCGCGCGAGCGACGGATGTACCAGTTGGTGAGCACGTCGAGGAAGCCGCGCGTGGAGTCGCACGCCGCCGCGACCTCGTAGTTGTCGAGCTGGTCGGTCATCGCGGCGACGTGGTCGCGCAGCTTGGCCAGGATGTAGCGGTCCATGGGGTGGGCGCTGTCGGTGCGCCACCTCGCGTCGTAGCCGTCTCCGGCCGCGTTGGCGTACAGGCTGAAGAAGGACCAGCTGTTCCACAGCGGGATCAGCACCTGCCGGACCGAGTCGCGGATGCCCTGCTCGGTGACGATGAGGTTGCCGCCGCGCAGGATCGGGCTCGACATGAGGAACCAGCGCATCGCGTCGGCGCCGTCGCGGTCGAAGACCTCGCGCACGTCGGGGTAGTTGCGCAGCGACTTCGACATCTTCTGGCCGTCGTTGCCGAGCACGATGCCGTGGCTCAGGCAGGTCGAGAACGCCGGGCGGTCGAAGATCGCGCCCGCGAGGACGTGCATCGTGTAGAACCAGCCGCGGGTCTGGCCGATGTACTCGACGATGAAGTCGCCCGGGAAGTGGTGCTCGAACCAGTCCTTGTTCTCGAACGGGTAGTGCACCTGGGCGAAGCTCATCGACCCGGAGTCGAACCACACGTCCAGGACGTCGGTCACGCGCCGCATCGTGGACTTCCCGGTCGGGTCGTCGGGGTTGGGGCGGGTGAGCTCGTCGACGAACGGCCGGTGCAGGTCGGGGTTGCCGTCCTTGTCGCGCGGCAGCCGGCCGAAGTCGCGCTCGATCTCCTCGAAGGAGCCGTAGACGTCGACGCGGGGGTAGTGCTCGTCGTCGGACTTCCACACCGGCACCGGGGAGCCCCAGAAGCGGTTGCGGGTGATCGACCAGTCGCGGGCGTTCTCCAGCCACTTGCCGAACTGGCCGTCCTTGATGTGGTCGGGCACCCAGCGGATGTCCTGGTTGAGCGCCATCAGGCGCTCCTTGACCTTGGTGACCTCGACGAACCACGACGAGACGCCCTTGTAGATCAGCGGCTGCCGGCAGCGCCAGCAGTGGGGGTAGGAGTGGTCGTAGGTCTCGCGGCGCAGCAGCACGGTGCCGGGCGTGACGGAACCGGTCTCCCCCGACCCCGAGGTCGCGGCCTTGAGGTGGTCGATGACCTGGAGGTTGGCGTCGAAGACCTGCATGCCCTCGTAGTCGACGACGGGGAAGGTGAAGCGCCCGTCCTTGCCGACCGGCATGACGGCCTCGATGCCCTCGCGGTCGGTGACGACCTTGTCGTCCTCACCGAAGGCGCCGGCGGTGTGCACCAGCCCGGTGCCGTCCGTGGTGGTGACGAACTCCGCCGGCACCAGGCGGAAGGCCTTGGCGTGACCGGCGTAGTAGGAGAACGGCGGGGCGTACTCGAGCCCCACGAGGTCGGCGCCCTTGCCCCGCCAGGTGACCTGCGGGTCGTCGCCCAGCTCGCGGGCGTACGACGCCAGGCGGGCCTCGGCGATGAGGTAGCGGGTGCCGTCCACGTCGACGACGACGTAGTCGATGTCCTCGCCGACCATGACCGCGAGGTTGGAGGGCAGGGTCCAGGGCGTCGTCGTCCAGACGAGGACCTTGACGCCCTCGAAGTCGCCGGGCGTGGTGACGGAGTAGCCGACGGTGACGGCCGGGTCCTGGCGCATCTGGTAGACGTCGTCGTCCATCCGCAGCTCGTGGTTGGACAGCGGCGTCTCGTCCTGCCAGCAGTAGGGCAGCACGCGGAAGCCCTCGTAGACCAGGCCCTTCTCGTGCAGCTGCTTGAAGGCCCAGATGACCGACTCCATGAACTCGGGGTTCATGGTGCGGTAGTCGTTGTCGAAGTCGACCCAGCGCGCCTG
The DNA here is from genome assembly GCA_041914085.1 of Nocardioides sp. Classification (GTDB taxonomy): domain Bacteria; phylum Actinomycetota; class Actinomycetes; order Propionibacteriales; family Nocardioidaceae; genus Nocardioides. The sequence goes on from JAYSEC010000174.1 coordinate 7,292, forward strand.
GCGGGTGACGTAGTCGCGCCACTCGCCGGTGTACTTCAGCACCGACTGGCGGCAGGCCTCGTTGAACTTCTCGATGCCGAGCTCGACGATCTCGTCGGTGGTCTTGATGCCGTTGAGGCGCATCGCCTCGAGCTCGGCGGGCAGGCCGTGGGTGT
>JAYSEC010000175.1:0-7420 GCA_041914085.1 Nocardioides sp.
TCGCCTACGAGTGGTGGCGGCACAAGCGCACCAACGCCCCCGGCGCCGAGATCGGGCCCCAGGACGGCGGACCCGACCGCGACATCACCGGTCGCGATGTCGACTGAGCCGGCGCACGGCGCCGGTCAGCGGTGCACCGCGTCGAGGTCGGCGCGGGTGAGGACCGAGCGGACCTCGAGGTCGACGTCGGCCAGCGGGTTCTCGCCGGCGGGTGAGCGGTCGATCGCGCAGACCACGACCTCGACCGTGGCCCCTGCCGCGCGGAGCTCGCGGGTGGCGTCACGGACGGCGCCCCCGGTGGTGATCACGTCCTCGATGATGGTGACCCGCCGACCGGCGACGTCCGGTCCCTCGGCGAGCTTGCAGGTGCCGTACTCCTTGGCCTTCTTGCGCACGAAGAGGGCCGGCAGGCCCGTCTTTGCCGAGACCATCGTGGCGATCGGGATGCCGCCGAGCTCGAGGCCACCGAGGAGCTCCGTGCCCTCCGGGAGCAGGTCGAGCATCCGGGTCGCGACGCGGTCGAGCAGGGCCGGCTGCGCCTCGAAGAGGTACTTGTCGAAGTAGGTGTCGGCGACCTGGCCGGACCGCAGGACGAACTCCCCGGTCAGGCGGCAGGCCGCGTCGATGTCGCGTGCGAGCGTGTCGTCAACCACGGGCCTCACCCTAGCGACGCGCGCCGGCCCACCCGGGCCGCACTACTGTGTCGAGACATGTCCCGGACCGCCGCCCGACTGGCCCACGTCCCGCCGACCGTCTTCAGTGAGATGTCGGCCCTCGCCGCGCGCACCGGCGCGCTGAACCTCGGGCAGGGCTTCCCCGACGTCGACGGGCCGGCCTCGGTGATCGCGGCCGCCGAGGCCGCGCTGGAGGGCGGGGCCAACCAGTACGCCCCCGGCATCGGCGTACCCGCGCTGCGCGAGGCGATCGCCCGCCACCAGCAGCGCCACTACGGCCTGTCCCCCGACCCGGCCACCGAGGTCGTCGTCACCACCGGGTGCACCGAGGCCGTCGCGGCGGCCCTGCTCGGCATGGTCGACCCAGGCGACGAGGTGGTCGTGCTGGAGCCCTACTACGACTCGTACGTCGCGATGCTGGAGATGTGCGGCGCGCGCCGCGTCCCCGTCCAGCTCCGGGCGCCCGCCGGCTCGACGACGACACCGCGTCCCGACCTCGACGAGCTGCGCGCCGCCGTCACCGACGACACGAAGCTGATCCTGCTCAACACGCCGCACAACCCGACCGGCACCGTGCTGACCCGCGAGGAGCTGCAGGTCGTGGCCGACCTCGCCATCGCCCACGACGTCGTGGTCGTGACCGACGAGGTCTACGAGCACCTGGTGTTCGACGACGCGCTCTCCGCCGAGGGGCACGTCCCGATCGCCACCCTGCCCGGGATGTGGGAGCGCACGCTGACGCTGTCGAGCGCCGGCAAGAGCTGGTCGTTCACCGGGTGGAAGGTCGGCTGGGCCACCGGCCCGGCACCGCTGGTCCAGGCGCTGCTGGCGGCCAAGCAGTGGCTCACGTTCACGTCGGGCTCACCGCTCCAGCCGGCGGTGGCGCACGCGCTCGACCACGAGCCCGACTGGCCGCGCGCGCTCGCGCGCGACCTCCAGGCGCGGCGCGACGTCCTGTGCGAGGGTCTCGCCGCGGCCGGGCTCGCGCCGCGGGTGCCGGAGGGGACCTACTTCGCCACCACCGACATCAGCCACCTCGGCTGGGCCGACGGGCGCGAGTTCTGCCTGGCCCTGCCCGAGCGGGCCGGCGTGGTCGCGATCCCCACGCAGGGGTTCTACGACGACTTGGAGGCGGGCCGCCAGCTGGTGCGCTGGGCGTTCTGCAAGGTGCCCGACGTGATCGAGGAGGGCGTACGCCGCCTGGCCGCCGCCGACCTCGCCCGTTGAGCACCCCGGGCTTCGGTGCCGAGCCGCGAGCTCAGCGGCCCGGGTAGTTGCGCGACGGGTGGTCCCCGTCGTCGCCCGCGTCGGGGTCGTGGTGGGTCGGCGGGACCTGGCCGTAGGGGTTGGGCGAGCCGCCCGGCTGTGCCGGCTGGTCCTGCGACGTGCCGTAGGGGTTGCCGTACGGGTTGGGGTAGTCGGTGCCGGACTGCTGCTGGGGCTGCTGGTACGGGTCGGGGCTGCCGTAGCCGTACTGGCCGGCCTGGTAGCCCGCGGGGTCACCGGGGTAGCCGCCGGCGGAGGCGGGGACCCGCTTGAACCAGTCGCCGGCACCGCCGACGAAGAGCAGCACGATCGTCGCCAGGCACGCGACGAGCGGCACGAGCGAGATGCCGCTGGTGATGCTGATCAGCGCCAGCACGCCCGCGACCGCGGCCGAGATGACCAGCAGGATGCGCGCCACGTTGGAGCGGCGCAGCACGAAAATCGCCAGGACCGCGGCGACGAGGCACCACACGACGATGCCGAGGAGCACCACGACGAGCACCCCGACCGCGGCGTCCGCGTCGATGTTGGCGTCCTGGAACTCCGGCACCCGCTCCATCTCGGTGATCACCTCGTCGCGCGCGACGAGGAGCCCGAGGCCGGCGAAGGCGAAGAGGGCGGCGGTGAGCCCGGAGAACACGATCGCGATCCAGGCGGCCGCGGTGACCGTGCCGGGACGCTTGTCGCTGGGCGGCGTGGCGCCGTAGGGCTGCTGTCCGTAGCCGTAGGCCTGACCGGCCGGCTGGCCGTAGGACTGGCCGTAGGGGTTCTGCGACGGTCCGGGCTCGTTGCTCATGCCCTTATCTCACCATGCCGACGGTAGTCGGCGACGGCTCAGCGCGGCTCGAGGGCGAACCAGCGCCGCACCTCGATGCGGCGCAGGCAGATCACCGTGGCGATCGCGGCGGCAGCGGGGATCAGCACCAGGACCGTGTTGAGCACGAAGACCAGGCTCCCGCCCGCGCTGAACGCGGCCGTGACCATCAACGCCCGGCGGGCCCAGTCACGGCGGGCCATGGCGAAGCCGGCGAAGACCAGCGCCGCGGCGCACCACACCACGAACGCGCCCGCGTAGGCGTAGACCTGCCCCTGCACCTGCTGCAGGGTCACGCCGCCCTCGACCAGCTCCGGCTGCTGCTGCTCGAGCACGCTCATCAGGAACTCCGGGGACAGCCCGGCCAGGGCGATCCACAGCAGTGACAGCGCGAGCAGGCCGCCCGCCATGACGACCGTGAGGACGAAGGCGGTGACCATGGCGCCGGGGCGGGAGTGCAGCAGCTGGCGCTCCTGCCACGACGGGGGCGGCGGCTGCTGGGCCGCCACGGGCCGCCCGAGCGAGGACGGCGGGGGCGCCGGCGCGCCGAAGGGGTGCGCGGCCGGCGGCGGCTGCCCGGGGCCGGTCTGGCTCGCGGGCGCGGAGGGTCCGGAAGGTCCGGTGGATCCGGGAGGTCCCGGCCGGCCCGACGTCGTACGCGACAGGGGATCCGGCTTCGGCACGGGCGCGGGCGGCGTCCACCTGCCAGTGGCGAACCACTCGCGGGCCGGCATCATCCAGAGCATGGCCGTGCCGGCGGCGACGAACGCGCCGGCGAGGCCGCCGGACGGCACCCCGGCGACGAAGACCGGCACGGCGAAGATCGTCAGGCCCAGCCGCGCCGAGCGGTCGGGCCTGCGGACGTACCAGCCCAGGATCGCGGTGGCGCAGGCGCCGACCGCGGCGACGATCGCAGTGATGCGCAGGAGCTCGCGGGCACCGGCGACGTCGAGTCCGAGGGACGAGAACGGCGGCTCGGCGAGGAAGTCGTCGATCGCCTCCTGGGTCTCCAGCGACCCGAGGGAGGCGACCTGCTCCCACGCGGTGATCAGCACCAGCACCGAGGCGAACATGACGATGCCCGACGCCAGGCTGACCTGGGGCGGACGCTGCTCGGTGGGCTTGCTCACCCCGCCATTGTCCCAAGCGCACCCCAATCCGTCCCCGCAAGGGTGTCGACGTCCCCGCGTGTGCGCGCTGAGGGGTTTCTCAGGGTCGCTCTCAGGGCCCGTCTCCGCGCTGTCCCCGATGTGCGCGCAGGTGGGTGCGGGCGAGGGTGGGACCCATGATCAGCGTCGAGTCCCTCACCAAGCAGTACGGCCCCTTCACGGCCGTCGACCACGTGTCCTTCACGGCCGCGACGGGCCGTGTCACCGGCTTCCTCGGCCCCAACGGTGCCGGCAAGTCCACCACCATGCGCATCATGGTCGGCCTCACCCGCCCCTCGTCCGGCCGCGTCACCATCACCGGCCGCGACTACCGCGAGCTCGTCAACCCCGGCCTCGAGGTCGGCGTCCTGCTCGACGCCTCCGCCCAGCACGCCGGCCGCACCGGCCGCGAGATCCTCCGCATCGCGGCGCAGACCATGGGCCTGCCGAGGTCGCGCGTCGCCGAGACCCTCGCCCGGGTCGGCCTGACCGAGGACGAGGCGTCGCGCCGGGTGCGCGACTACTCCCTCGGCATGCGCCAGCGCCTCGGCATCGCGACCGCGCTGATCGGCGACCCCGAGGTGCTCATCCTCGACGAGCCCGCCAACGGCCTCGACCCGGCCGGCATCCGCTGGATGCGCGACCTGCTCCGCGGCTTCGCCGACGACGGCGGCACGGTGCTCCTGTCCTCGCACCTGCTCCACGAGATCGAGGTCATCGCCGACGACCTCGTCGTGATCGGCCAGGGCCGCATCGTGGCGCAGGGCAGCAAGTCCGAGCTGCTGGCCGCCGCCGGCACCCTCGTCCGTACCTCCGAACCCGACCGCCTGGCCCGTGCCCTGCACGAGGCGGCCGTCGTCACCACCCCGATCGACGGCGGCCTGCGCGTCGACGCCGACCCTGAGCTCGTGGGCGAGGCGGCACACCGTGCCGGCGTCGTGCTGCGCGAGCTGCGCGCCGCCGACGGCGCCGGCCTGGAGGAGATGTTCCTCGAGCTCACCGCCGAGACCGCCCGCGAAGGAGCAGCAGCATGACCACCACGACCCTCACCCCGTCGGCGCCCGTCGACGCCCCGGCCCGCCCCGCGCGGTCCGTGACCCCGATCCCGACGACCCGGCTGGTCGGTGTCGAGCTGCGCAAGATGTTCGACACCCGCGCCGGCTTCTGGCTGATGGCGAGCGTCGGCATCGTGGCCGTCCTCGCGACCGCCGCGGTCATCCTCTGGGCGCCCGACTCCGCGATCGACCAGGAGACCTTCTCCAGCGCGATCGGCTTCCCGCTGTCGGTGATCCTGCCGATCATCGGCCTGCTCTCGGTCACCAGCGAGTACAGCCAGCGCACCGGCCTGACGACGTACACGCTCGTGCCGTGGCGCGGCCGGGTGATCGCGGCCAAGCTGGTCGTCACCCTCGCCATCGGCGTCGCCTCGATGTTCCTCGCCCTGGCCGTCGGCGCCGTCGGCAACCTGCTCGGCTCGGCCATCACCGGGCTCGACCCCGTCTGGAACGTCACGGTCGAGGAGTTCGGGCAGATCGTGCTCGCCAACGTCCTCGGCATGCTCATCGGGTTCACGCTCGGCGTGCTGATGCGCAGCTCCGCCGCGGCGATCGTGGGCTACTTCGTCTACTCCCTCGTGCTGCCCGCCGCCCTCGGCGCGCTGGCCGCCTTCCAGGAGTGGTTCCGCGACCTGCAGCCGTGGGTCGACGTCAACTACGCCACCACCCGCCTCTTCGAGGAGACCATGACGGCCGAGTACTGGCAGCAGCTCGGGGTCACCACCCTCGTGTGGCTCTGGATCCCGCTGGCCATCGGCCTGCGCGCGGTCCTGCGTGCCGAGGTCAAGTAGTCCCCTCTACTGCCTCAGGCGACTCAGCGGCTGCCGGTCGGGGGACCGGCGGCCGCTGAGGTCTGTCCGCCGGGCCGCTGCTTCACCATGGGATGTCGGCCAATGGGCACTTGCCCGGGTCAACTGACCGTGGGAAGTGCCCGTTCGTCTGCATCCCGTGGTGAAGCGTCAGTGCTGTGGGCGCCGGGACTCTGACAGGGTGGCGGCATGCACCCCGACGCCTGGCTGGTCGTCATCGACCCGCAGCGGATCTTCGCCGACAGCTCGAGCCCGTGGGGCTCGCCGATGTTCCCGGACATCGTCGATCCCGTACGACGACTCGCTGCCGCAGCCGGGGAGCGCACCGTCGTCACGCGCTGGGTGCCCGCACCCGACCCGCAGGGCAGCTGGGCGGCGTACCTGCAGGCGTGGCCGTTCGCGAACGTCCCCGAGGGCGACCCGCTCCTCGAGGTGGTCCCCGAGCTGGCCGACCTCGGCAGCGAGGTCGTGTCGCTGCCCACCTTCGGCAAGTGGGGCCCCGCCCTGCAGGCGGTCACCGGCCCCACGCCCCACCTCGTCCTGGCCGGCGTCTCCACCGACTGCTGCGTCGTCTCGACCGCCCTGGCCGCGGCGGACGCCGGGGCGACGATCACCGTGGTCACCGACGCCTGCGCCGGCTCGACACCGGACAACCACCAGGCCGCGATGGACGTGATGGCGCTCTACCCGCCGCAGATCACCCTGGCCACGACGGAAGACGTGCTGAGTTGAGCCGGGTCATCCACACCGGCCAGGCGCTGGTCGACGTCGTGGTCGAGGTGCCCGACCTCCCGGCCCGCGGCCAGAACGTGATGGCCGCCTCGGCCACCGACTACGCCGGCGGCACGGTCACGGTGCTCCTCGCCGCGGCCCGGTTCGGCGCGGAGTGCGTGCAGGCCGGCTCGGTCGGCACCGGGCCCCACGGCGACCTGATCCGCGCGGCGCTGGCCGCCGAGGGGATCGGGGTGTCCGCGCCCCCGGTGGAGGGGCTCGACACCGGCATCTGCGTCGTCATGGTGGAGCCCAGTGCCGAGCGCACGTTCGTGACGACCCTCGGCGCCGAACGGAGGATCAGTGTCGAGTCGCTGGCCACCTCGGACCCGGGGCCCGGCGACCTGGTCTGCGTCACCGGCTTCTCGCTGGCCCTGGCCGCCACTGGTGAGCCACTGCTCGCCTGGCTGCCGACGCTGCACCCCGACGTCGTGGTCGTGCTCGATCCGGGCGCGGCGTTCGCCACCCTCAGCGAGCACGTCCGTACGGCGATGCTCGAGCACACCGACGTCTGGTCGAGCAACGCCGAGGAGGCCGAGGACCTGCTCCGCGCGGCCGGCCAGGACCCGCCCGCGGACCTCGCCGGGCTGACCACCGCGATCGCTCCCCTGCTGCGCGGCGACGCCGTCGCGATCGTCCGCGACGGGCCGGAGGGCTGCGCGGTGCACGTCGGCGGCGAGACGACGTACGTCCCGGGCTTCCCGCAGACCGCGGTCGACACCAACGGCGCGGGCGACACCCACACGGGCGCCCTGCTGGCCGAGGTGGCAGCAGGTACGCCGTGGGTGGAGGGCTGCCGGCGGGCCAATGCCGCGGCGGCGATCAAGGTGACCCGGCGCGGTCCGGAGTCGGCACCGACCGCGTCCGAGGTCGACGCCTTCCT
>JAYSEC010000176.1:0-2470 GCA_041914085.1 Nocardioides sp.
GCACGAGCTCGAAGAAGGTGGAGAGCTTGTCGACGTCGTAGAACTCGCGGGCCAGCGTGGCGGCGAGGTCGAAGCGGAAGCCGTCGACGTGCATCTCGGTCACCCAGTAGCGCAGCGAGTCCATGATCAGCTGCAGCGAGTGCGGGTGCCGGACGTTGAGGGAGTTCCCGGTGCCGGTGTAGTCCATGTAGTACTGCAGGTCGTCCTCGACGAGCCGGTAGTAGGCGACGTTGTCGATGCCCTTCATGCTGAGCGTCGGCCCGAGGTGGTTGCCCTCGGCGGTGTGGTTGTAGACCACGTCGAGGATGACCTCGATGCCGGCGGCGTGCAGCGCCTTGACCATCGCCTTGAACTCCTGCACCTGCTGGCCGAGGCCGTCGGTGGAGGCGTAGGACTCCTGCGGGGCGAAGAAGCCGATGGTGTTGTAGCCCCAGTAGTTGCGCAGCCCCTTCTGCACGAGCGCGTCGTCCTGCACGAACTGGTGCACCGGCATCAGCTCGATCGCCGTGACACCGAGGCGGGTGAGGTGCTCGACGACCGCCGGGTGCGCGATGCCGGCGTAGGTCCCGCGCAGGTCCTCCGGGACGTCGGGGTGGAGCTGGGTGAGGCCCTTGACGTGCGCCTCGTAGATCAGCGTCTCGTGGTACGGCGTGCGCGGGCGCGCCTCGCCCTCCCAGTCGAAGAACGGGTTGATCACCACGCCGAGCATCACGTGGTCGAGCGAGTCGTCGTCGTTGGTGGTGTCGGGGTCCTCGAAGTCGTAGGAGAACACCGACGGGTCCCACTCGTACTCGCCCACCGTCGCCTTGGCGTAGGGGTCGAGGAGCAGCTTGTTCGGGTTGCAGCGCAGGCCCTGCGCCGGGTCCCACGGGCCGTGGACGCGGTAGCCGTAGCGCTGGCCGGGCTGCACGCCGGGCAGGTAGGCGTGCCAGACGAACGCGTCGACCTCGGTCAGCTCGACCCGCGTCTCGCGGCGCTTGCCCTCCACTGCCGGGTCGTCGTCGATCAGGCACAGCTCGACGCGCTCGGCGACCTCGCTGAAGAGCGCGAAGTTGGTGCCGCTGCCGTCGTAGGTCGCGCCGAGGGGGTAGGCCGATCCGGGCCAGGTCTCCGTCATGCCTGCGACGCTACCGGCGACCGGTGAGTAATCGGCCAGCGTCCATCCGCCGGGGTGGGGGCCGGTGACGACCGTCACCGGCCCCGTGCGCGTCAGCGGCGGACCTTGCCCGTCCGCGGCGTCCGCACCGTGAGGGGCTCGTACGCCGGTGCCGACGCGGTGACCTCGACGGTCAGGCGCTTGCCGACCAGCTTCTCCCGGAGCAGCAGCCACTGCCGGTGCGCGCCGCGGATGCGCCTGCCGCCGGCGTACCACGTGTAGTCGAGATCCGCCGGGGCCGGCGTCCAGCTGCCCTTGGTCACCCGGACGACCTTGCCGACCCGCAGCGTGCCCTTGACCACGGGGCGCCGGTCGTTGACGAGGACCTGGACGACCACCGGGGGGACCGGTGCGGCGGCGACGGGCGCGGTGGCCGCCGACCAGGCGCTCGCCGGCACCCACCCCGCGCCGGCCGTGGCGATGGCCTGCACCCGGATCGTCCTGCCGACGTCTTGGGCGGTCGGGACGTACGTCGTCCCGGTCGGGTCGTCGGCCGGCGTGGTGTCGTCGCCGACCACCCAGCGGTAGGTCACGGTCGCGCCGGCCGGCGTCCAGCCCGACGTCGCGGTGAGGGTCTGGCCGACCTGCGGCGTGCCGGAGATGGTGGGCGCGGCGGTGCTGGTGACGACGCCGCCGAGCAGGGCGTCGATGCCCGTCAGTGCCTCGCCGCTCGCGACGGTGATGGGGGTGGCGTTCATGATGTAGGACTGGTCGTCCCACGTCTCGGTGGCTCCGGTCACCGGGTCGTGGAAGATCAGGGCGTAGGTCGCCGCCGGGAGGCCGGGGACGACGTAGCTCCCGTCCGCGTCGGTGGTGTATTCGCCGACGCGGGCGTAGGCCTGCGCGGCGTACTGCCACCACACGCCGACCCGTGCGCCGTCGACGGGGGTGCCGGCACCGATGGTCACCGTCCCGGAGATGCTGGCGGCCGGCTCGAGCTCGGTGGCCGGGAGCGTGTTGACGGCGTTCTCCGAGACGGGGACCCACGTGGCGAACACGCCCGAGACGACGTCGCGGTGCCACTCGGTGGCCCAGGCGTCGGTGGGGTCGCTGAACCGCACCTTGTAGTAGGGGTCGGGGTCGATCCCGTCGACCTGGTAGGACCCGTCGGCTGCGGTGACGTCCTGGCCGACCACGATCTCGCCGTAGCCGACGTTGTCCCACACCGTGACCTCGATGCCGGCGAGCGGCGCGGCTCCTTCGTCCGTGACCACTCCGGCGATGCTGCCGGGATCGAGCGCGTGTGCCGCGGGTGTCGGTGCCAGGGTGGCCGCCACCAGGGCGGCTCCGGCAAGCAGGCGTAGTGACTTCATG
>JAYSEC010000176.1:2570-7327 GCA_041914085.1 Nocardioides sp.
CCGGTGGCGTCGACCCGGACGCCGACGTCGATGCCGGGGTACTTCTGTGCGGCGCCAGCGCGGGCCAGGTAGTCGCGCACGGCAGCGCGCACCGCCGCTTCCTGCTGGGACAGCCGCTGCTCGCCCAGGCCTTCCTCGTAGATCCCCGCGGAGCCGAGGTCGGCGCCGTAGAGGGCCGCGCCGTCGGCGAGGTTGTCGAGCCCCTGCCGCTGGAGGTACGCCGCGGAGGCGTCTATGACGGCGACGATCGCCATCAGCAGGATGCCGGCGAAGCCGATGATCAGAAGGGTGACCTGCCCGCGCTCGTCGCGGCGGCGGCGGTGCTTCATGGTGCGGGCGCGCTCTCGACGTACTGCCCGATCGGCACGGTGTGGCTGGCGTCCAAGGAGAAGCTCGCCGCCCCTCGGCCGAGGATCGCGGGGAAGAACGGCAGGTCGACGCCGGAGTCGACCCGCACGGTGATGACCGAGGTGCCGACGTGGCAGTTGCCCCCGGGCGCCTGGCAGGAGATCTGGACGGTCGCGCGCTGCCCGGGGGTGCCCTGGTCGGCGAGCACTTGCTCGACGACCGCCCGCGCCCGTTGCTCGCCGGTGGCGTCGTCGGGGGCGAGGGCGTACGCCCGCCCGGCCGCCCGTGCCGCGGCACTGGTCGCGAAGGCGCCTCGCTGCACCTCGAACACCGAGAGCACCACCCAGATCAGCGGGACGAGCAGGATGATCGCCAGCCAGCTGAACTCGACCAGCGCGGACCCGGCCTCGTCGCGGCGGCGCGTCACGGTGCCGTCCCGCTCGCCTCGGCGATGGCGTGGCCGGACACCCGGACGTGGACCCCTGGCCCGCCGAGCCCCAGCACCCCGACGTCGGCCTCGACCACCGCCTCGTAGCCGGGTGCGCCACCGATCACTGCCGGTCGCACCGTCACCGAGCGCACGAATCCCTCGGACAGCGCACCGTCGACGAGCTCCTCCACCTTCGCGCGTCCGGCGGGTGCCGAGGAGCCCGCGACGGCGGCGTGGCGGGCGCCCTCGGCGGCCGCCGACGCCAGGGTGTTGCGGACGTGGAGCACGAGGGCGAGCTGGAGGACCGCGACGACCAGCGGGAGCAGCATCAGCAGGATCAGGACGAAGTCCACGACGGCTGCCCCGCGCTCACCCCGAGCGCGACGCACCACCGTCACGGCCTAGCCGCTGACCATCGAGAAGGCGCGCTCGAGCAGGCCGCGCAGCTCGTCGCCGACGAACGGCGTGAGCGCCGCGACCACGATGGCGGTCATCAGGGTGACCATCACCCAGCCGGGCACGTCGCCCCGCTCGTCCCTCTCGCGATCGGGGACGGGGCGGAGGCTGAGGAGGAGGTGCATCGATGGTGTCCTTTCGTGGGAGACGGTCAGGGCGTGGTGAGCCGGAGGCCGAGCACGCCGGGGTAGAAGGCGAAGAGGATCGTCACGGGGAGCACGAAGAACACGACGGGCGCCATCATCGCGATCTCCTTGCGGGCGGCCGTCTCGATGAGCAGGCGGCGGCCGGCCTCGCGCACGTCGGCGGCCTGGGCGTGGAGCACGTCGGCGAGCGGGGTGCCGCGCTCCATCGCGACGGTGATGCCGGTCGCGAAACGGGCCACGATCGGCAACCCGGTCGACCGGGCCAGTGACTCGAAGGCCTGTCCCACCGCCTCCCCGGTGCGCACCCGGCCGAGGACGGCTGCGAGGTCCTGGGAGAGGGCACCGTGGCTGCGGCGCACGACCCTGTCGAGCGCCGACACCGGGCTCTCCCCGGCGGCCACGGACAGCGCGAGCAGCTCGGCGATCGTCGGGAACTCGGTGAGGACCTGGCGTTCGCGGGTCCGGACCTGCCCGCTCAGGCGGTTGTCGCGCAGGAAGACGCCCAGCACGAAGCCGAGCGCGCAGAGCACCAGCGCCGAGCCGGGGCTGCCGACGCCGCCGAGCGAGCGGACCAGGCTGAGTCCGGCGGCCGCGCCGAACCCCACGAGTCCCCACAGGACCTGCTCGATGCGGAACTCCTGGACCGTCCGGTCGAGACCCGCGCGCTGGAGCCGCCGGCGTACGGACGAGCTGCCGCCGAGCACCCGCTCGACCACGTCGGCCGCCGACCGCAGCACGGGGCCGAAGATCCCGGCTGCGGCGGAGGTGGGCGTGGAGGAGGCCGTCCGGACCGCGGGCGCCTGGTCGCGCAGCGGCAGGTCGCGCAGGTAGGGCAGCACCCGGTCGGCGAGCTGCGGGCGACGCAGCACCGCGACCCGCAGCACCACCAGCAGGAGTCCGCTGCCTGCAGCCGCGCCGAGGAGGGCACCCCAGACGAGCGTGCTCACGACAGGACCCGCTTCTCCACGGGCAGCCGGCCCAGACGCATCATCGCCCAGTAGGCCACCACGCACACCGTGAAGCCGATGCCGAGGACGAGCACCCCGCCCGGTGAGGCGTAGTGGCGGATCGCGCTCGTCTGGAACGACATCAGCAGCAGCACGATCCACGGCGCCGAGACCGCGAGCCTCGCGCCGTTCACCGTCCAGGCCTGGCGGGACTCCAGCTCCGACCGCGTGCGTGCGTCGTCGCGCAGGAAGCCGGAGAGGTTGCGCAGCAGGCGGCCGAGGTCGCCGCCGCCGACCTCGCGGGCCAGTCGCAGGCCCTCCACCACGCGGTCGCCGACCGGGTCGGCGAGCCGGTCCTTGAGCCGGTCGAGGCACTCGCCGAAGCGCCCGGTGACCTGGTAGTCGAGGGCGAACCGGGCGAAGTCGCCGCGCAGCGCCTCCGGGCCGGTCGTGCCCAGCGCCGACACCGCGTCGGGCAGCGACATCCCGGCCCGGACGGCGCTGGCGAGGTTGTCGACCGCCTCGGGCCACACCTCGGCGAAGTCACGCAGCCTCCGCGCGGCACGCTGTCGCAGCAGCATGATGGGGGCGTACGCCGCCATCGCGGCGAAGACGACGGAGATCGGCAGCGTCCGGGACACCGCCTGCACCAGCGCGAGGACAACGGCGAACAGGACCGCGCAGAGCGTGACGACGCCGACCGGGGTGACGTCGGCCAGCCCGGCGCGGCCCAGCAGACGCGCCAGCGCCGAGGGAGTGCGGGGCTCCGCGCGCGGGGTCCGCGGCAGCGCGAAGGACGACCAGACGAGCATGAGTCCGACACCGACACCGAGGCCGACGAGCGCGCCCATCAGGCCTCCCCCGTGGCGCCCTCGGAGGCGAGCACCTGGTGGACGTCGACACCGACCCGTTCGTAGCGCTCCGTGCGCGCGGGCACCCCACCCGTACGACGCAGGCCGTTGCCGTCGCGCACGAAGATCGGCTCGACCTCGATCACGTCGGCCTCGACGCGTCCCGGCACGGAGACGATCTCGTTGACCCGTCGGGTGCCGTCGGCGTCGATGCCGAGGTGCACGACGAGGTCGACGGAGGTCGCCACCGTCGGCACCACGAAGCGGGCCGAGATGTTGTCGCCCGCGAGGAGCGGCAGCGTGCACATCTTGACCAGGGCCTCGCGGGCGCTGTTGGCGTGGAGGGTGCACATCCCCGGGAGTCCGGAGTTGAGGGCGAGCAGGAGGTCGAGGCACTCCGCGGCACGGACCTCGCCGACGAGGATCCGGCTCGGCCGCATCCGCAGCGCCTCCTTCACCAGGTCGCGGAGCACGATCTCCCCGGTCTGCTCGAGCCCCGCCTGCCTGGTCTGCATCGCCACCCAGTCGGGGTGGCTGAAGCGCAGCTCGAAGACCTCCTCGGCACTGACCACCCGCTCCCCGCCCGGCACGGCGGCCGCCAGGCAGTTCAACATCGTCGTCTTGCCGGCCTGGGTACAAGCCGGTGCCAACCCAGTACTTCACTCGCGGCAAGGGCGACAGCCGACACGCCGACAGTCGAACTGATGATCGACAGGCTGACCTGCGGTTATGAAAGTTCGACGACCGGCATGCCTTCTGACCTGCGCGTATCGGTTGCAACCGATACGAGGTCTGATAGTCTCAGCGGTGGATGTGAAAAGACCCCGGCAACGGAGTCTGAGTCCGGGCCAGGGCCTTCTCTGCTTGGTAAGCGACTAGACCCTACAGGTTACGCATCTGGTGGGCGATTCACCAGAGCCTCATCGGTCCCGGTGCTCCAGTCCGGAGAGCGAGGTGAATTGCCATGGCTGCCAAGCGTCTGACGCCCGGCACCAAGGCTCCGTCGTCCGGTCAGTACCGACCGGCTCGCGGCGGTAACGAGGTGACGGTGCCGAAGGGCCACCGCCTTCCGCCGGGCCCGAAGGGGACCACGTGGAAGATGGTGGACCGCACCAAGAACAAGTCTGGTCAGTGACCGGACGGGCCGGGGCTCCTATCGCCAGGGGTCCCGGCCCTTCTTCGTCCGGCGTCTGTGGAGAACGGCTTCCGTCTGTCGCGGTCGCCGGATACCCTCAGTCGGCGTCACAAAGTCACAAGCATGTAGTTATCCACATCCATCGGAGCACCTCTTGGCATCGGGTCGGCACAGCAAGCAATCGAAGGGAGCCGCCGCGCGCGGCGGCTCCCATCGTGCGCCGCGCCCGGAGGCGAAGTCTGTCTACACCGACTGGGTGTGGTGGCCGAACGAGCCTGGGCGTCGCAGCCGCGCCGAGGAGGAGTTCTTCAAGCTCCCGCCCGTCGTGCAGGCGGAGATGCTGACGCGCATCAAGCGTTTGCTCACCGGCGAGACCCGGTTCAAGGACGTCGACGACTTGGGTGACGGCATCAAGGAACTCCGCTACCGCGTCGGCAACAACCA
>JAYSEC010000177.1:0-1614 GCA_041914085.1 Nocardioides sp.
CGGCTCGTGCACGAACATCACGTCGGCGTCGCTGCCGTAGGACAGCTCGAAGCCGCCGTAGCGGCCCATCGCGACCACCGCGATGCGACTCGGCGGCGCGTCGAGGCCGCGCTGGCGCCGGACCGACTCGGTGGCGATGTCGAGGGTGGCCTGCAAGGTGGCGTCGGTGAGCCGGCTCAGGCCCTGCCCGACGAGCGCCACGTCGGTCCCGGCCACCAGCTCGCCGCAGGCGATCCGCAACAGCTCGCGACGACGTACGGCGCGCACCGCCACGACCGCGGCCTCAGGCGAGTCGGCACGCTCGACGAGCGCCTCCATCTCCGTCAGCGCGGCCTCGGCGCTCAGCGGCGTCAGCGACTCCCCGAGCATCTTGACGCCCTGCGGCTCGCGCTCGAGCAGGTCGGTGGCGTAGCGCGAGGTGCCCAGGACGTAGGCGAGCCGCTCGGCGACCTCGCCCTCGTCGCGCAGCATCGTGAGGTACCACGGCGTGCGGCCCAGGCTCTCGCTGATTCGGCGGAAGCCGAAGAGGCCGGCGTCCGGGTCGGGCGAGTCGGCGAACCACTCCAGCAGCACCGGGAGGAGCGTGCGCTGGATGTCGGAGGTGCGGGACACGCCGCTGGTGAGCGCCTCGAGGTGGCGCAGGGCAGCCTTCGGGTCGGCGTAGCCGAGCGCGGCGAGCCGCACCTCGGCCGCCTCGAGGGAGAGCCGGGCCTCGGGTCCGGCGAGCTTGGCGACCGCTCCCAGCAGCGGTCGGTAGAACAGCTTCTCGTGCAGCCGGCGCACCTCGCGGCGGTGGTAGCGCCACTGCTTGTCGAGCTGGGCGACGGGCTCGGAGAAGAGCCCCAGCGAGCGGCCGAGGCGGCGCAGCGAGGCCTCGTCGTCGGGGAGCACGTGGGTACGCCGCAGCTGGTGGAGCTGGATCCGGTGCTCGAGGGTGCGGAGGAACGTGTAGGCCTCGTGCAGCTTCTCGCCGTCGTCGCGGCCGACGTAGCCACCGGCGGTCAGCCGGGCGAGCGCGCTCAGGGTGGCGCCCTCGCGCAGGGAGGCGTCGGCCCGGCCGTGCACCAGCTGCAGGAGCTGGACGGCGAACTCCACGTCGCGCAGGCCGCCCGGGCCGAGCTTCAGCTGCCGGTCCACCTCGTGCGCCGGGAGGTGGTCGATGACCCGGCGGCGCATCGCCTGCACGTCGGCGACGAAGCCGTCGCGCTCGGCGGCGCTCCAGACCATCGGCTCGATCATCTCGACGTAGGCGCGCCCCAGCGCGGCGTCACCGGCCACCGGCCGGGCCTTCAGCAGGGCCTGGAACTCCCACGTCTTGGCCCACCGCTCGTAGTAGCCGCGGTGGCTCGCGAGCGTGCGCACCAGCGGGCCCTGGCTGCCCTCGGGGCGCAGGTTGGCGTCGACCGGCCAGATGGTGCCCTCGCGCGTGTGGTCGGAGCAGATCCGCATCAGGTGCGACGCCAGCTGCGTGGCCGCCCGGAGCGCCGCGCCCTCGTCGGCGCCGTCGACGGGCTCGTGGACGTAGACGACGTCCACGTCGGAGATGTAGTTGAGCTCGTGGCCGCCGCACTTGCCCATCGCGATCACCGCCAGCCGGACGGTCGCGGCGGGCTC
>JAYSEC010000177.1:1714-7301 GCA_041914085.1 Nocardioides sp.
TGGCGGACCAGGTGGGTGGTCAGCGCGGCGCTGGCGCCCAGCACGCAGCACACCCGCATCGCGGTGCCCTCGTCGTCGGCCAGCTCCGCGAGCATCGCCGGGCCGGAGCCGGGCTCGCGCTCGTCGAGGGCGTCGGAGAGGCGCAGCAGCCCGGCGAGGGCGGCGTCGGGGTCGGCGGTCGCCGCGAGGTGGTCGGTGAGGGGGCGACCGGCCTCGCCGAGCCGCTCGATGCCCGCCGCCGCGGCCGCGCCGTCGACGAAGCCGATGCGCACGAACGACCCGCTGGAGGTCGGGCTCATGCGAGGCCCGCCTGCGCGCCGGGCCGGCTCGCGACGATGGCCGCGAAGCGCTCGGCCACCGGACGCCACGACGACGCCAGCGCGGGCGCCGCCTCCTCGATCTCCGCCAGCACCGCCTGCTCGTCGAAGCCGCGCGCCACCTCGTCCTCCCGGTCGGTCTCGACCCAGCGCCGGATGATCGCGGCGTCCGCCTCGGGGTGCGCCTGGATGCCCCACACCCGCGGGGCGAAGCGCGCGACCTGCACCTCGCCGTCGGGGGTGCGGGCGAGGACCACGGCCCCCTCGGGCAGCGAGACGACCACGTCGTTGTTCCAGTGGATCGCCCGGTCGCCGCCGCGGGCTGCGCCCGCCCAGTCGTCCGTCGCCGCGTCCGCGGTCCAGCCGACGGGCTGCAGGCCGACGGTCTGCCCGCGCGGGTTGCGCCGCACGACCCCGCCCAGCGCCACCGCCACGAGCTGGTGGCCCAGGCAGACACCGAGCAGCGGCGTGCCGGCGGCGACCGCGTCGCGGATGGCCGCCTTGAGCGGGCCCAGCCACGGGTGCGCGTCGTCGTCGTTCGCACCCATCTCACCGCCCAGCACCAGCACGCCGTCGTACGACGTCAGCGCGGGCAGCGCGTCGCCGGCGTACGGGCGGCACACCTCGAGCGTGCAGCCGGCCCCGACCAGCCACTCCCCCACGAGCGCGGGCGGGCAGGACTCCTCGTGCTCGACGGCGAGGATGCGCGGACCCGCCGGGCTCACCGGGCTCACCGGGCTCACCTCCACATCCCTTCGCGGCCGGGTCAGAGGACGGGCAGCATCCGGTCGCGCTCGAAGGCGGAGACCTGGGTGCGGTACTCCTCCCACTCGGCGCGCTTGTTGCGGAGGAAGAAGTCGAAGACGTGCTCGCCCAGCGTCTCGGCGAGCAGCTCGGAGTCCTCTGCGATCCCGATCGCGTCCCACAGGCTCTTGGGCAGCGGCGCGATCCCGAGCGCCTTGCGCTCGCGCTCGGTCAGCGACCACACGTCGTCCTCGGCCTCGCGGGGCAGGTCGTAGCCCTCCTCGATGCCCTTCATGCCCGCGGCGAGCACCGTGGCGAAGGCGAGGTAGGGGTTGCAGGCCGGGTCGATGGTGCGCAGCTCGATGCGGGTGGACTGCCCCTTGTTGGGCTTGTACATCGGCACCCGGACCATCGCCGAGCGGTTGTTGTGGCCCCAGCAGATCGAGCTGGGCGCCTCGCCGCCGCCGAGCAGGCGCTTGTAGGAGTTGACCCACTGGTTGGTGACCACGCTGATCTCGCTCGCGTGGCGCAGGATCCCGGCGATGAACTGCCGGCCGGTCTTCGAGAGCTGGTACTGGGCGCCCGCCTCGAAGAAGGCGTTGCGGTCGCCCTCGAACAGCGAGACGTGGGTGTGCATGCCCGAGCCCGGGTGGGTGGTGAACGGCTTGGGCATGAAGGAGGCCCAGATGTCGTGGCTGAGCGCGACCTCGCGGACGACGGTGCGGAAGGTCATGATGTTGTCCGCGGTCGTCAGCGCGTCGGCGTACCGGAGGTCGATCTCCTGCTGGCCGGGGCCGCCCTCGTGGTGGCTGAACTCCACGGAGATGCCCATCGCCTCGAGCATCGTGATCGCGTCGCGCCGGAAGTCCGCGCCGCGCGACTGCGCGGTGTGGTCGAAGAACCCGCTGCGGTCCACCGGCTGCGGCTCGTCACCCTTCCCGGGCACGTCCTTGAACAGGTAGAACTCGATCTCGGGGTGGGTGTAGAAGGTGAAGCCCTGGTCGGCCGCCTTGCTGAGGGTGCGCTTGAGCACGTGTCGCGGGTCGGCGTACGACGGGCTGCCGTCGGGCATCACGATGTCGCAGAACATCCGGGCCGTGGTGGGCCCGCCGTCCTCGCCGGTGCGCCACGGCAGGATCTGGAACGTCGAGGCGTCGGGGTGGGCGAGCATGTCGGACTCGTAGACGCGGGCGAAGCCCTCGATCGCCGACCCGTCGAACCCGATGCCCTCGTCGAAGGCGTTCTCCAGCTCCGCCGGCGCCACGCTCACGCTCTTGAGGAAACCCAGCACGTCGGTGAACCACAGCCGGACGAACCGGACGTCGCGCTCCTCGAGCGCGCGGAGTACGAAGTCCTCTTGCTTGCCCATGGCCCCAGCCTAGGGGTGCGTGCGTGCCCGCCGGCCCGGTGGCTGAGGTGTGGGCGGTGCTAGCGTCGCGGACCCAGCCCCCACTCGGGCCCGCTCACCACGGGAAAGGGATGCTGCGCGATGAGCCACCCCCACGACCTGCCCTCCGACCTGCACTCCGACCTCCCCTCCGACACCTCCGCCCCACTGCCGCCCGACGACTTCCTGCTCGGCCACCTCGCGGAGGAGACCCGGCGCCGGGCGCGCACCGCGCGGGCGCCCGGGGCGACCACCAGCGGGGCGGCGCAGGAGGTCCTCGACGCACTCCGCGAGGCGGTCGACGAGCTCGGCCCCACCCTGCTGGAGGCCAGCCACGACCTCGCCGCCCACCCGGAGGTCTCCTTCGAGGAGCACCGCTCGGCGGCCGCGCTGGCCGACCTCGTCGAGTCCCGCGGGATCGACGTCGTGCGCGGCGCGCACGGCCTCGCCACGGGGCTGCGCGCCGAGGCCGGCCCGGCCGGCGCACCGACCATCGCGGTGCTGTCGGAGTACGACGCCCTGCCCGGCATCGGCCACGGCTGCGGCCACAACGTCATCGCCACCGCCGGGCTGGGCGCGTTCCTCGCCCTGGCCGCCCTCGGCGACCGGCTGCCCGGCCGGGTCGTGTGGCTCGGCACCCCGGCCGAGGAGGGCGGCGGCGGCAAGGAGCTGATGGCGGCCGAGGGCGCCTTCGACGGCGTCGGCGCCGCGCTGATGGTGCACCCCTTCACCTACGACATCGCCGACCCCCTGTTCCTGGGCCGGCGCCAGCTGCGCGCCACCTTCCGGGGCATCACGTCCCACGCGTCCGCGCAGCCCTTCATGGGTCGCAACGCCCTCGACGCGGTGAACCTGATGTACACCGGCGTGGGCCTGCACCGGCAGCAGATGCCACCGACAGACCGCGTCCACGGCGTCGTGACCGCGGGCGGCGAGCGTCCGAACGTCATCCCCGAGCACGCCGAGATGCTGTTCTACCTCCGCAGCGAGCACCCAGAAGGCCTCGCGGTCCTCAGCGACCGGCTCGGCGACATCGCCCGCGGCGCGGCGCTGATGACGGGGTGTGGCGTCGAGCTCGCCTGGGACGAGGCGCCGGCCTACCTCCCCGTGCGCGGCAACGGCCCCCTCGCGGCGTCCTGGACGACTCGGTACGGCGAGCGCGGGCGCACGGTGCTGCCGCCCGAGGTCGTGCCGCGGATGTTCGCCGGCTCCACCGACTTCGGCAACGTGTCCTACCGGATCCCCGGCGTGCACGCGATGGTGCGCATCACCGACGCCGACCTCTCGCTGCACACGCGCGAGTTCGCGGACGCCGCAGTGAGCGAGGAGGCCGACCGCGTGGTCCTCGACTCGGCCTGGTCCCTGGCCGCGGTCGCCGCCGACTGGCTCAGCGACCCCCAACTGCGAGACGCCGCGACCGCGGACTTCGAGGCCGCCGGCGGCGCCGTCGACGTGCCGTCCTACTTCGGGGAGGCCTGAGGTGTCCTCCGACGTCGTGGCGACGACGCGCACCGACCGGGCGCTGGCTGCTGTCGAGCGCGTGGGCAACCGGCTGCCCGATCCGTTCCTGCTGTTCCTCGGCCTGTTCCTGCTCGTCGGGGTCGTGTCCACCGTGCTGCAGCTGCTCGGCACCGCCGTGACGATCCCGGGCGCTGACGAGGAGACGGCCGTGCGGGGGCTCTTCACCGGCGAGGGGCTCACCTGGCTGACGGTCAACCTCGGCGCCAACTTCATCGGCTTCCCGCCCCTCGTCACCGTGGTGACGATCCTGCTGGCGGTCACCGTCGCCGAGCGCACCGGCCTCCTCGCCGCCGCCATCCGGGCCAGCCTCGGCTCGGCGCCGCGCTGGCTCCTGCCGTACGCCGTCGGCTTCGTGGGCGTGAACGCGTCGGTGATGGCCGACGCGGCCTTCATCGTGGTGCCGCCCCTCGCGGCGATGGTCTTCAAGGCCGCGGGCCGGCACCCGCTGGCGGGCCTGGTCGGCGGGTTCGCCGCCGTCGGCGCGGGCTACTCCACCTCGATGCTGGTGACCAGCCTGGACGCGCTGTTCGCCGGGATCACGAGCTCGGTGACCGGCGGCCTCCCCGACCCCGGGGCCGCGGTCACGCCGGTCTCCAACCTGTGGTTCAACCTCGCCTCGTCGGTGGTCCTGGCGCTGGTCGCCGGCCTGGTCGTCGACCGGCTGGTGGAGCCGCGGCTGGTCCGCGAGGGCGCGCCCGTCGACACGGTCGAGCAGGAGGACGCGGACGCCACGCTCGAGGGCGGCACGGGCGCCGACGACGACGTCGCGCCCGCGCTCCGGCCGACGCCGGAGGACCTCTCGCCCGACCTCACGCCCGCCGAGCGGCGGGGGCTGCGCGTCGCCGGCCTGGTCTTTCTCGCGCTCGCGGCCGTCATCGTCGCGGCGGTCGTGCCCGGTGGCTCACCGTGGCGCAACGACGAGGGGAGCTTCCTCCCGGAGTCGCCCCTGCTCGACTCGACGGTGTTCATCGTCTTCGTGCTGTTCCTCGCCCCCGCACTGGCGTACGGCTTCGTGAGCGGCTCGCTGCGCCACGCCGCCGACGTGCCCAAGGTGATGGGCCTCGGCATCAAGGACATGGCGGCCTTCATCGTGCTCGCCTTCATGCTCGGCCAGTTCATCGCGCTCTTCAACTGGAGCAACGTCGGCTCGGCGCTCGCCGTGGCCGGCGCGGACGGCCTGGAGTCGATCGGGCTGACCGGCTACCCCGCGATCATCGGGTTCATCCTGCTGGCCTCGGTCCTCAACCTCTTCATCGTCAGCGGGTCGTCGATGTGGACGCTGATGGGCGCGGTGTTCGTGCCGTTGTTCGCGTTGCTGGGCTACGAGCCCGGCTTCGTGCAGGCCGCGTTCCGCGTCGGCGACTCCGCGACCCAGGTCATCACCCCGATGAACCCCTACATCTGGATCTTCCTGGTGATGCTCAAGAAGTACGAGCCCGACGCGGGGCTGGGCACGGTGATCTCGCGCATGCTGCCGTTCGTGGTGCCGTTCTGGCTGTCGTGGGTGACCGTGCTGACGGTCTTCTACCTCACCGGGGCCGACGTCGGCCCCGGCGTGGGCAAACCCAACCCCCGAACCCGGGTGCGCCCCCCCGGGCGCGCCCGGTGTGTTACGCCA
>JAYSEC010000178.1:0-4586 GCA_041914085.1 Nocardioides sp.
CAGCACCACACTCAGCACCACCCGGCACAGTTGGTCTCACTTCTGCAACGGCTCGTCCACGGTTGGGGACAACGCCAGCGGGGAAGGAGATCGCGTGATTGACTGCACACGTTCTCGAGCTAGGGCCAGTGGGAATCTTTGCCCCACTGGCTACGTTGGGCCAGACACCGATGAACAGAAATGAGGCTGACGTGACCACTGCCACCGCACCCTCC
The DNA here is from genome assembly GCA_041914085.1 of Nocardioides sp. Taxonomy (GTDB): domain Bacteria; phylum Actinomycetota; class Actinomycetes; order Propionibacteriales; family Nocardioidaceae; genus Nocardioides. Next base: position 216 of record JAYSEC010000178.1, read on the forward strand.
CAGGCCGTCCTGACGGCCGGTGACCGCTGCGACCGCTGCGGCGCCCAGGCCTACCTCCGCGTGGAGCTCCAGACCGGCGGCGAGCTGCTCTTCTGCGCCCACCACGCACGCGAGCACGGCGAGAAGCTCCGCGAGATCGCGGCCAACGTCCACGACGAGACCCACAAGCTGGGCACTCCCGCCGCAGGCAGCGAGGCCTGAGCAGCACCCCACCCACCGACTTCCAGAAGCGGCCCCGGACACGCTCTCCGGGGCCGTTCTGCGTGCCACGACCTCCTCTGGGAGGCTTGGGCCCGTGAGCCCCACCGAGATCCTCATCGCCGTGCTGATCGCCGTCGGCATCGCCGGCATCATCGTCCCCGTGCTGCCCGGCACCGTGCTGGTGCTCGGGGCGATCCTCGTCTGGGCGCTCGAGATCGGCACGTCGACCGCCTGGGTCGTCTTCGCCGTCGCCACCACCCTGCTCGCCGCCGGCACAGTCGTGAAGTACCTCGTCCCGGGCCGTCGGCTCAAGGCGTCCGGCGTCCCCAACCGCACGCTCCTCGTCGGCGGGGTGCTCGCGTTCGTCGGCTTCTTCGTCGTCCCGGTCGTGGGCCTGTTCCTCGGCTTCGTGCTCGGGATCTACCTCGCCGAGCGTGCCCGGGTGGGTGCCGCGCGGGCGTGGCCCTCCACGACCGCGGCGCTCAAGGCCGTCGGCGTCTCGATCCTCATCGAGCTGGTCGCCGCCGCCGCGGCCGCGGCCACCTGGGTCGTCGGCGTGGTGGTGACCTGATGGCGGTCGTGCTCGCCCTGGCGGCCGCCCTCGCCTACGGGCTCTCGGACTTCGTCGGCGGTCTGGCCTCACGTCGTACGTCGGCGTGGCCGGTCGCCTTCGTCGGTGCCGTCGCCGCGTTCGCCGGCGCGGTCGTGCTCGCGCTGACCACCGAGGGGTCCCCGACCCGCGACGACCTCCTCTGGGGTGCCCTCGCGGGCGTCGGCAGCGGCGCCGGCGGCGCCTTCCTCTACCGCGGCCTCGCGGCCGGGCGGATGGGCGTCGTGGCGCCGATCTCGGCGGTGGGCGCCGCGCTGCTGCCGGTGGCCGTCGGGGTCGCGACCGGGGAACGCCCCGAGGTCCTCGTCTGGTTCGGCATCCTGGCGGCGGTCCCCGGCATCTGGCTGGTCAGCCGGGAGCCCGGCGGCACGGGCGACGTCGCCGCCGGGATCCTCGACGGCGTCCTCGCCGGCGTCGGCTTCGGCCTGCTGTTCGCGGCCATGGGCCAGGTCCCCGAGGAGGCCGGCTTCACGCCGCTCGCGGTGGCGCAGGGTGTCGCCGTGGTCGGCGTCGCCCTCACCGCGGCCGTGCTCGGCGGGCGCTGGGTGCCGTACGACGCCTCGCAGGCGTGGGGCGCGCTCGCCGGCCTGCTGGCCACGGCCGCGGCGCTCGCATTCCTGCTCGCCACCCAGAGCGGGCTGCTCACGATCGCCTCGGTCGTGACCTCGCTCTACCCGGCGGTGACGATCGCGCTGGCCGCAGTGGTTCTGCGCGAGCGGATCCACGGCTCGCAGGGTGTCGGGCTGCTGCTGTGCGGCGTGGCCGTCGGCCTGGTGGCCGCCGCCTGACGGCTCAGGCGCTGAGGCCGGAGCCCACGGGAAGGGTCCACCGGCGCCGCTGGGGCACCCAGTCGACGATCGGGTGCGAGCCGTCGGCCTGGTCGACCATCTTCACCGACACCCGCACGCTCGGGAGCCGGTCGAAGCACTCCCGGCCGATGACGGCCCGGAAGACGTCGCGGCCCCACTTGGGCTGCGCGGAGTAGTCGCACCTGACCCGGTCGTCGCTGCCCCGCCACCCGTCGGCCTCGGTGAGGACGTAGTCGGTGCCGTCGCCCAGCCCGCTGCTCAGCACGAGCTCGGGACCCGGGACCTCGCGGTCGGTGTCGAGGAACACCGACACCCCGGCGGCGCTTGAGCGCATCAGCTCGGTGAACCGCACCTTCACGAGGAGGTTCTCGTTGCCGTGCCGGGCCGTGAGGCCGGTGATGTCGGTCAGCGAGCCCTTGGCGTCGGCCGGGTCGTCGATCGAGAAGAACTCCGCGTGGGCCGGCGGTGAGGCCAGGGCGACCAGCGTGAGCGCGGACAGGGCGGCGAGCGAGATCCGAGTTCTCATGGCTCGAGTGTGGCACCACCCACCCCCGCGCCGTCCACCCACTTCGGGGTGCACGGCGTGCCAGAATCCGGTGATGGGGGCGAGGGCGACCATGGGTGCGGCCTCGACGGCGCTCGCCCTGCTGCTGGCGGCCTGCACGTCGCCGGACGCGGCTCCCGACCCGCCGGACGCCGGCTCGACGGTCCCCACGGCATCCGCCACCTCCTCCCCCGGCCCGTCCACCACCCCAGAGCCCGGCGCCCCGGACGAGCCACGCCGCCTGACGATCGCGCTCGCCGGGGACGTGCACTTCGAGGGCGTGCTGCGCCGGCGGTTGCAGGACCCGGCCACGGCGCTCGCACCGGTCGCCGATGCGCTCTCCGCGGCCGACCTCACGATCGTCAACCTCGAGACGTCGGTCGGCAGCGGTGGCGTGCCGGAGCCGGGCAAGCGGTACACCTTCTCCGCAGGACCCGGAGCCCTCACCGCGCTGGCGGCTGCCGGCGTCGACGTGGCGAGCATGGCCAACAACCACGCCCTCGACCTCGGCCGTGGACGGCTGCCGAGCACCTTCCGGGCGATCCGCGCCGCCGCGACCGCCGAGGACCCCCTCGCCGTCGTGGGCATCGGCCGGAACGCCGAGGAGGCGTTCGCCCCCGTCGTCTTCGACGTGCGCGGCACCAGCGTCGCGACGCTCGCCGCCTCGGTCGCCGACCAGGACCCGACCGCGGACCGCACGGGCCACTGGGCCGCCACCGACGACCGACCGGGGATCGCCGACGCGCTCGACCCCTCCCGTCTCCTCACCGGCGTGCGTCGCGCCCGGAGGTCTGCCGACGTGGTGATCGTCTACCTCCACTGGGGCGTCCAGGGCGCACGCTGCCCGAGCGTGGACCAGCGCCGGCTGGCCGCGCGGCTGGTCGCCGCCGGAGCCGATGTGGTGGCCGGCAGCCACGCCCACCGGCTCCAGGGCGACGGCCGGCTCGGCGGCGGCTACGTCGCCTACGGCCTCGGCAACCACGTCTGGTACTCCCCCGGCGACGCCGCGACCTCCCGCACGGGTGTCCTGAACCTCACCGTCCGTCCCCGCACGGCGGGGGCCCGGCCGCCACGCGTCGTACGCGCCGCCTGGGCGCCGCAGCGCATCGGAGCCGACGGGTTGCCGGCGACGACCACCGCCGCCGACGCGAGCGACTTCCGTGCCGACCGCGAGGCCCTGCGGGCGTGTGCGGGCCTGGCCCGGTGAGGACTCAGCGCGGTGCGAGCCACGCGAGGAGCAGCCGGCCCACCCGGCGGAGCTGGGCGCGCTCGACCACCGCGGGGACGTCCCCGGCGGAGTGGTAGCCGGCGTACGGCGTCGAGCCGAGGCGCGCGCCCGGCAGGCCACTGCGGACGAAGGACCAGTGGTCGCTGCTGCGCTGGCCCGGGTCGGGCGCGGCCGGCACGCCGGCACGCCGGGCCGCGGCCAGCAGGCTGCGCTGCACGGGGTCGCCGTCGCCGGCGGAGCCCACTGGCACCGTCGTGCCGACGCCCACCCGGTCGAGGGAGACCATCCCGCGCACGGCCCGGCGCTCGGCCGGGCGCAGCAGGTCGACGTAGCGCCGCGAGCCGTAGTGGTGGTCGTCGTCCGTCGGTCCCCGCGGCTCCTCGGCGCCGAAGGCCACGAACACCACCGGCAGCCGCGTCCGCCGGCCCGAGGTGGCCGCCGCGACCGCCAGGACGACGCCGACGCCGGAGGCGTTGTCCTCCGCACCCGGGGCCTGCGGGACGGTGTCGAGGTGCGCCCCCACCACGAGGTGCGGCTCGACCGGGTCGAAGCCGGGTGGGGTCGCGACGACGTTGACCGAGCGGCCGGCCCCCACCGGGACGCCCCACGACTCCCCCGCCGGTACGTCGATGCGCTGGCGCGCCACGTCGTACCCCCGGCGGGCGAGGGCGCGGGCCACCCAGTCCGCCGCCCTGGCGTACGCCGGACCGGTCGCCTCGCGCGGACCGACCACGCCGGCGAGGTGGCGCACCGCTGCCACCGCCGTGGACACGTCGAGGTCGTCGGGCGAGACCGGCCGCGGCGCAGCCTCGGGTGCGTCGGGTGCTGCCTCCTCGGCCTCGGCCGGCGGCGACGACGTCGCGCTGGGGCGCCCGGTGGGATCCCGGGGCGACCCTGCGGAGTCCGTCGGGTCGCTCGAGCAGGCCGTGGTCAGGAGCGCGGCCGTGGCCGCGACCGCGAGGCGTCGCCGCCGCGGGGC
>JAYSEC010000178.1:4686-7269 GCA_041914085.1 Nocardioides sp.
CGATCGGGGTGGTCATCGGAGACGGGCGTCGAGGTAGGCCCGCAGCATCACCTCGACCTCGGCCAACGACGCGTCGCGGTCCTCGTGCCCGGGCGGTCGGTGCGCGAGCGTGTGGCGCACGGTCTCGATGCACAGCTCGACGACCCGGCGCAGCTCGCCGGGCGTGCGTTCGACGCCGGTCCCGCGCAACGCCTCGGCGAAGAGGTCGACCAGGTGCTCGCGGACCGCGTGCGCCGGGGAGTCGCGGCGGTCGGGCGAGAGCTCCTCGGTGAGCCGGTAGTAGCCGGGGTGCTGCTCCTGCAGGGCGGCGGCGCGACGGAGGAGCTCACCGAGGACGGCCTCGAGGTCGCCCACCGAGGCGATGTGGGACACGACCTCGGTGTAGGCGGGCGCCACCGCCTCGAGGTAGCGGTTCGCGAGTGCGTCGACGATCGCGGCCTTGTCCTCGAAGAAGCGGTACAGCGCCCCGACCGAGAGCCCGGCCCGGGAGGCGATGCGGGTGGTGCTGGCCCCCGCCACGCCGCGCTCGCCGATCTCCTGCTCGGCGGCGACGAGGATCCGGTCGACGGTCTCCCGCGACCGGTCCTGCTGGGGGCTGCGCCGAGTGCCGCTCACCGGACCATGATGGCCCCCGACGCGCTGCGGGCGCACGTGACGCTCCGGGCGCCGGCCAGCCAGGCACCACGCAGGCAGGTGCCGAGCGCGCGGTGCCCCGCTGCGTTCGGGTGCCACGACTCCTGGCAGGTCTGGTAGTAGGACCGGCAGGTGTCGGTGACCCGCTTGATGTCGAGCTTGTCGTAGGGCGTGAAGCTCTGCACGTGCACCCCGCTGGGTCCGTCCATGACCCGCAGCGGCGTGGCGAGCGAGCCCGCGGGGCTGCCGGGCTGCTCGCACAGGCGGGCACCGTCGAAGGCACGCTGCACGTCCAGGTAGGTGATCTTCGCGCCGGGGCGCTCCGCCTGCAGGGTCGTCGCGACACCTGCGACGAGGCTGCCGAGGTTCTGGCTGAACCGCTGCGCCGGGGCGAGCGAGTCGATGTCGGCGGGGCACCCGGCGGCGTACCTCTCGTCGACGAGCGCGCGGTACTTGTCGCGGGTGTCGCTGCGCCCGTCCTCGGTGCGGTACTGCTCGGCGTACGTCGGCGGCAGCGGGTTGGTGTAGTCCTGCAGGACGACGCGGTGGTCGCCGTCGGCGTCGACCTCGTCGAGCACGTCCAGCACCTGCCGCACGGCCGCGGTGGTCTCCGCCCGCGCGGCGCTGAGCTGGGCAGCGGTCGCGAAGTCGGCGTCGGAGCACGCGCGCTCGTTGAGCTCGGCGCCGGTCACCCAGTTGGCGAAGTGGATCCAGACCTCCCACCAGCCCGTGTAGCCGTCGGCCACGAAGCGTCCGGCGCACTCGGCGGCGACCCCGCCGAAGGTGAACTGGCTGTTGTTGGACCCCAGGCCGAGGAGCACGAGGTCGATGTCGCCGGTCTGCGCCACGGTGCGCAGCTGCGCGAGCTGGGCGGCGACCGTGCGGCCCGCCGGGCGAGCGCTGGAGGCCGACGCCATGTCGGCGGGCTGCGCGCCCGAGCAGGCGAGGTTCACCCGGCGGGTGATGCCGGGCAGGTCCGCGACCTGGATCGAGGCGTTGGCCGAGCGGTGGCAGAAGTAGGCGTTGCTGTTGGACGCCGACCAGCCGGGGAAGCCCTGCGCCACGCCGTTCTGGTCCGTGACGGACTGGTACGCGCCCGCGCCCTCGCCGCTGACGAAGCTGTCGCCCATCGCGACCGCGGTCGGCGGCAGCGGATCGGCCTGGGCCGGTGGCGCCAGGGCGGCGAGCGCACCCGCCGTCACGAGGAGCACGCCGGCCAGGGCCGACCGGTCACGAGCACTGCGTCCGAGCATGGGCCCTCCCGAGATCCATGGACGCGAAGCGATCTTCGCGTTCTTGCATGGTCCGCCCGGTGGTCGCTCCCGTCAAGGGCCGGACGCAGAGCAGCGCCGTCCCCCCGCGGGGACGGCGCTGCTCGTGCGATGCCGGAGGCCGGGCTCAGTCCAGGTAGTCGCGCAGGACCTGCGACCGGCTGGGGTGACGCAGCTTCGACATGGTCTTGGACTCGATCTGGCGGATCCGCTCGCGGGTCACGCCGTAGACCTTGCCGATCTCGTCGAGCGTCTTCGGCTGGCCGTCGGTGAGGCCGAACCGCATCGACACCACGCCCGCCTCGCGCTCGGAGAGCGTGTCGAGCACGGCGTGCAACTGCTCCTGCAGGAGCGTGAACGACACCGCGTCGGCCGGGACGATGGCCTCGGAGTCCTCGATCAGGTCACCGAACTCGGAGTCGCCGTCCTCGCCGAGCGGGGTGTGCAGCGAGATGGGCTCGCGGCCGTACTTCTGGACCTCGATGACCTTCTCGGGGGTCATGTCGAGCTCCTTGGCCAGCTCCTCCGGGGTGGGCTCGCGGCCCAGGTCCTGGAGCATCTGGCGCTGCACGCGCGCCAGCTTGTTGATGACCTCGACCATGTGCACCGGGATGCGGATGGTGCGGGCCTGGTCGGCCATCGCGCGGGTGATCGCCTGGCGGATCCACCACGTGGCGTA
>JAYSEC010000179.1:0-7229 GCA_041914085.1 Nocardioides sp.
GAGCGCGTCGAGCCGCGAGGGCCGGCGCGCGAACCAGTCGCGGGCGGTGCCCGCCGCGATCGCCCAGGTGCCGTCGGAGACGACCGCCATCGCCCCGAAGACCAGGCCGAGCAGCATCGTCTGCAGCGCGACCGGCCCCGTCGGGTCGGTGAACTGCGGCAGGAAGGCCACGAAGAACACGATCGTCTTGGGGTTGGTCGCCCCGACGGTGAACCCGATCCGCACGGGGTGCCCCCGGCGCACCGGGACGGCCGCCGCCATCGCCAGCCGCGCGTCGGCGCGGTGCCGGATCGCCTGGATGCCGAGCCAGATGACGTAGGCCGCTCCGGCGACCTTGATCGCGGTGTACGCCGTCGCGCTCGCCGCCACGACCGTGCCGAGCCCGACCGCCACCAGCGCGACCTGGGCGGTCAGCCCGAGGCCGTTGCCGACGACCGAGAGCAGCGCCTCGCGGCGGCCCACGGTCAGCGCGCGCCCGATGGTGAAGAGCAGGCTCGGCCCCGGCACCTGGATGAACAGGATCGAGGCGACGAGGAAGGCGACCCACTGGCTCGACGACGGCATGGCGCCCAGTGTGCGGCAGGCCGGGACCGGTGACCAGCGGGATTCGTCAGCAGCCGCAGGTGTAGTAGGTGATGTCCCAGTGGTTGCTCTCGCGGGCGTAGATGTTGCCCGACGCCGCGCGGTACATCGTGGCCCCGTCGCCGCGCACGCCGTAGTAGGCGTAGTGGCTGGTGATGTAGCTGCTCACGCACGTGGTCGGGCTGATGTCGACCTTGTAGCCGTTCCAGTGGCTGTAGGTGCCCGAGGCGTGGCCGGTCTCGGTGCCGCCGGTGATGGTGACCGCGCAGCCGCTCACGGACTTGAAGGCCCTGATCCCGCTGACGGTCTCCTGGTTGATCTGCTCGTAGGACGTGCAGGTGGAGACGTTGCGGTTGGTGCAGCCGCCGGTGGACACCCGGCTGATCCCGGCGGCCGAGAGCTGGCTGGCCGCCTGCGCGTCGGTCAGCTTGGTGACCGCGTGGGAGGGGCTGGCCAGGCCGGCGACCGCGATCAGCGAGCCGAGGACGGCGAGGAGGAGACGGTGGGGCGACAGGTGCATGGGCATGGCTCCGAGGTCGTGACGAGACCCCCGATGGCCTCGTCGCTGCCTCCACCCGAACCGATGTCCGCCGCTGGGTCAACCCCTCTCCGGGCGAGCCGGAAAGGCTTTGCCCTCCCCGCTGGGTCTCTGGGAGACTCGGTGCCGAGGGCGCCGTCCACCGCCCAGCCCGCGTCCCGGCCCCAGTCCGTGCGAGGTGGCGAAGGGGAGCAGATCCTCGGACGCATCCGTGAGTCCGATCGTCGACGCCCGCTGCAGCGGCGCACTGGGGGCGCAGCGCAGTCGAAGGTGATCGAGGATGACCAAGGACAGTGATCTCAAGCAGGTCGTGCGTGCCCGCATGGCCGAGACCGGGGAGACCTACACGGTCGCCCGGGCCGCCGTGCTGGCGACCGCGACCCCCCGCGAGGCGGCGTACGACGCTGCGCGCGCGGAGCAGCAACGGGTGGTCGGCCGGTTGTTCACCGACGGGCGCATCGAGCGCGTGCCGGCGCGGCGCAAGGTGCGCGTGGCGGTGCTGCTGGAGGTGCTGAGCCGGTTCGAGCCGGGGCGGGTGTACTCCGAGAAGGAGGTCAACGACGTCCTGCTCGGGGTGCACGAGGACGTCGCCTACCTGCGGCGCGAGCTGGTCAACTACCGCTACCTCGAGCGCGCGGACGGGCGCTACCGCACCGCCGCGCAGGCGCCGGTGCGCTCGGTCGTCGAGCAGCAGGAGGTCCCTGCGTGGGAGGCGCACTGGCTGCCGGCCTTCCTTGCCGGCCGCTGAGAGGGCAGGCTGGGGCCATGAGCGATCCCACGGGCATCGACCCCGCGGTGGCACCGTCCGGCCCCGGGTGCGTGGAGTGCGAGGAGGCGGGCGGCTGGTGGGTGCACCTGCGCCGGTGCGCGCAGTGCGGCCACGTCGGCTGCTGCGACAGCAGTCCCTCCCAGCACGCCACCGCCCACTTCCACGCGACCGGCCACCCGGTGATGCAGAGCTACGAGCCGGGCGAGGACTGGTTCTGGGACTTCAGCCGGTCGGCCGGCGTGACCGGCCCGCGGCTCGCCGACCCCCAGCACCACCCGGAGGACCAGCCCACGCCGGGGCCCGCCGGGCGCGTGCCCGCGGACTGGCGCGACCACGTCCACTGAGCGACGTCAGCAGCCGAAGGCGGTGAACGTGAAGTCGCTGAGGAAGATGCGCTGGTTGCCGCTGCCGGAGTTGTTCCAGAACGTGAGGACGATCGGGGTGTTGGCGGCGATCGTGCCGGAGTAGGTCACCGTCAGGTTGCCGTAGCTCGAGCTGTTGCCGGCGTTGCCGTTGTCGTCCGGTCGCCAGGCGTTGTTGCTGCCGCCGGGACCGTTGGTGCCGGCGCCGCTGATGTTCGGCCCGCTGTACGTGCGGCTGCCGGTGAGCTCGACGCGGTCGTTCCAGTCGCCGGTCTGCCGGTCGATGTCGGTGATGGTGAAGCTGAGGCCCGTGACGGCGCGGTCGAAGGAGATGGACACCTCCTGCCGGTTCGCGCGGCCGGTCGGGATCGGGGCCTGGTGGGAGACGTTGAGCCCGGCACCCTGCCCGAGACCCCCGACGTTGTTCGCCGCAGGCGACAGTGCGCTGGACACCTTGAGGTTGTCCGCGTCGCGCAGCATGCTGCCGAACATCTGACTCCTGAAGGTCACGGCGATCGGAACCGTGCCGCTCGGGCCGGTGATCGTCGCGACGCCGGTCTGGATCCCGCTGGAGGTCGTGGCGGCGGGGTAGGACGTGGAGAACTGGTCCGTCGTGTTGTCGTTGCTCCAGTCCAGGCGCCAGGTGTAGGACGTGGTCCCGCAGGAGGCGGCGAAGGCTGGCGCGCCGACGGTCGCGGCCACGACCGGCACGGTCCAGGCGGCGGTCCGCACGACGTTGCGACGCGAGGGCAGCATGACTTCGTTCACGGTGGATCCCCATCCCTGAGGTGCCCGGGCGTATCCCCACACGCTCGTGTCGAGCACCTCGTCGCGACCGTAGTGAGGCGCCTCCGGGCCCTCGCAGGCTTCGGGATTCCTTGCCGCAACGTTGAGTGTTCTCCCCCATCTGGGGGATGACAGGTCCAGACCAGTGGCCCCCAGGGGTGCGCTGCGCGACGTCGGTGACGTGCCATGCTCGACACATGCGTCGTACGCCGCGCATCCGCCGCGCCCGTCAGACCCGCTCCCGGCCCCAGGTCGTCGCGCACCGCGGCAGCAGCCACGACACGGCCGAGCACACGCTGAAGGCCTACGTGAAGGCGCTCGACGAGGGTGCCGACGCCCTGGAGTGCGACGTCCGGCTGACCGCCGACGGCCACCTGGTCTGCGTGCACGACCGCAACCTGCGGCGCACGGCCGCCAACGCCGGCATCGTCTCCACGATGAACCTGGCCGAGCTCGACGAGCTCGACTTCGCCTCGTGGAAGAACCCGTGGTCCGACCTGGACGACGAGGCCCCGGACCGCGACCCCGAGCACGGCAAGGTGCTCACCCTCCGCAAGCTGCTGGCCACCGTCGCCGACTACGACCGGCCGGTCGAGCTGGCGATCGAGACCAAGCACCCCACGAGGTACGGCGGGCTGGTCGAGCGCCGCCTGGTCGAGACGCTGGGCGACTTCGGGTGGGACCGCGCCGGCTCGCCCGCGCGCATCATGAGCTTCTCGCTCAACGCGATGAACCGGGTGCGTCGGCTCGCTCCCGACCTGGACGTGGTGATGCTGGTGGACAAGGCCCACCACTGGCCGGTGCTGCGACCCGTGGTCGGCGACGACTGGATCATCGGCCCCGGCATCGACGAGCTGCGCGACCACCCCGGCCTCGGGAAGCACCTGGTCAAGGAGGGCCGGGAGATCCACGTGTGGACCGTCAACACCGCCGAGGACCTCCAGCTCTGCCTCGACCTCGGCGTCACGGCCGTCATCAGCGACCGCCCGGCCTACATGCTGGACCTGCTCGACGGCTAGGTTTCCGGGTATGGCCAAGAAGTCCCGCACCACGTCCAAGCCCGCTGCCGCCGCTCCCGGCGAGGTGGGCCCCCGGCAGCCCTGCCCCTGTGGCTCCGGCAAGCGCTACAAGGCCTGCCACGGTGCCGCCGGTGGCGCCGCCCCGACCTTCGTGGCCCGACCCTTCGAGGGGATGCCGAGCGAGTGCGACGTGATCGCGCTCCGCGAGCTGGTGCCCGCCGCGACCGCACCGCTGACGCTGAAGGAGGGCTCGCGCACCGTCCGGCTGGCGACCCTCCTGCCCGGTGCCGCGCCGGCGATGGTCCGCGAGTCCGGCGACATCTGGCTCGGCCTGCAGGTCCAGCACTCCTACGGCAACCCGGCCCGCGACCTCGGTGCCGTCCTGGAGGCCGCCCTGGCGACCGAGGAGCCCGGCATCGTCGGCCTCCCCACGGCGCCCGGCGAGGGACCGAGCCTGCAGGACCTCATCAGCGACACGACGCTCGACATCACCGTCCACGACGGCTTCGAGTACTGGATCGACGACATCCCCGAGCGCGACGCGGCCATGGAGGCGGCGCTCGAGCAGGCCAACGGCGGGGTCATGCCCACCTCGCGGCTGGCCTCGGTCGAGGCGGCGTACTGGACCAACGTCGGCACCAAGGAGCACCTGCGCTGGGTGATGCCGCACCAGGAGGACCGCCTCCTCGACGCGCTGGCGCGCCTCCACGCCGCCGGCCAGGACTCGATCGCCGAGGGCTCGCGGTTCGTCGGGATGTTCCGCGCCCACGGCCTGCTGGCCCCGGTCTGGGACCTGCCGGTCGGCACCGGCGCCGACGTGCTGGAGGACCCCGCTCGGAAGTTCGCCGCCGACCTGGAGGAGGCGCTCGAGGCTGGCGAGCTGACCGCGGCCGAGCGCTCCGCCCGCGCAGGTCTGGCCAACCGGCAGGTGACGATCCGGTAAGGATCGGGCTACGTCCGTTCCACGTGCCGAACACAACGTCTCGGACTGTTGTGCGCGCGCTCGCGAGCGGAGTAGATTGGCAGTCGCCCGGTCGTTGTTGTTTCCCCCGTCAACAACGACCGGGCTTTCACGTCCCCGGGTCCGCGTCGACGTCGTGGGCGGGCCGCACCCGCCACGCCTCGAGGTGCCGGAAGCCCTTGGCCGAGACGCGTCGCAGGCGACGCCAGCGCCACTGACCGCCGTCCCCGGCGCCGTCCCCTTCCTCGTCGCGGGGCTCCGCCAGCGCCTCGTGGACCCCGGCGTCGACCAGGACGGACCCCGGGCGGGCGGCCGAGGTCAGGCGTGAGGCGGCGTTGACGGTGGACCCGAACACGTCCCCGAGGCGGCGTACGACGGGTCCGTGCGCGATGCCGGCCCGCACCCGCGGGAACGGGTCGTCGGCGTCCTCGCCGCGCGCGGCCAGGATGTGGGCGACCGTGACGGCCGCCGCCGGGTCGGCGACGGTGAAGAGCACCTCGTCGCCGATCGTCTTGATCACCTGCCCGCCGTGGTCGACCACGAGCGCGGAGGTGTCCTGCTCGAAGCGGTCCACCCACGCGACGAGCTCCGCGCCGTCCAGGCTCCGGCTCTGCGTCGTGTAGCCGACGATGTCGACGAAGCAGACCGTCAGCAGCGTCTCGGTCCGCGCGAGGGCGTCGGAGTCCCCGAGCAGGTGCTGCGCGGCACTGGCGAGGTGGCGCCGCCAGACATAGGTCTGCAGCGCTTCGACCCGGGGCAGCACGTCGCCGGCGAGGGTGGTGAGCTGCGCGGCCGGGTCGTCCCCCTCGACCGCGAGCCCGGCGAGGAGCGTGGTCTGCCACTCGGCCAGGCGGGCGTAGCTGCGGCCCCAGGTGCGCACCAGCGCCGCCTGCGACTCGGCCGGGAGGATGCCCAGCTCCACCAGGTCGGCGCTGAGCCGCAACGCCTCGACGTCGCTCTCGGAGAAGGCCACGTCCTCGTCGTCGCGGTGCGGGAAGCCGAGCTGGTGCCACAGGGTGACCGCCACGTCGAGGGGTACGCCGGCTCGCTCGGCCACCTGCACGCGCGTCAGGCTGGGTGCCTCGCCGAGCAGCAGGGACTCCATCACCTCGGACAGGTCGGGCGGGAGCTCGGGCAGCGGGGGCCCCGACTCGATGGCCACGGTCGGGTCAGCCCCGCTCGAGCCGCTCGGCCGCCGCGGCCCGCAGGGCCTCGCCGAAGGCCGGGACGTCCTCGACGAGCTCCTGGATGCGCTCCCTGGTGAAGTGCACGACCTTCAGCGGCGTCAGCGCCACGATCGTGGCCGAGCGCAGGGTCTTGTTGACGATGGCGGCCTCGCCGACGACGGCGCCCGGTCCGAGGGTGGCCACCTCGGTGCCGCCCTTGCGGACCGACACCTCGCCCTCGGTGATGAGGTAGGCCTTGTCGGCGGGGGTGCTCTCGGCGATGGGCGACCATCCCTGGGGCAGCGTCAGCGGGTTTCCGGCGGCCAGGACCCGGCGCGCGTCGGCGGGGTCGAGGGCGTCGAGGATCGAGGAAGTCATGCCGGGTCAACGACCCAGCGGCCCGAACGTGATGCCCAACCGGTCAACAGGTGTGCACTGAACCGCTCAGTCGACGGCGAGCGGCTCCCGGGAGATCGGGCAGCTCATGCACCGCGGGCCGCCGCGACCCGAGCCGAGCTCGGAACCGGCGATGCGCACCACCTCGATGCCGGCGTCCTCGAGCCGGTCGTTGGTCTCGTCGTTGCGCTCGTAGGCGACGGCCACCCGCGGGGCGAGGGCCAGGGTGTTGTTGCCGTCGTCCCACTGCTCGCGCTCGGCGGTGACCGGGTCGAGGCCGGTGTCGATCTGGTGCAGCGTGTCGATCTGCATGGCCTTGGCCGCCGCGACGAGGAAGGGCTCGGAGTCGCTGACGCTCAGGGTCAGGTCGGACTCGCCCGAGCCCGGGTCGTCGAGCGTGACCGTCACCGCGCGGAGGGTGTCGGCGACGTTGGGGTACATCACGACCTTGTCGACGTCGACCATCGTGCACACGGTGTCGAGGTGCATCGTCGCCCGCTCCTGGGCGATCGGGACGGCCAGCACGGTGTGCGCGAGGTCGGCGTGGAAGACCTGGCGGGCCAGCCGCTCGACGCCGGCGGGCGTCGTACGCTCCCCGACGCCGACCGCGATCACGCCCGGGGCGAGCAGCAGGACGTCGCCGCCCTCGA
>JAYSEC010000180.1:0-7185 GCA_041914085.1 Nocardioides sp.
TCTGACGCCACTGCACAGTTGACCTGCGAAAACGTCGTCTCGAGCGAGTCGTGGGGTGCACCGGGTACGCAACAGGATGGAAAATGATGAGCAAGTCGGGCCGCTTCGGTGGACATGGCGCGCCGCGGGTCATCACTTTTCCGGTGCGTCGGCTCCGAGCGCATCATGGCCGAGGAACGCGGCATAGCGCAGGGCCGCCCCAAGCTCGAGACGTCGCTCGCCGACGGAGCGTCCATCGACCTCCTCGAACTTCTTGACGCGGTAGGCGACGGTGTTGCGCGCGATGTGTGCGGCGACGGTGTCGCAGAGCTCTGCTGAGGCGGCGGGCGACGCACGTTCGCCCAGTTAGCGTCGTAGGAATGTGCGGGCTCCATCGAGGTCTTGCGTGAGTAGGGCCGCGAGCTCGACGTCGTGGTAGTGGAGGAAACCGGGTGCGCGGGTCAACGAGTGCGAACGGACCAGCTCGACCACTCGCGCGGCCTCGAGGTGGGAGTCGCGGAACCGGCCGGTCCGTTGGACACCGTCCCGACAGCGACATGGACTCCGCCGTTGATTGTCATGGTCGGTAGTGGCACGTCTACCCAACAGACCGCCGCCCACAAGCACTTCTCAGCGGTGGACCGCCCGAGGGCTGCGTCCACGATGGAGACGGTGTCGATCCCGTGGATTGTGTAGGCATCGCGTAGGTGGGACAGAACATCGGCACGCACAAGGGTCGTAAGTCCGCTCGTCGGAATGTCATCAAACTCGTCAAGGCCGGCACCAAGCTCACGCGGCTCGCTCGATCGCAAACGCGAGAATGAAACCGACCGTCGCGATGAGACCGGCGTACAAGTGGGTTCGCTCAAACGCCTCGGGGATCATCGTGTCGGCCACCATGGCCAGGATCGCTCCCGCCGCCAGTGCGGTGATGGAAGCGACGGTCTGCGCTGACGCACCGTCGAGGAGGAGCGCGCCGAGCAGTCCGGCGACGCCTGACGCGACCGCGATCGCTGACCACACACCGAACACGTAGCGCGCGCTGCGACCCGCCTTCTTCATCCCCGCAGCGCTCGAGAGCCCCTCGGGGAGGTTGGAGATGAAGATCGCGGCGAGCACCGAGACGCCGATCCCGTTGCCGGACAGCAACGACAGGCCGAGGACGACCGACTCCGGTATCCCGTCGAGGAGCGCGCCGACGGCGATCGCCGCCCCGGAGCCGCCGTGCTCCTCTTCCGAGGGTTGTTGGGCTTCGGAGCGCTTGCGGTGGGCCGCACCGTGACGCGCCAGGGCGACGTTGGCGACCACGTAGGCGGTGGCGCCGGCGAGGAAGCCGAGCGCGGTTGCGGTGAGACCGCCGCTGGCTTCGGCTTCGTCGACGAGGTCGAAGGCCAGGGCGGAGATCAGCACCCCGGCTCCGAACGCCATCACGGATGCGACGACGCGCTGCGGTACGCGCACGGACCAGGCGATCGCAGCGCCGACGACGAGAGCGCCACCAGCGAGCAGGCCCCATAGCCCGGCTTGCGCCCAGACAGGCATCAGCTGCGCCTTCCAGGTGACTGCGTGGGCCCGTGCGGGCGTCGGCCGTCTGTCGAGGTGCGCGCGGGCAGGCTCGCTCGCATGCCGGTTCGGGACTCGTCCCGGGTCTGCCCGGGCGCCCGCGATCGCTGACGTGCGGGAGACTCGGCTGCTCCACTCATGGTCAACTCCCGGTGAGGTCGGTTAGGCGCTGAGGAGGTAGCCGGTGACGAAGCCGGCGGCGCTGGCGAGCGCGATGACGGGTCCGCCCTCGCTGAAGGCTTCCGGGGCGAGGGTGTCGATCACGGACGCGAGCACGGCGCCGCCCGCGAACGCCAAGGGGTAGGAGAGAGCGGTGGGGCTCGCGCCGGCGAACAGGTACTTCCCGAGGAACACGGCTGCGGCGAGCAGAAGCGTCGCTGCAGCCCATACCAGGACCACGGCGCGTCCGCTCCGGCCTTTGTCCATCATGCTGCGTGCGCCGGCGAGTGCTTCGGGGAAGTTGCTGACGAACACGGCGACGAGCAGCGCGACGCTGGCCGAGTCGTTGAGCGAGACACCGAGCGCCGTGTTCTCGGGGATGCCGTCGAGCGTCACCCCTGCGAGCAGCGCGACACCGGCCGCGCTGCGCTGGTAGCGGCGGTCGAGCCAGGTGTCGGCTGCGACGAAGACGACCGCTCCGGCAGCGAACATGCCGCCGGCGCGCCACGCTCCACCGCCTTGGTACGCGGGCTCGAAGAGCTCGAAGGAGGTGGACACGATGAGGGCGCCTGCGGCGAACGCGAGTACGGCAGCAACGAGATGCTTCGGCGGTTCCCACCTCACCCCCACGGCGGCGCCGATGACGAGGGGGAGTGACGCGCCAAGCGCGTAGAGCAGTGTTGTCAGCATCATGTCCTCTCAGAGTCGGGTCGTCGGGCTGGCTTTGGGGCACCCTCCGAGAGGCGTAGGGCGGCGTTGACGAGTCCGACGAGGCTGAATGCTTGGGGTGTGTTGCCGAGGTGGGCGTTGGTGCCCGGGTCGTACTCCTCGCTGAGCATCCCGACGTCGTTGCGCAAGGCGAGCAGCTCGTCGAAGAGCGTGGCCGCGCGGTCGCGTTGCCCGATGCCGTGGAGGGCCTCGACCAGCCAGAAGCCGCACGCGATGAACGGTGCTTCGGTGCCGGGCAGGCCGTCGGGGCCGCCGTCGGCGGTCGGGTCGTAGCGCAGGAGGTGTCCGTCGCGGCGGAGCTCGGTCTCGACGGCGTGCACGGTGCCGACGACGCGCTCGTCACTCCAGGGCAGGAACCCGACCTTGGGGATCAGCAGCAACGACGCGTCAAGGCCCTGCGAGCCGTAGAACTGGGTGAAGGTGTTGCGGTCTGCGTCGTATCCGTGCGTGCACACGTCGTGGTGGATGCGGTCGGCGAGGGCGCGCCACCGGTCGGCAGGGCCGTCGAGGCCGTGGCGTTCAACGGTGCGGACGGCGCGGTCGACACCGGCCCACGCCATGACCTTGGAGTGGGTGAAGTGGCGGCGCGGGCCGCGCATCTCCCACAGCCCGTTGTCAGGCTCCTCCCAGTGGCCTTCGAGCCAGTCGAGCAGCGCGTGTTGCAGCTGCCAGGCGGTGTCGACGCTGTCGAGCCCGGCCTCGCGTGCCTGGTAGAGGCCGTCGAGCGTCTCACCCCACACGTCGAGCTGGTACTGCTCGGCGGCGGCGTTGCCGGTGCGGACGGGCTGGGAGCTCGCGTAGCCGTCGAGCCACGGCAGCGTGGTCTCGGGAAGACGCGGGGTGCCGTCGAGGCCGTACATGATCTGGAGCTTGGACGGGTCACCGGCGACCGCCCGGACGAGCCATTCGCGCCATGCCTTTGCTTCGTCGGTGTAGCCGGTGCCGAGCAGTGCCTGCAGGGTGAAGGTGGCGTCTCGTAGCCAGCAGTAGCGGTAGTCCCAGTTGCGGACGCCGCCGACGTCCTCGGGCAGCGAGGTGGTCGCGGCGGCAAGGATCCCGCCAGTGGGGGCGTACGTGAGCGCCTTGAGCAGGAGCAGCGAGCGGCGCACGTCGTGGGCCCACGGTCCTGTGTAGGTGCACCGCTCGAGCCAGTCGTCCCAGAACTTGGTGGTGTCGCGAAGCGCGGCGTGAGGGTGCGCCGGCCTGGGGGCGGGTTCGTGCGAGGCTCGGTGGGTGAGCACGAACGCCACCTGGTCGCCGGCACGTACGGTGAAACGGGAGGTGATGGTGCCATCGCCCAGATGCATTGGGACATCCGCGTGGAGCCACACGGCGTCCGGCCCGCCGACGGCGGTGACCTCGCTCGCTCCCTCGTCCACGTCGTCCGCGCCTGCGCGTTCGTCGCCCACACGTGTGTTGCCTGCACCTGTGTCGCCGCCATGTGCCCCGCGAGCGCCCTCGTGGGTGTGGCGATCGTCCCCGGTGTCGGGTCGTTCGTGGCCGGTGCGGACCCAGGGTCGGACGCGGCCGTAGTCGAAGCGGAGCCTGAGAGTGGAGTGCATGTCCACCGACCCGCGGACGCCTTCGACGATGCGGACGACGTCGGCTGCCTCGCCGCGCGGTGGCATGAAGTCGATGACGTCGACCGCCCCGCTGTCGGTGTCCCAGCGGGTGCGCAGCACCAGGCTGTGAGCGTCGTAGTCCCGCATCGTCGCCCGGGGCGCCAGGTCCGGGGACGGGTCGGCGGCCGGTTGCAGCGTCCAGTGCCCTGCCTCCGGGCCGTCGAGCAGCGCGGCGAAGCAGGCCGCGGAGTCGAAGCGGGGCAGGCAGAGCCAATCGATCGAGCCATCGCGGCTGATGAGCGCGGCGGTGTGCAGGTCGCCGATCAGGGCGTAGTCCTCGATCGGGGTGCGGGCCCTCACGAGTCCTCCAACGAGATGACCACCTTCACGTCGTCGCCACCTTGGTCGAACGCTGTGGCGAAGTCCCCGAGAGGCACCGTGGTGGTGATCAGCCGTCGCAGCCAGGCGACGTCGGCCTGCGCGAGGTGATCGGCTGCCGCCCGGTAGTGGCGCATGTTGGCGTTGACCGACCCCACGACGACGTCGTTCTCCAGCACGAGCTCCCGGTTGAGCGCCCCGGCGTCGATCTGGAGCGTCCGTCCCCTCGGTGAGACGCCCGTGAGGCAGACGATGCCGTACGAGCCGGTCTCGGCCATGGCGTCGAACGCCACGGACCCCACGCCGGTGGCTTCGATGACGACGTCAGGACGGGCTGTGCGGGCGGCGTCGGCGAGGCTCCCGTGGTGGTAGGTCGCGCCCAGGGATGCGACCAGCTCGGGTTTCACACCCTCGGTGACGCGGTCGAGAACATGGACGTCCAGGCCGCGCTGCACACCAATCATCGCGGCCAGGAGCCCGATCGGCCCGGCGCCGGTCACCAGCACCGTGCGCGGGGCGAACCAGGCCCGGTCACCGGTACGGTCCACCTGCTCCCACGCCTTGGCCACCACGCTGGTCGGTTCCGTCAGCACGCCGGCCGGTCCGAGGCGGTCGTCGACCGGGACGGTGTACGCGGCAGGTGTGGTCCACAGCTGGCTGGCGAACCCGTCCAGGGACTTGATGCCCCGCTCGGTGTAGCGGCCGTTACGGCACATGTCCCACTCGCCGTGCGCACAAGCACCGCACGGCTCGGGGTCGGGTCTGCGGACCACGCCCACGACGAGGTCCCCCGGACTGAAGTCGCTGCCCGCAGGAGCATGCTCCACCCGCCCCAGCGACTCGTGTCCCAGGACCAGTCGTGGCCGGCCCGGGGGAGCCCATCCGTACTCGCCTCGCGCGATCTCCTTGTCCGTTCCGCACACGCCGACCGCGACCGCGCGCACGAGGAGCTCGTCATCTCCCGGCGTGGGATCAGGGACGTCCTCGACCTGCGCCGAGTTCGCCCGTCCTGGTTCGACCGTCAGTGCTCGCACGGTGCTTCCTCCTTGCCTTGGGTGCTAGCCCCAGTCCTCGGGACGTACCCGTCTACCATGAACTACATGCGCAACCGCATTCAAATACGCAGTGCTGCGGTCGCCTGGTTCCGCCGGCACCCGACGCTGGTGTTGTCGTTCAAGGCGTCCCTGGCAGCGGGGCTGGCGTGGGTGGTCGTCCAGCCGCTGGGCGGCGTGGCAAACGACTACCCCTACTACGCGCCACTGGGGGCCGTCATCGCCACCTCCGCCACCCTCGCGCGGTCCCTGCGCGACACCGTGCAGGCCCTCACGGCAATCGGGCTCGGCGCCGGGGTTGCCCTGCTCGCGCAAACGCCGCCCCTTCCCCAGCTGGCCGCACTCGTGCTGGCCACCGGCGTCGGGGTCGCCGTCGGGTCGTGGCACTGGCTCGGACGACGATCGAGCTGGGTCCCCGTCACTGCCCTGTTCGTCCTGCTGGTCGGAGACGCGCACCCATGGCACTACGCGCTCGGCTACGCCGGGCTCACGGCGCTGGGCGCCCTCGTGGGGATCGCGGTGGACGCGAGCGTCCCCCAGCGGGCGAAGGCTCGCCGTGATGCTGGGCACGGTCGTCCTCGCCGAACCCACCCTGCTCGGTCGCGGCACTGAGCTGCTCGAGCGCAACGGCAAGACCGGTGGCGTCCTCAGGCACCCTCGAGACGACATCGAGCAGCGCCGCCAGGCGGTGCTCGCCCACGGCGTCGAGCACGTCGTGCCCCTCGCGTGTCAGCTCGACGAGCGAGGCGCGTCCGTCCTCACGGTCTCGCGTGCGGTGCACGAGCCGTTGGCTGACGAGGCGGTCGACGATCCGGCTGGCGTTGGACTGGTTCACGCCGAGGTCGTCGGCCAGGGCGCCGACGCGTCGCGGGCCGTCGGCTGCGATCGTCAGGAGGACCCGGTGCTGCGGGACGGTCAGGGCAACCGGTGCGGCGGCCACGGCCCGCAGGGTGATGCCCATCAGCACACGGCTGAGGTCGAGCAGCGCCTGCGCAGCGCGTAGGTCGGCCTCGGCGGCCGGCTGGGAGGTGCTCTTCGCCTTCGGGCTCACGCCTCACCCCTCACCCCTCTGGGTCTGTCTCAGGTTTGGTTGTCGGTGCTCCACTGAGAGTCTATGCGCTTGCGCATGTACTGGGCGCCGGAGCGGCGCACGACTTCACGATCAGGAGGAGCAGTGACCGACCGGATCGCCGACATCTACGGGCTCCGCACGCCGCACGCCAAGGGGACGGTGTGGCCGGCCCGCGTGGACCAGTACCTCGATCCGGGGATCGAGGAGCGGGATGTCGAGTCGTGGGTGCAGTCGGCGTGCCTGTTGTGCAGCAACGGCTGCGGGATGGACATCGCGGTCAAGGACGGGCGGATGGTCGGCGTGCGTGGTCGCGCCACCGACGTGGTCAATCATGGCCGGCTCGGGCCGAAGGGGTTGTACGGGTCGACGCGTTGGGCGCGTGCCGGTGACCGGCTGACGCGCCCGCTGGTGCGGGAGGGCGGCCGGTTGGTCGAGACGGACTGGGACACCGCGATGGGCCGCATCGTGGAGAAGTCGCGTGCGCTGCTGGACGAGAAGGGCCCGTTGAGCCACGGCTTCTACACCTCGGGTCAGCTCTTCCTGGAGGAGTACTACACGCTGGCGGTGATCGGGAAAGCCGGCCTCGGCACCCCGCACATGGACGGCAACACCCGGCTGTGCACGGCCACGAGCGCGGCGGCGTTCAAGGAGTCGTTCGGCGCCGACGGGCAGCCGGGCTCGTACACCGACA
>JAYSEC010000181.1:0-7179 GCA_041914085.1 Nocardioides sp.
GGCCTCGCGCTCGGTGACCGCGCGCGTGGAGCCCGCCTCGGCCGCGGCCCGCTTGGCGGCGCCGGCGGCGAAGAAGCTGGCCCACTCCGAGAGCTCGGGCGCGACCTCCGCGAGCAGGACCCAGGCGTTCTTCTGGCGCCGGGCCCGAGGAGCCGGCCGGGCCCGCGCGGCGAGGAGCGCGGCGGCGGCGCACAGGGCCGCGACGTGGGCGCAGGCGTAGCGGGTGGGCACGTCGCGGGCCGTGATCGACTCGCGCAGGGACGTCGCCGACCGCTCGAGGTAGGAGTGGGCGGTGGCCGGCAGCATGTGGGGACCCATCATCGGCTCCCCTCAGTCCAGGCAGCCGACGAGCTGCCAGCGCCCGTCGGCCCAGTCAAAGGACAGGTCGAAGACGCCGTAGGAGCCCGCCGTCTCGCCGGGCATGCCGCGCCCGGCCTCGACGCGCCACAGCTCCCGCTCGGCGACCGGGTCGAGCGCCGCGCCGGTGCCCCCAGCCGCGCCGGCCGGCCGGAGCGCCGACTGCCACCAGGGCCCGGTCTCCACCCAGTGGGCGACGACCGCCCGCACCTTCCACAGCCGACCGCGCCACAGGAACTGGTCGGGGTCCTCGGTCTCGCCCCGTCGCACCTCGACGGGGTCGTCGTACTGCCTCATTGCGCCTCCTCGACACGTCCGTCGACCCCGGGGGCGACCCGGTGACGGTGGGGGTCGAGGTCACCGCCACCGGGTCGCATCGAACATCTGTTCGAACACCCAGAACGGTACTACCCCCCACCGACAGCCCGTCAAGGGAATCGGCGAACGGGCGGAGAGGCAGCGGTCAGGTCCGGCGGAGGTAGGCGGTGGTGTCGCGGCGCCAGAGGAAGAAGGACAGCACGAGGCCCTCCACGATCACGAGGGCGGAGAGCACGACGAAGATCGTCGGCAGGTGCGCGTCGAGGGCGACCGCGCCGACCAGCACGCCCACACCGGCGGTGGCGGTCAGCACCAGGCGGGCCCAGCCGTGGCCGCCGAGGAAGAAGGAGCCGAGCACCACCGCAAGGGCGGCGAAGCCGACGAACGCCACCACCGACAGCGCCACGAAGCCCGGGACGATCGGGCTCTCGCGCAGCTGTTCGATGCCGCCCTGCGCCAGGATCTCCTGCGCGGACGGATTGCCCTCGGCCCAGCCAAGGATGACGTCGTCGCGCATCAGCCAGATGAGCAGCGTGATCACCCCCGACGTCGCCACGATGAGCCCCAGCACTCGCATGCTGTTGACCACGGATCCGGGCACGTCGCGCGCCATGCAAACTCCTCGGGCTGATCGGTCGTCGTCGCTAGGCTCGCCATCATGTCGAGCGAGCACACGTCCATCACCTCATTTCGAGGCGAGCTCACCCGGCGCGGTGGGACGGGTGACGTGGTCATCCTGCCCGACAGCGCCCACACCGCGGCACTCGCCGCGGCCGCGCTGGGGTGTGATGTCGGCGCCATCGCCAACAGCCTCCTCTTCGACGCCGACGGCGAGCCGGTGCTGATCCTGACCTCCGGGGCCCACCGGGTCGACACCGCGGCGGTCGCCGAGCGCATCGGCGTCGGCCGCCTGAAGCGTGCCGACCCCGACTTCGTACGACGGCACACCGGGCAGGTCATCGGCGGCGTGTCCCCCATCGACCACCCCGCGCCCGTGCGGACCTGGATCGACCCGTGGCTGCGGCAGCACCCGGTGGTGTGGGCGGCCGCGGGCCACCCGGCCGCCGTCTTCTCCACGACGTACGACGAGCTGGTCGAGATGACCGGCGCCGTCGAGGTGGACGTGGACTGATGGACGCGCTGGCACTCACGTTCTCCAGCGGCTGGGCGAGCGGCATCAACGCCTACCTCGTGGTGCTGGTCCTCGGGATCGCCGACCGGGTGGGCTCGTTCGCCGAGATCCCCGACGTGCTGGGGCGCTGGGACGTGCTGGCGGTGGCCGGCTTCCTCTACGCGATGGAGTTCATCGCCGACAAGATCCCCTACGTCGACTCCACCTGGGACGCGATCTCCACCGCCATCCGGCCGACGGCCGGCGCCGTCATCGGCGTGCTGCTCGCCGGCGACGCCGCCTCGCTCGACCAGGCCGTGCTCGGGGTCGTGGGCGGCGGCACGGCGCTGCTCAGCCACCTCGCCAAGGCAGGCGGGCGCCTCGCCATCAACTCCTCCCCCGAGCCCGCGAGCAACATCGTGGCGAGCCTGACCGAGGACGCCGCCGTGCTGGGCGTGGTCTGGTTCTCCCTCGAGCACCCGCGGGCGGCCGCCGCGATCGCCGGCGTCCTGCTGCTGGTCGGCCTGGTGCTGCTGTTCCTCCTCGGGCGGGCGGTGCGTCGCGGCTGGCGCCGCTGGAAGAAGAAGGACCCGGTCGGTCAGGTCGGCCCGACCGCCTAGGGTGACCCACCGTGGCGCGCGTGGTGGTGGTCGGCGGTGGCTTCGGTGGCATGGCCGCGGCGGCCCGGCTCGCGAAGCTCGGCCACGACGTCACCCTCCTCGAGCGCTCGGCCCACCTCGGCGGGGCACTCACCACGGTCGAGCGCGACGGCTTCGCCTGGGACGCCGGCCCGACGACGACGCTGCTGCCTGCGGTCGTGCGCGACCTCTTCCGCAAGTCCGGCCGCCCGCTCGAGCGCGAGGTCGACCTGCAGCCGCTCGACCTGGTGCGCGAGCACCGCTTCGACGACGGCTCCACGCTGCGCCTGCCCGGCGGGTCGAGGTCGGCCCAGCTCGCCGCCGTCGACGCGCTCGCTCCCGGCCTCGGCCGCCAGTGGGTCGACCACGTGGCGACGTACGGCGACGCGTGGGAGCTGCTGCGCAAGGAGTGGTTCGAGCGGCCCTTCGACCCCGACGTGGCGCCCCGCGAGCTGACCGACCTGCTCGGTCGCCGCGAGTCGCTGCGGAAGCGGCTGCGGCGGGCGTTCACCGACGAGCGGCTGCGGCTGGTGGCCGGCCACCGGCTGGTCATGGACGGCCACGACCTGGGTGACGTCCCGGTCTTCGCCGGCGTCGACGTCTACCTGGAGCAGCGCTTCGGCGCCTGGACCGTCCCGGGCGGCCTCGCCGCCCTGGGCACGGCGATGGCCGAGCGGCTGGCGCTGCGCGGCGTCACGGTGCTGACCGCGACCGAGGCGCTCGACCTGGTCGTCGGGGACCACGGCGTCACCGGGGTCCGGACGGCGGGCGGCGTCGTCCCGGCCGAGCGCGTGGTCGTCGCCGTCGACCCGCGCCGGCTGCCCACGCTCGCGCCCTACGTCAGGAGGACGATGCCGGCGATCCCGCCGGTCGTGTGCCACGTCGGGCTCGAGGGCGACGTGCCCGAGGTGCCCCACGAGCTCGTGCTGCACGGCGACCCGCTCCTCGTCGTGCGCGCCGGCGGCCGCGCGCCCGAGGGCGGGGCGGCGTGGACCGTGCTGGGCCGCGGCCGCCTCGCCGAGGACCCGCTGCTCGCGCTCGCGCGCCGCGGGCTCGACGTGCGCCGGCAGGTGGTCACCCGGGTCGACCTCTCGCCGCGCGAGCTGGTGGAGCAGTGGGGTGGCTCGCCGCACGGCGTGCTGTGGCAGGGTCCGCGCACGGCCCGCACCAGGCTGGGCCCGCGGACCCCGGTGCCGGGCGTGCTCACCGCCGGCGCCCACGCGACGACGGGCTCCGGGCTGCCCTTCACCGGGCTGAGCGCGGCGCTCGTGGCCGAGCTGGTCGGGCGGGCCTGATCAGGCCAGCTCCCACACGACCGTGACGGCCGTGGTCACCGTCGTCTCCCCCGGCTCGACCCCGCCGCCGGAGTCGCGCGCCATGGCGACCTTGACCAGCGGGCCGGAGCCGTCGCCGCCGGTGGTCTCGACGACCGACTGCACCGCGCCGAGCCCCGCACCGCCATCCGCGCGAGCGCCGCGGCCTTCTCGCGGGCGTCGTGGAAGGCCGCCTCGCGCGCCTTGCCGCCTGCCCCGTGGTCCTCGGTGACCTCGAGCCCGACGCTGTCGACGGCCAGGCCGTCGCCGACCTCGCGGGCCAGCTCGGCGAGCATCGTCCCCGCCTCGGCGAGGTCGGCGCACGCGAGGGAGAAGGCGTGGCGCGCCTCGTAGCCCTGGCGGCGCCCCTCGTGGTCGTGGAACGGCCACACGGAGATGCCGGTCGAGGCGATCCTCCGGGTCTCCGTGTGGCGGCCCGCGACCTCGACGACGGTGGTCGCGCTGGCAGCCATGGCGTCGTACGCCTCGGCCACGCCGGTGCCGCGGGCCACCGCGGCGACCCGGACGACGGCGCTGTCGGGAGCGACCCTGGCGGTGCCGGTCCCGGTGACGGTGACGGTGCGCATGACGCCACCGTAGTGCGCCGCCGTGGCGCCCGGCTCAGACGGTGATGCGCAGGTTGTCGAAGATCTCGCGCGTCGCCTTGGAGCGGTTGAGGGTGTAGAAGTGCAGCCCCGGCGCACCGGCGTCGAGCAGCGCCTCGCAGAGCTCGGTCGCGATGGCGATGCCCTCCTCACGCAGCCGCGCGGGGTCGTCGGCGTACGGCGTCAGCCGGGCGCGGACCTCCTCGGGGAGCTCGCGCCGCGACAGCTCCACCATCCGCTCCATCGAGCGCAGGTTCAGGATGGGCATGATGCCCGGGATGATCGGCAGGTCGGCGCCGACGGCCTCCGCGCGCTCGACCAGCGCGACGTAGTCGGAGGCCCGCAGCACCATCTCGGTGACGGCGAACTCCGCCCCGGCGTCGTACTTCGCCTTGAGCACCCGCGCGTCCTGGTCGAGGTCGGCCGCGTCGACGTGGCCCTCGGGGAACGCGGCGACGCCGATGCGCATGTCGGGACGCCGCCGGATCAGGCTCACCAGCTCGCTGGCGTAGGTGAGGCCGCCGTCGGTGGGCGTCCACGGCGTGCCGGGCCCGCCCGGCGGGTCGCCGCGCAGCGCCATCACGTGCTGGACGCCGGCCGCGTCCAGGTCGTCGAGGATCGCCTCGATCTCGCCGGTGGTGTGGCCCACGCAGGTCAGGTGGGCGACCGGGAGCAGGCTGGTCTCGCGCGCGATCCGCGCGGTGATCGCCACCGTGCGGTCGCGGGTCGTGCCACCGGCGCCGTAGGTCACCGACACGAAGGTCGGCGCGTAGGGCTCCAGCTCGGTGATGGCCTGCCAGAGCTGCTGCTCCCCCGCCTCGTCCTTGGGCGGGAAGAACTCGAAGGAGAAGGATCGGTCTCCGCGCGCGAGCAGCTCGCGCATGCTCAGTCCCCGTGCGTGCGTCATACGCAACAGCCTACGGAGGGATGCGCCGTCCGGGGCATCCCGTCCCATGTTTAGGCTGAATAGGTGACGACCTGGGACCCCGCAGCCTTCCGCGACGAGGTCCAGGAGGTGCTCGACGCGTTCCTCGACGACCGAGCCGCCGAGCTCTCCGCGCTCGGCCCGGACGCCGGACGCCTGATCGACGAGGCGCGGACGGCGGTCCGCGGCGGCAAGCGGTTCCGCGCGGCCTTCTGCCACTGGGGCTACCGCGCCGTCCGGCCGCAGGTCGACGACGCCCCGGCCCTGGCCCGCGCCTGCGCCTCGCTGGAGATGCTCCACGCGAGCGCCCTGGTCCACGACGACTACATGGACGCCTCCGACACCCGCCGCGGCCGGCCCGCCACCCACCGCGCCTTCGAGGCCGAGCACCGCTCCGCCGGCTGGCGCGGCGACCCGGCCCAGTACGGCGCCGCCGCCGCCATCCTGCTCGGCGACCTCCAGCTGGGCTGGGCCGGCGACATGCTCCGCCACAGCGGGTTCGCCGCCGACGAGGTGGCGGCCGGGCTGCGCCTGTTCGAGCTGTGCCGCAACGAGGTGATCGCCGGGCAGTTCCTCGACGTGTCGGTCCAGGCCCGCGGGCGGGCCGACGTCGACACCGCGATGACGGTGCTGCGCTACAAGTCGGCGAAGTACTCCATCGAGCGGCCGCTGCACATCGGCGCGGGCCTCGCGGGCGCCACCGGCGTACAGCTCGAGCAGCTCACCCGCTTCGGCCTGCCGCTCGGCGAGGCGTTCCAGCTCCGCGACGACCTCCTCGGCGTCTTCGGCGACCCCGAGGAGACCGGCAAGCCCGCCGGCGACGACCTGGTGGAGGGCAAGCGCACCGTGCTGGTCGCGCTCGCGCTCGACGCCGCTCCCCCGGCACGCGCCCGGCGCCTCGACGAGGCCCTCGGTACGCCGCTCACCGCCGCCGACGTCGACGAGCTGCGCGGCATCATCGAGGACTCCGGCGCGCGGGCGCAGGTCGAGGAGGTCATCGGCCACCTCGCCGACCGGGCCGTCGACGCGCTCCGCGCCGCCGACGTGGACCCCGGCGCGCGCGAGGTCCTCACCGAGCTCGCCGCCGCGGCCACCCAGCGCACGGTGTGAACGGCCGGGGTATCTAGGGACGATCTGGTCGTCGCGGTGACCAGATCACCTACGAGAATGTCCCTAGATACCGAGCCGGTGAGCAACCTCTTGCCCCGAGCACGCGCCAGCGGAGCGAGCGCCGACAGCTCAATCCAGGCTGGTGATCCCGGGGACCGGCGGGCCGTCGCCGCGGAGCAGGACGGTGAAGGGCACGCCGCGGTCGGCGTGGACGCGTGAGCCGAGGACGCTGAGCGCGACGTTGAAGGCGCGCTCGTCGGCGCGGGCGAGGGTGCCCCAGCCGTCCCACAGGAGGACGACGCCGGAGGCGTGGGCGCCGACGTCGTGGAGGCAGTCGGCGAGCGCGTCGAAGTTCTGCCCGTAGTAGTCGGGGAAGTCGAGCGCCTCCCCCACCGCGGCGAGGAAGCCGGCCTTGCTGCCGCCGGTGGTCCAGCCGTCGACGTGCCCGAAGGCCCAGCCCGCGTGCTCGACCGCGTGGCGTACGTCGTCGACCTCGAACGCACCGTGCCAGAGGTGGATCCCGGGCGCCTCGTGCCCCGCCAGGACTGCAGCCAGACCGCTCATGCCTCTACCTCGCTATGCGTGAGAAGGACCGGTAGTGGTCGCCTGTGTAGTAGAGCTCCCCGCCCTCGCCGGCCACGATGCGCCGTGCACCGCGGTCGTCGCGTCCCGGTGTGGGGACCGTGTACTCCTTGTAGTAGCCCAGCGGGTGGTCGGGCAAGAGGTCCTCACGGTTCTCGAAGGTCGACCCGTCACGGTCGGGCTCCGGGAACGGGCCGCCCGCGTCGATGAGGTCGAGCGT
>JAYSEC010000182.1:0-7141 GCA_041914085.1 Nocardioides sp.
ATCAGGCATCGGCGAGCGCGACCAGTCCAACACGCAGGCCAAGGAGGCGATCGCCGCGGCCGCCGTCGCGCTCCTCCCGCCCCCGGACTCCGTGGTCGTCATCGACGCCGGCACCACCACCGCCCGCTTCGCCGCCGCGCTCCCCCGCGACCACCGGCTGACCGTGATCACGCACGCCGTGCCGGTCGCCACCCGGCTGGCGGGGCTGCCGCAGATCGAGCTGCACCTCCTCCCGGGACGGGTGCGCCCGACGACCCACGCCGCCGTCGGCGCCGACACCGTGGCGGCGCTCGCCGAGCTGCGGGCCGACGTCGCCTTCGTGGCGACCAACGGCATCACCGTCGGCCACGGCCTCACCACCCCGGACTCCGACGAGGCGTCGACCAAGCGGGCGATCATCGCCTGTGCGCGACGCACCGTCGTGCTCGCGGACTCCACCAAGCTCGGGGTGGAGACCGCCGTCCGGTTCGCGACGCTCGACAGCCTCGACGTGCTCGTCACCGACAGCGGCATCGAGTCCGTCGACCGCCGGGCCCTGGAGCAAGCCGGAATCGAGGTGGTGATCGCATGATCCTGACCCTGACCCCCAACCCGAGCATCGACCGCACGGTCGCCCTCGACGGCGAGCTGGTGCGCGGCCAGGTGCACCGGGTCGCCTCGGTGACCTCGCAGGCCGGCGGCAAGGGCGTGAACATCTCCCGCGCCGCGGTCAGTGCCGACATCCCCAGCATCGCCGTCGTACCTGCCGCGAAGGACGACCCGTTCGTCCTCGAGCTGCTCGGCGCCGGCATCGACTGCCGTCCGGTCACGCCGGCCGGTGACGTGCGGGTCAACCTCACCGTCACCGAGCCCGACGGCACGACCACCAAGCTCAACTCACCCGGCGCCGGGGTGCTCCCGCTGCACCTCGAGCTGATGGCCCAGGCCGTGCTCGTCCGCGCCTCTGGCGCCGACTGGACGGTGCTGGCAGGCTCACTTCCCGTGGGTGCCCCTGCCGGGTTCTACGCCGATCTCGTACGCCGACTCCGTGAGGTCGGCGGCCGGGTCGCGGTCGACACCAGCGAGGCGCCCCTCCAGGCCCTGGTCGACGCCCTCCCCGAGGCGGCGCCCGACCTGATGAAGCCCAACGGTGAGGAGCTCGCGTCGTTCACCGGCGGCGACGCCGACGAGCTCGAGGCCGACCCCGCGGCGACCGCCGCCGCCGCCCGGCAGCTCATCGACCGTGGCGTGGGCGCCGTCCTCGCCACCCTCGGCGGCAACGGCGCGGTCCTCGTCACCTCCGAGGGCGCCTGGCATGCCACCCCGCCCCCCACCACCGTGGTCAGCACGGTCGGGGCGGGCGACTCCAGCCTCTTCGGCTACCTGCTCGGCGACATCCGGGGGCTGCCCGCCCCCGATCGCCTGGCCCTCGCAGTCGCCTACGGCAGCGCCGCCGCAGGTCTTCCCGGCACCACCATCCCCCAGCCCTCGCACCTCCGCACGGAGCTCGTGGGCGTCACCGCCCTGGGAGGCACCGCATGACCGACCTGATCACCACCGACCTCGTTCGGCTCGGCGCCGACTGGGGTTCCGACAAGCAGGACGTGATCCGCGCCCTGGCCGCCGTCGTCGACGACGCCGGACGCGCGAGCAGCAGGGAGCAGCTCGTCGAGGACGCGTTCGCCCGGGAGGCGACGTCGGCCACCGGCCTGCCCGGCGGCATCGCGATCCCGCACTGCCGCACCACCGGCGTCGAGGAGCCCACCCTCGCCTTCGCCCGGCTCGAGCCCCCGGTGGACTTCGGCGCCAAGGACGGCCCCGCCGACCTGGCGTTCCTCATCGCGGCCCCCGCGGGCGGCGACGCCGACCACCTCACCATCTTGACCAAGCTCGCCCGCGCGCTGGTCAAGCCGGCCTTCACCGACGCGCTGCGGGCGGCCGAGTCCGCCGAGGAGGTCGTCGACCTGGTCAGCCACGAGCTCGGCGAGCCCGCCCCGGCGCCCGCGTCGGGCGGACCCTCCGGCGCCGCGACGCCGAGCGGCGGCGAGACCGCTGCCGCCCAGGGCGCTGCGCCGGCCACGGCACCCGCCGCGGCCCCGCCCGCCGGCGACACGGCGACCGCCACGCCCTCGCTGGTCGCCGTCACCGCGTGCCCGACCGGCATCGCGCACACCTACATGGCCGCCGAGGCCCTCGAGGCCGCGGCCGAGCGCGCCGGCGTACGACTCCAGGTCGAGACACAGGGGTCGGCCGGCTCCACGCCGCTCTCGCACGACGCGATCGCCGCGGCGGGCGCCGTCATCTTCGCCGTGGACGTCGGGGTGCGCGACCGCGCCCGGTTCGCCGGCAAGCCGATGGTCAGCTCGGGCGTCAAGCGTCCCATCGACGACGCCGACGCGATGATCGCCGAGGCGCTGCGCTACGCCGCCGACCCGTCCAGCGCGCCGCGCGTCGAGGGCGAGGCGTCCGCAGCGGGCGCCGACCACGGAACCGAGGAGTCGTGGGGCGGCCGGGTCCGCCGGGTCCTGATGACCGGCGTGTCCTACATGATCCCGTTCGTCGCCGCCGGCGGCCTCCTGATCGCCCTCGGCTTCCTCCTCGGTGGCTACGAGATCGCCAACCACGCCGGGGCCGTCCTCGCAGACGGCACGCTCTTCAGCCCGCCCGACATCACCGCCTACAGCGAGCCCACGCTGGGCCACGTGCCCCTCGACTCCGGCGTGCTGGCCTACCTCGGCGCGGCGCTCTTCATGCTCGGCAAGATCGCCTTCGCCTTCTTCGTGCCGGCCCTCGCCGGCTACATCGCGTACGCCATCGCGGACCGGCCCGGCATCGCCCCCGGCTTCGTCATGGGCGGCCTGGTGACCGACGTCTCGGCCTTCGGGGTCCCGCAGAGCGGCTTCCTCGGCGCCATCGTGGGCGGTGTGCTCGCCGGCCTGGTGGCGCACTGGATCACCGGCTGGAAGGTCCCGGCCTGGGCCCGCGGCCTGATGCCCGTCCTGGTCATCCCGCTGCTCACCACCATGCTGGTGGGCCTCGTGATGATCGTCGTGCTGGGCCGGCCCATCGCCTGGCTGATGGAGCAGCTCGCCGACGGCCTGAGCTCCCTCAGCGGCGGCAGCGCCGTGCTGCTCGGCGTCATCCTGGGCCTGATGATGGCCTTCGACATGGGCGGTCCGCTCAACAAGGTGGCCTACAGCTTCGCCGCGGCGGGGGTCGGTGGCGCGGCGCTGTCCAACGACGCCCCCGAGCTCAAGATCATGGCGGCCGTCATGCTCGCCGGCATGGTGCCCCCGATCGCCCTCGCCCTGGCAACGGTGCTGCGACCCCAGCTGTTCTCCGTGCCCGAGCGCGAGAACGGCAAGGCCGGCTGGCTGCTCGGCGCGTCGTTCATCACCGAGGGCGCCATCCCGTTCGCGGCGGCCGACCCGCTGCGGATCATCCCGGCCATCATGGCCGGCAGCGCCGTCACCGGAGGGCTCTCGATGGCGATGGACGTCAGCGTGCGAGCCCCGCACGGCGGCATCTTCGTCCTCTTCGCCGTCGACGGCGTGCTGGGC
The DNA here is from genome assembly GCA_041914085.1 of Nocardioides sp. Lineage (GTDB taxonomy): Bacteria > Actinomycetota > Actinomycetes > Propionibacteriales > Nocardioidaceae > Nocardioides. The sequence continues at coordinate 3,540 of JAYSEC010000182.1, forward strand.
TACCTGATCGCGCTCGCTGCCGGTGTCGCGGTCGGCGCCGCGCTCGTCGTCGTGCTCAAGAGCTTCGGCCGCTCCGACGCCGACGTCGCTACTGTCTGAGCACCGCCCCCCGCCTGTTCGCACCACTCGTACGTCCCACCCGCACGACCAGAGGAGAACCATGCCCAGCAAGTCCGTCGTCGTCGGTTCCGCCGTCGGCCTCCACGCCCGCCCCGCCGCGATCATCGCCGAGAAGGCCGCCGAGCTCGGCTCCGACGTCACCATCAACGGGGTCGACGCCAGCTCGTCGCTGATGATCATGACCCTCGGCGCCGGCAACGGCGACACGGTCGAGGTGGCCGGTGACGACCAGGCCGCGGTCGACACGATCGCCGCGCTGGTCGAGCAGGACCTCGACGCCTGATCCACCCCAACGGGCGGCGCCCCGGCCCCTTCCTTCGCGGGAGGTGGGCGGGTGCGCCGCCCGTCGTCGTGTCCGGGCCTGCGCGGCCTCAGGAGGTGCGACGCAGCGAGCGGTAGGCCGCGCGCACGCTCACGGCGCGCTCGAGCTCGCGCAGGATCGAGCTGAAGAACTGGGTGCGGTAGACCTCGTCGGTGACGGCGTACACCGTGAAGTAGAGGCCGCTGAAGGCTGCCAGGAACGTCGAGACCTGGATCAGCTGCCAGTTCGCCCGCTCGGCGAAGGGAAGCGCCGTGACCGGCTCCCCCGTCCAGCCCTCCACCACGCCGGGGTCCATGACGAGCAGGCCGAACACGACGAAGAAGACGAAGACGCTGAGGCTGAGCAGGACCACCTGGACCAGCTGGGTGATCAGCAGCATCAGCAGGAGGTTGGCCTTCTGCAGGCCGGCCAGGTGGGTCTCCTCGGTGACGGCGGCCGCGTCGACCCTGCCCTCGAGCGGGGTCCCCGCGCAGCGGCGGGCGATCACCTCCGGGTCGACCTCCTCGTCGAAGACCGCCAGCTCCTCGGGCAACCGGGCCAGCAGGAAGCCGACCGTGATGAGGACGAACAACGCCACGGTCAGCCACATGACGCGCCCGTCCAGCCGCGCGGAGACCTCCCACACCTCGGCGTTGATGAAGAGGAACGTCACGAACAGCAGCAGCAGCGGCAGTGCCCGGGTCACGAGCGGGAAGAGCAACCCGAGGCTGGAGAACGTCCGCTGGGCGGCCCAGGTCGCGATCACCCAGGCGCGCAGCGTGAAGAGGCCGTAGAGCACGACGCTCAGCAGCCCGACGTTGATGCCCGGGACCACACCGTCGTCCCACTCCAGCTGCGGCGCCAGCGCGAAGCCCACCACCACCAGCGCGGCGAGCACGACCGCGACGAGCGCGACCCGCACCAGGCGCGCGCGGGACAGCCCTCGGTGGACCTCGTCCCGGATCCCGTCGACGAAGTAGGGCAACCCGTGGGCGACGAACCAGTGCTCGGCGGCCGTCAGGTCCCTCTGGCGCGGGTCAGCCACCCAGGACCTCGCGCGCGCGGCGTACGTCGTCGCGCATGGTCTCGACGAGCGCCTCGATGCCCTCGAACTTGACCATCCCGCGGAGCCGGTCGACGAAGGCGACCTCGACCTCGACGCCGTAGAGCTCGAGGTCGTCGCGGTCGAGCACGTAGGACTCGACCCGGCGGTCGCGCTCGCCGTCGAAGGTCGGGTTGGTGCCCACGGAGATCGCCGCGGGGTAGCGCTCGTGGGTGTCGAGGCGGGTGAGCCAGCCGGCGTACACGCCGTCGGCGGGAGCGGCGTCGACGGGCGGGATCGGGACGTTGGCCGTCGGGTAGCCGAGCTCGCGTCCGCGCTTGTCGCCCTCCACGACGGTGCCGCGGACCGTGAACGGGCGGCCCAGCGCCTCCGCGGCGCCGGCGACGTCCCCCGTCGCCAGGCACTGGCGGACGTAGGTCGAGCTCCACACCTGCGGGCCGCCGTCGAGCGGCACCCCGACCGTCTCGAAGTCGCGCGAGCGCCCCGCCTCCACGAGCGTCGCGACCTCACCGGCCGCCTTCGCGCCGAAGCGGAAGTTCGAGCCGACGACCACGGCGCCCGCGTGCAGCGTGCCGACGAGGATCCGGTCGATGAACTCCTCCGGCGACCAGCCGGCGATCTCCCGGTCGAAGCCGACCACGAGGATCGCGTCGACGCCCGCGGCCTCGAGGAGCCGGGCCCGCGTCTCGATGGAGGTCAGCGTGGGCGGGGCGTGCTCGGGCCGCAGCACCGCCATCGGGTGCGGGTCGAAGGTGACCGCGACGACGGTGTCGATGCCGAGCCGGCGCCCGGTCTCGCGCGCCTCGCGCAGCACGTGGGCGTGGCCCAGGTGCACCCCGTCGAAGTTCCCGATGCTGACGACGGTGCGGCCGAGGTCGGCCGGCACGTCGTCGACGTCTCGCCAGATCTGCACGGCGGAAGCCTACTGGCGGGCTCGCCGCCGTCCGCGGGCCGGGCGCCGCGTCGGCTCAGACGAAGACCGCGACGGCCTTCGCCTGCTGTCCGCGCTGCTCGTAGAGGGCGAGGAACGCGCCGTTGGGCGCGAAGAGAGCGTGCGGCCCCCCGCCCGGCAGGCTCAGGTCGAGGGCCCGACCGAAGCGCACGTCGGCCGCCTGCCCCTCGTCGAGGTCGACGGGGACGAACGACGCCCGGGCGGCGTCGGCGATCGGGAGGACCGCGAAGTCCTCGGCGAGGTCCTCCAGCGCCCTGGCGACCTTCAGGTCGAAGGAGCCCACCGCCGTGCGTCGCAGGGCGGTGAGGTGCCCGCCCACGCCGAGCTCGGCGCCCAGGTCGCGCGCGATGGCCCGGATGTAGGTGCCCGACGAGCACCGCACCGAGATCCGCACGTCCGGCAGGGCGACCTCGTGGACGACCAGCTCGTGGATGGTGACGGGGCGGGCCGGGAGCTCGACGTCCTCCCCGGCCCGGACGCGGGCGTAGGCACGCCGGCCGTCGACCTTGATCGCCGAGACCGCGGTCGGCACCTGCTCGATGTCGCCGACGAACCGCGCGAGCGCACGTCGTACGTCGTCCTCCGTCACACCGTCGACAGGGGACGTCGAGACGACCTCGCCCTCGGCGTCGTCGGTGGTCGTGGCGACCCCGAGCCGGATGGTCGCGTCGTAGGCCTTCTCGGTCAGCATGAGGTGGCCGAGGAGCCGGGTGGCGCGGTCGACGCCCAGGACGAGGACGCCCGTGGCCATCGGGTCGAGGGTGCCGGCGTGGCCGACCTTGCGGGTGCCGGCGAGCCGGCGGACCCGGGCCACGACGTCGTGCGAGGTCATGCCCGGGGCCTTGTCGACGACGACCAGACCGGGGTCGACCATCAGGGGCGGTCGTCCACGTCGGGCTCGTCGAGCCCGCCGTCCAGGTCGTCGAGCTCGTCCTCGTCGTCGACCTCGTCCTCGACCACGCGCGGCTTCTTGTAGGGGTCGGCCTCGCCGGCGTAGGCCTCGACCCGGCGGGCGGCGACCTCCGCGTCCTGCTGCCGGGCGCGCTCGAGCACCTCGTCGAGGGCGCGGGCGCTCTCGGGGAGCGCGTCGGGGATGAACGTCAGCGACGGCACGATGCGCATGCCGAGCTGCTTGGCGACCTCGGAGCGGATCACGCCCTTGGCCG
>JAYSEC010000183.1:0-4988 GCA_041914085.1 Nocardioides sp.
GGCGTGCAGGCGACGAAGCGGGAGTCGAGGCCGGCCGCGCGGGCGTTCTCGTTGGCCAGCAGCAGCGCCCGCTCGTTGACGTCGACCGCGGTGACGTTGGCGAGCGGGACCGCCTTCGCGATGGCGAGCCCGATGACGCCGTAGCCGCACCCGAGGTCGAGGAACTGGCCCTGCACCGGCGCGTCGAGCTCCTTGAAGAGCACCGCCGTGGCGTGGTCGAGGTGGCCGCGGCTGAAGACGCCGGAGCCGGTCTCGAGGGTCAGCTCGTGGCCCCACAGCTCGGCCGTGAAGCTCTCCCGCTCGAACGGGACGGCGGGGTCGGCGGAGAAGTAGTGCTCAGGCATCGATCGCCTCTCGTCGGGCTCGGGCTCGGTCGGCCTGCGCGGCCAGCTCGGTGTCGTCGGGGTAGCCGACCTCCTCGAGGGTGAGGCCGTGCGCGTGCACCACGCGGACGCCGGCGTCACGCCGTCGCCCCGCCATCACCTCGGCGGGCCAGCCGACCGGCTTGCGGCCCTCGCCGACGGCGATCAGGCTGCCGACCAGGGCACGGACCATGTTGTGGCAGAACGCATCGGCGCGGACGTCGCCGACGACCAGCCCGGCGTCGTCGCGACGCCACGAGAGGTCGAGCAGGGTGCGCACCGTGGTGGCGCCCTCGCGCTGCTTGCAGAACGCCGCGAAGTCCTTGAGCCCGACCAGGGGGGCGGACGCCTCGTTCATCGCCTCGACGTCGAGTCGACGCCCCCAGGCCAGCACGAACCCGCGCACCAAGGGGTCGGCGAGCTCCTGCGCGTCGGCGATCCGGTAGGCGTAGCGCCGCCACACGGCGGAGAATCGGGCGTCGAAGCCCTTGGGCGCCTCGCGCACCCGCCGGACCCGCAGGTCGGGCGGGAGGATGCCGTCGACCCGGCGGGCCAGCGCGTCGAGCGGCGGGTCGCTCGACCGGCCGGCGGACGCCGACACCACGCCGGGCTCGACGTCGACGTGCGCGACCTGGCCCCGGGCGTGCACGCCGGCGTCCGTGCGCCCGGCGACCGTGACCCGGACCTCCGGCAGGCGCAGCGCCGTGGCCAGGGCGGCCTCCAGCGTGCCCTGGACGGTGCGCAGCCCGGGCTGGGCGGCCCAGCCGGAGAAGTCGGCGCCGTCGTAGGCACAGTCGATCCGCAGGCGCACCCCACGATCCTAGGCGGCTGCCCGACGGACGCCGACGCCGCACGGCCGAGCCTTGATCAACCGGATGGTTGACAAAGGCCGGCTGATCGTCCTACCTTCTATTCAACCGATCAGTTGAAGAAGGTGCCCCGTGACCGACCAGCTCTCCCGCGTCTTCGCCGCCCTCGCCGATCCGACCCGGCGCGACATGGTGGCCCGGCTGACGGAGGCCGACCACACGGTCAACGACCTCGCCGCGCCGTACGACGTCAGCCTCCAGGCCGTCTCCAAGCACCTCAAGGTGCTGGAGGAGGCCGGCCTGGTGAGCCGGACCCGGGATGCCCAGCGCCGGCCCGTGCACCTGGAAGCCGAGGTGTTCGACCTGATGACGAGATGGATCGAGCGCTACCGCCGACAGGCCGAGGAGCGCTACGCGCGCCTCGACGCCGTCCTCGCGCGGATGCAGGACGCCGACGACCCCACCGCCCACCCGCAGGAAGGAACCGCATCATGACCATGCAGTCCACCGACACCACGACCCGCTACGCCGAGGCCGCCATCGAGCCCGACGAGACGGTCCCCGCGATCCACGTCTGGCGCGACTTCGCCGCCACCCCTGCCCAGCTGTTCCGGGCCCACACCGACCCCGAGCTCTACGCGCAGTGGATCGGTCCGGACGGCGTCGGCGCCGACATCACCCACTGGGACGCCCGCGACGGCGGCAGCTGGCGCTACACCGCCCGCGGCACCGACGGCCGCGAGGAGTTCGAGACCTCGTTCCACGGCTGCTTCCACACCGTGCGGGAGGACCGCATCGTGCAGACCTTCACCTGGGACGGCATGCCCGACGCGGTGTCCCTGGAGACCGTGACCTTCGAGGACCTCGGCGACGGCCGCACCCGCCTGCACGCGTTCAGCCTGTGCGACTCCTTCGAGGGTCGCGACGCCTGGCTCCGCAGCGGCATGGAGGTCGGCGTCAACGACGGCTACGCCGCGATCGACCGCCTCCTCGCGGAGGGCGCGATCTGATGGCGCTCCCCGAGACCCCGGCCGGCCGCCACGCGGCCGTCGCCGGGGACTTCGGCCGGCTGGTCGCGCAGACGCCGGACTGGTCGGCCCTCTCCCCCGTCGACGGGTGGACAGCGCACGACGTCGTCGCGCACCTCGTCGAGTGGTGCCCGGGCTTCCTGTCCGGTGGCGGCATCGAGCTGCACCCAGGTCCGGCGGTGTCCGACGACCCGCAGTCCGCGTGGCAGCACCAGTCCGATGCCGTGCAGGCCCTCCTCGAGGAGCGCGGCGAGGAGTCGTTCACCCACCCCCGCGCCGGCACCCACCGGCTCGCCGACGCCGTCGACATGTTCTACACCGCCGACGTGTTCATGCACTCCTGGGACCTCGCCCGCGCCGGCGGCCTGGACCCCGCCCTCGACGAGGACCACGCCGCGAGGATGCTCGCCGGCATGCAGCCCATCGAGCAGCTCCTGCGCGACTCCGGTCAGTACGGACCGGCGGTCCCCGTGCCCGACGACGCTCCCGCCGTCGACAGGCTGATGGGGTTCATCGGCCGGGACCCGGCCTGGCGCGCCGACGCCGGAGGCCCCTGATGAGCACCGTCGTCATGCACGGCGTGGTCTCGCTGGACGGGTTCGTCGCGGACCCGCACGACGGCCCGGGCCCGCTGTTCGACTGGTACTTCAACGGCGACCGACCCCTCTCCGCACAGGACATGGACGACCCGGCGCCCGGCGGCCTGCGGGTGTCGCAGGCGTCGTACGACCACGTCCGACCGGTGTGGGACGCCACCGGCGCCATGGTGATCGGCCGCCACCTCTTCGACATCACCAACGGCTGGGAGGGACGTCCCCCGACGGGCGACCACGTGGTCGTGGTGTCGCACCGGCCCAGGCCCGAGGGCTGGCACCCGGAGGCGTCCTACCAGTTCGTCGACGACGTGTCCCGCGCCGTCGCCACCGCCCGGGAGCTGGCGGGCGACCGGACGGTCTCCGTGGCCGCGGGCGACGTGGGCGGCCAGGCGCTCGCCCTCGGCCTCGTGGACGAGGTCGCGATGGACCTCGTGCCGGTCGTGATGGGCACCGGCAAGCGCTACTTCGGCGCCATCGACACCCAGCACCTCCTCGACGACCCCCACGTCGTCGTCCAGGGCGACCGCGTCCTCCACCTCCGGTTCCGCGTGCGCCGCTGACCGCCGTCCCCCTCGTAGGGTCGGGGGCATGAGGTACGTCGTCTACGGCGCGGGCGCCGTCGGAGGAGTCGTCGGCGGCACGCTCGCCCGCGCCGGCAACGCCGTCACGCTGGTGGCCCGGGGTGCACACCTGGAGGCCATCAGGGCCGGCGGGCTGGTGCTGGACGCCGGCGACGGCCGGCACGTCGTGGACGTCCCGGCGACCGACACCGCAGCCGACGTCGCGTGGACCGACGACACCGTCGTCGTGCTCGCCGTGAAGTCGCACCAGGTCGCGACCGCGCTCGACGACCTCCGCCGGCACGCCCCCCTCGACACCGCGGTGGTGTGCGCCACCAACGGCATCGCCACCGAGGTGGCCGTGCTGCGCCTGTTCCCCCGCACGTACGCCGTGTGCGTGATGCTGCCCGCCTCGCACCTCGAGCCGGGGGTGGTCGTGGCGGCGTGCCACCCCACGCCGGCGATCCTCGACATCGGCCGCATCCCCGGCGGCACCGACGCCACGACCGCGGCCGTCCGCGCCGACCTCCGTGGCGCCGGGATCGAGTGCGAGGAGCGCGACGACGTCCTCGCCTGGAAGCGCCGCAAGCTCCTCACCAACCTCGGCAACGGCGTCGACGCGTCCTTCGCCCAGGGCCCGGCCGCCGACGAGCTCGCCGAGCGTGCCCTGGTCGAGGGCGAGGCGGTGCTCGCCGCGGCCGGGCTGTCGGTCGTGACCGCGGAGGACGACACAGCGCGGCGCGGCACGATCCTCCGGCGCCGCCCCGACCTGGAGCGTCGCGGCGGCTCGACCTGGCAGAGCCTGCGGCGCGGCACCGGCGACTCGGAGATCGACTACCTCAGCGGCGAGGTCGTGCTGCAGGGCCGGCTTCTCGGCGTACCCACCCCGGTGAACGAGGCGGTCGTCGCCGCCACCCGCCACCTCGCCACCACCGGGGGTGCTCCCCGCAGCCTCGACGCCGCCGCCGTGCTGGCGACCCTGTGACGCACGGAGACCCGCCACCCCAACGGGGTGACGGGCCTCGTGACAGGACCTGGATCAGGCCTTGGCGTCGTCCTCGGTGGACTCCGCAGCGGGCTCCTCGGTGTCGGCCTCGGCGGCCGGCTCCTCGGTGACCTCCGCGGCGTCGCCCTGGGCCTGAGCCTCGGCGGTCTCCACGTCGGCAGCCTCGGTCTCCACGACCTCGGTCTGACCGTCGACGTCCTCGGCCTCCACCTCGGCCGGAGCGGCCTCGGCGGCCGGAGCGGCAGCGGCGGCCTTCTCGGTCTTCTTGGTCGAGGGAGCCTTGGGGCTGTAGGCCTCGGTCACCAGCTCGATGACCGCCATGGGGGCGTTGTCGCCCTTGCGGGGGCCGATCTTGGTGATGCGGGTGTAGCCGCCGGGACGCTCCGCGAAGGTCGGGGCGATCTCGGTGAACAGGGTGTGCACGACCGACTTGTCGCGGATGGTCTTGAGGACCTCGCGACGGTTGTGCAGGTCGCCCCGCTTGGCCTTGGTGATCAGCTTCTCCGCGACCGGGCGCAGCAGGCGCGCACGGGTCTCGGTGGTGGTGATCCGGCCGTGCTCGAACAGGGCGGTGGCCAGGTTCGACAGCATCAGGCGCTGGTGGGCGGGGCTGCCGCCGAGGCGGGG
>JAYSEC010000183.1:5088-7094 GCA_041914085.1 Nocardioides sp.
TCGTCGCCGTAGGCGGCGAGGGCGGCGTGCGGGTCGAAGCCGGGCGCGCTGTCCTTGAGCGAGAGGCCCATCTCGACGAGCTTGGCCTTCACCTCGTCGATCGACTTCGCGCCGAAGTTGCGGATGTCGAGCAGGTCCTGCTCCGAGCGGGAGATGAGCTCACCCACGGTGTGGATGCCCTCGCGCTTGAGGCAGTTGTAGCTGCGGACCGTGAGCTGCAGGTCCTCGACCGGGAGGGCGAGGTCGGCGGCGAGCTGCTCGTCGACGGGCGACGGGCCGATGTCGATGCCCTCGGCCTCGACGTTGAGCTCGCGGGCCAGGCCGAACAGCTCGACCAGGGTCTTGCCGGCCGAGGCGATCGCGTCGCGGGGACGGATCGACGGCTTGGTCTCGACGTCGATGACGAGCTTGTCGAAGTCGGTGCGCTGCTCGACACGGGTGGCCTCGACCTTGTAGGTCACCTTCAGCACGGGGCTGTAGATCGAGTCGACCGGCATGCGGCCGATCTCGTTGTCGGCACCCTTGTTCTGCACCGCGGAGACGTAGCCGCGGCCGCGCTCGACGACGAGCTCCATCTCCAGCTTGCCCTTGTCGGACAGGGTGGCGATCTTCAGCTCGGGGTTGTGCACCTCGACACCGGCGGGCGGGGTGATGTCGGCGGCGGTGACGTCACCGGCGCCGGACTTGCGCAGGTACATCACGACCGGCTCGTCGTGCTCGGAGGAGACGACGATGCCCTTGAGGTTGAGGATGATCTCGGTCATGTCCTCGGTGACGCCCTCGATGGTCGAGAACTCGTGCAGGACGGAGTCGACCTTGATGCTGGTGACCGAGGCGCCCGGGATCGAGCTGAGGAGCGTACGGCGCAGGGAGTTGCCGAGCGTGTAGCCGAAGCCCGGCTCCAGGGGCTCGATGACGAACCGCGAGCGGAACTCGTCGACGGTCTCTTCCGTGAGGGTGGGGCGCTGAGCGATGAGCACGGAGTTTTTCCTTTCCGGATCCACCCGCTATTTGACGGATCCGAACATGGTGAGGAGTGGTGTGGAAGAGGGGCGTCGGTGGCCGCCCGAGGCATCGGACGACCACCGACAGTGAGTCACTTCTTGGAGTAGTACTCCACGATGAGCTGCTCCTGGACCGGCACGTCGATCTGCGCGCGGACCGGGACCTGGTGCACGAGGATGCGCATCCGCGAGGGGATGACCTCGAGCCACGCCGGGACGACGCGCTCGCCGTGGGTCTCACGGGCCACGATCAGCGGCGTCATCTCGAGCGACTTCTCGCGCACGTCGATGATGTCGTGGTCGCTGACCTGGAAGGACGGGATGTTGACCTTCTTGCCGTTGACCAGGAAGTGGCCGTGCACGACGAGCTGGCGGGCCTGGCGGCGCGTGCGGGCGAAGCCGGCGCGGTAGACCACGTTGTCGAGGCGGCACTCGAGGAGCTGCAGGAGGTTGTCGCCGGTCTTGCCCTGGCGACGGCTGGCCTCCTTGTAGTAGCGGACGAACTGCTTCTCCATCACGCCGTAGGTGAAGCGGGCCTTCTGCTTCTCACGCAGCTGCAGGAGGTACTCGGACTCCTTGATGCGGCCGCGGCCGTGCTGGCCGGGGGCGTAGGGACGCTTCTCGAAGGCAGCGTCGCCGCCGACGAGGTCGACACCGAGACGGCGCGACTTGCGGGTCATGGGACCGGTGTAGCGGGCCATGTTTCAGTCTCTCTTTCTCAGTCTCGGGTCAGACGCGGCGGCGCTTGGGCGGCCGGCATCCGTTGTGCGGGGTGGGCGTGACGTCCTGGATGGTGCCGACCTCGAGGCCGATGGCACCCAGCGACCGGATGGCGGTCTCACGACCCGAGCCCGGACCCTTGACGAAGACGTCGATCTTCTTCATGCCGTGGTCCATGGCGCGACGGCCGGCGGCCTCGGCAGCCATCTGGGCGGCGAAGGGGGTGGACTTGCGCGAGCCCTTGAAGCCGACGGTGCCGGCAGAGGCCCACGAGATCACCGC
>JAYSEC010000184.1:0-7076 GCA_041914085.1 Nocardioides sp.
CGCTCGGCCCACGCTCAGCGACCGAAGGGCCAGGCGTGCACGTCGCCCGTCGTGGCGATGGCGCGCAGCAGCTCCTCCGCACGGTCGGCGACGGGGTTGTCACCGGCCCGCGAGGCCAGGTCGACCAGTGCCCAGAGGTCGGCCGCACGGGCACCCGCCAATAGCTCGTCCGGGTCACCGCCGCGCAGGGCCGTCCACGCCGACAGGACCGCGGCGACGTAGGCCGGGTGCCGGTCGAGGCGCAGCAGGTTGCCGACGTCGGTCCAGGGGTGCCCCGCGTGGGCGAACTCCCAGTCCAGCACCGCCGCCACGGTGTCCGAGCGCGGGTCGACCAGCACGTTCTTGGGGTTGAGGTCACTGTGGACCAGGCTCGTGCGTCCCACCGTGTCGAGGAGGTCCTGGGCGGGCCCGGCGACGCGCCGTAGCCGCTCGCGGTCCGGCGCCGACCAGTCCACCAGCCGCTCGACCCACTCGGCCAGCCCGCCGTCGGGGAACTCCCCCACGGCCAGCTCGGCGTCGAGGAACGGGCCCGCACGCAGCGTCGGCATCCCGGCCAGGGTGCCGGCGACGGATCCCATCGACCCACCGAGGCGCGTCAGCGCGTCGACGTCGTCACGGGCGACGAGGCCGGCCAACACGACGTCGCCGCGCTCCCCCGGCAGCCACTGGGTCACCAGCAGCCCGGGCAGCCCGTCGTCGGGCTGCGGACGGCGCACCTCCACGACCTCGGGCACCGGGACGAGGCCCCGGACCAGGCGCAGCACGGCGGCGTCGACCTCCGGTGCCCCCGGTCCGCGCTGGTCGCCGGGTGGGTAGACGCGCACGACGGCGCGCTCGCCGCCGACCTCGCCCAGGAACGTACGTCCGGAGTGGCCGCCGGCGAGCGGGGTCAGGGAGGGGCCGAGGTCGCTCACCGGAGGATCGTGGCACGCACCCGTCGCGTCCGCGCCCCGCACCCGTACCCTTCGGGTGTGGAGGACCACCTGCCCCAGTCCGTCCGGGTCGAGCGTCGTCCGGTGACCGAGCACGAGTCCCGCCGTGCCAACGGACCCGACTGGGACCGGTACGCCGACGAGTACCAGGCCACGCACGGCGCCTTCCTCGGCGACGCCGGCTTCGTCTGGGGACCCGAGGGCCACACCGAGGACGAGCTCGCGATCCTCGGCGACGTGCGCGACCTCGACGTCCTCGAGGTCGGCAGCGGCGCCGGCCAGTGCTCGCGCTGGGTCCGCACCCACGGCGGCCGCGGGTTCGGCCTCGACCTCTCGCACCGCCAGCTCCAGCACTCCCTGCGCCTCGACGCGGAGACCGGCGTGGCCGTCCCCTCGGTGCGCGGCACCGCCACCGACCTGCCGTTCGCCGACGACAGCTTCGACATCGTGTTCTGCTCGTTCGGGGCACTGCAGTTCGTCAGCGACATCGAGGTCGCCGTTGCCGAGGCGGCCCGGGTGCTGCGTCCCGGCGGCCGGTTCGCGTTCTCCATCACCCACCCGACGCGCTGGATGTTCCCCGACGACCCGGGCGAGGCCGGGCTGACGGCGACGCAGTCCTACTGGGACCGCACCCCCTACGTCGAGGTCGACGACGCCACGGGTGTCGTGTCGTACGTCGAGCACCACCGCACGCTCGGCGACTGGGTGCGGCTGCTGCACGCGGGCGGCTTCACGCTCGCCGACCTGGTCGAGCCGGAGTGGCCCGAGACCCACGACCGGGTGTGGGGCGGCTGGTCACGCACCCGCGGGCTGCTGACGCCGGGCACCGCGATCTTCGTCGCGCACCTGGCGCGCGCCTGACGCCTCCCGCGACCGGTTGCGCGCCCACCCGGCGAGCAGCGACGCCGGGTTGAGCAGCGCCCAGGCCCGGTGGGGCAGGTCGGCCTCGCGCAGCAGCCGCCGGCGCAGCTGCTGGCACGCGGCCCAGAAGTCGCGCGCGTCCCCGGCGTCGGCCGGTCGCGCCGCGAAGACGGCAGCGTCGGCGCGGCGGGCGAGGTCGAGCCCGGCGCCGAGGCGGGTGGCCTGGGTGACACGGCTCCACGTGTCGGGCACCGGCGTGCCGCGGTCGCGGGCGGCGTCGAGCACCTCCTGCCAGCCGTTGACGTAGGGCGCCGACCACGACGACGTACGTCGACGGCGCGCGCGACGCAGCCACTTGGCGATCGGGACGAGGAGGAGCGCGAGCAGCACGGCGACCAGGACCGCACCGACCGCCCGCAGGATGATCTCCCACGGCGAGAGGGGCTCGTGGACGGCCGTCCCCTCGGGGAGCGTGACCCGCGTGCCCTTGGGCAGGCGGATCTCCTTGTCCTTGCCCTTCGCGGCCGCCTCGAGCTGCTCCTTGACGAACCCTGCGGCGTCCGCGACCGCGGCGGCGTCCTCGCCCTCGGTGACCAGGTGCACGCCGACGTACCGCTGGGGGTCGAGCGGCCGCCAGGTGCCGTCGGCGAACTGCAGCTCGACCCACGACGTGATGTCGTCGTGGGTGACGATGCCGCGGGCGTCGGGCTCGGCGCCGGTCACCACGCGCGCCGGCACGCCCAGCCGGGAGGCGCCCAGGGCCATCACGGCCGAGTACTGGAACGGGGTGCCGGACATCTGCTTGGAGCCGAGCAGCCGCAGCCCGAGGTCGACCGGGGACTGGGAGGACGTGCCGGTGAACCGGGTGGAGCCGTTGAGGCGGAGGTAGCGCGCCAGCAGCAGCACGCGCTCGATCGGCCGGATCTCGGCGCGGTCGAAGGGGTCGAGGTACTGGTCGAGGAACGCTCCCGCCGGCTGGCGCTGGTCCTCGGTCGCCTCCTGCGTCGGGTCGCGGCGGGTGAACTCGTCCTCGGTGAGCACGGAGGCGAAGGTGTAGTCGTCGCGGGTGTTGACGCCCCCGATGACCAGCGCACTGGAGGTGGCCTGGTTGTAGCGCACGTCGGCGAGCTGGGTGCGGCCGTCGGTGTAGTCCAGGGTGAGGCTGGTGAGCTCGCCGAGCATCGGCAGCCAGTCGCTGGAGTAGCCCGGCCGGATCTGGATGCGGACGCCGACCGTGCGTCCCTCGTGCAGGGCGTCCACGTTCTCGCCGATGCGCTTGAAGGTGCCGAACCCGTCCGTGCCGGGCGACTCCTCCGCGGGCACCCACGCCTGGCCGTCGTACAGGTCGAGGGCAGCGAACCGCAGCAGCCGGCCCTCGGGAACGCCGGTCGCCTTCAGCAGCTCGTTGCGCCGGCCCACCCGCCGGGGCACCACCGACTCCGCGGCGCCCGCGACGACGGCGCTGTTGCCGTCGCCCTTGAGCAGGACCCGGTCGACCTCGTTGCGGTCGGGGACCAGCAGGCTCACCACACCGGAGACGAGGGTGACCGTCAGCACCGCGGTCATCGCGGCAGCGACCGAGCCGCGGGCCTCCCCGACGATCGCCTCGCGCCGCCGCGCCCGGGCCGCAGCCCACGCGACGAGCACGATCGCGAAGAAGATGCCCCGCGGGACCAGGAGCGACGGCACCAGGACGCCGAGCGGGATCGCCGCGGCGAGGGCCGCCACCAGCGGGACGGTCGGTGCGAGGGTGCTGCGGGTGGCCAGGGCGAGCCAGGCAGCCGGCGCCGCGGCGAGGAAGCCGATCAGGAACGGCACCAGCATCACCTGGCCGCTGGGGTCCACGGGCGGGACGGTGCTGACCAGTGTCGTGGGGGCGCTGATGCTCTCGCCCAGCACCCGGTTCATCGTCTCGAAGGTCGGCAGCACGTAGGGGCCGGGGCGGCGCAGCGCGACCCACGCGCCCAGCGGGGCGAACAGCACCACCGCCGCAAGGGCGTACCACCACACGCCCTCGTGCACCCGCCGGAAGAGCGCGGCCAGGCCGAGGAGGAGCACCACGGGCACGAGGCCCGTCACGAGGTAGCTGCGGTCGGCGAAGGTGTCGTCGAGCACGCTCAGCGCCACCGCGACCAGGAGCAGGACGACCGAGGCGTCCAGGACGCTGACGCGCTGGCGGTTCACCGCATCCCCCTCGCGAGGAGCTCCTGCAGGCGGGCGAGGTCGGGGATGGAGATCTCCCGCAGCGCGTGGCTGTCACGCAGCCGCGCCTCGCCCTCGCTGTCGGCCCGTACGACGATCCAGTCGGCGCCGCGGTCGAAGCGGCGGGCGGCCTGGTCGAGCTGCACGAGGTCGCGCGCGGCCCCCGTCACCTGCACGACGAGCCCGGTGCCGCTGACGGCGGTCGCCGCGTCTGCGGCCTGCGCGAGGTAGTCGTCGTCGCCCGCGACGAACCGGCACGCGGCGTCCGTCATCGCGACGGCGTGCCGACCCCGGGCCAGGTGCGGGCCGCAGCGCAGGTAGGTGTCGAAGTCGTCGCGCACCGCCCGCAGGGCGATCGACGTCGCCACCGACACCGCGAGCTCGAAGTCGCGCAACCGGGGGTACGACGACCGTGCACCGTCGACGAGCACGGTCACGTGGCCGCGACGGGTCTCGTGGTACTGCCGCACGAGCAGCTGGCCGGCCTTGGCGGAGGAGCGCCAGTGGACGTGGCGCAGGTCGTCACCGGGGACGTACTCGCGCAGCGCGTGGAAGGCCAGGTCGCTCATCGAGAGCTGCTGGCTGGTCGCGCCGTCGAGGTCGTTGGTCAGGCCACCGGCGAAGACCGCCAGATCGGTGACGCGGGGCGCGACCAGCAGCTCCAGCGGCTCACCCGTGCTGAAGCGGCGCGTGACCAGCCCGACCGGGTCGGTCTTCTCGTAGGTGACCGGGCCGACGACATAGACCCCCCGTGGCACCGCCGGCAGTGGCACGGCCTCGGTGTGGCGCGCGAAGGGTGCGAGGAAGGGCAGCCGCAGGGACACCGTGCGACGGCCGACCGGGACGGTCACCTTGGGGAACAGCATCGGCGCGGCCCCGGCCTGGACGTGCAGCGTCGCGGTCGGCGGTGTCCCGCCCTCGACGATGCGGTTGGGCCGTAGCACGAGCTCCGCGACCGGCGTGCCGGGCAGCACCTGCCAGACGAGTCCGAGCACGAGCAGCCCGAAGGCCACCACGGCGAGCTGGGTGAACTCCTGCCAGTTCAGCCACACGGCC
The DNA here is from genome assembly GCA_041914085.1 of Nocardioides sp. GTDB lineage: Bacteria > Actinomycetota > Actinomycetes > Propionibacteriales > Nocardioidaceae > Nocardioides. Next base: position 5,052 of record JAYSEC010000184.1, read on the forward strand.
AGGACGAGGGTGAGGATCCCGAGCAGGAGGACGCTGCGCCCGAGTCCGGTCAGCAGCCGGACAGGCGAGAGCACCCGCGAGAGCAGCCGCCCCGCGGCGGCCGTCGACGGGACCTGCCGAGCGCTCACGCGCGGTCGCGAGGCACCGGGACCTGGACCAGCAGGTTGTCGATGACCTCCTCGGGGGTGACCCCGCCGAACGCCGCGCCCGACGCCATCAGCAGGCGGTGGCCCAGGACCGGTCGCGCGAGGGTGGCGATGTCCTCGGGGACGACGTGGCCGCGACCCTCAGCGAGGGCCCAGGCCTTGGCGGCGCGGATCCAGGCCAGCGACCCGCGGGTCGACAGTCCGATGCGCACGTCGGGGACGTCGCGCGAGGCCTCGGCCAGGCGCCGGACATAGCCGATGATCGCCGGGTCGACGTGGACCATGTCGGCGAGCTGGCCCATCTGGGTGATCTCCGTGGCTCCGACGACGGGGGTGAGACCGGCGGCTCGGTCACGTACCCGGGACTCGGCGAGCAGGGCCTCGGTCGACTCCGCGTCGGGGTGGCCGACGCTCGTGCGCATCAGGAACCGGTCGAGCTGCGCCTCGGGGAGCTGGTAGGTGCCCGCCTGCTCGATGGGGTTCTGGGTCGCGATCACCATGAACGGCCGGCCCACCTCGTGGGTGCGGCCGTCGACGGTGACGTGCCCCTCCTCCATCACCTCGAGCAGCGCCGACTGCGTCTTGGGCGAGGCCCGGTTGATCTCGTCGGCGAGCACGACGCTGTGGAAGATCGGCCCGGGGTGGAAGGAGAACTGCCCGTGCCCCTGGTCGTAGACCGTCACGCCGGTGACGTCGGAGGGCAGCAGGTCCGGCGTGAACTGGATGCGCGCGAACGAGCAGTCCAGCGACTTCGCCAGCGCCCGCGCCAGCATCGTCTTGCCGGTCCCGGGCAGGTCCTCCAGCAGGAGGTGGCCGCCGGAGACCAGACAGGTCAGGGCCAGGCGCACGACGTGCTTCTTGCCCAGCACCGCCGACTCGACGTTGTGCACGACCCGCTCGAACGTGTCGGCGTACCACCGGACGTCGTCGGTGTGGACGGTCGCGATCTCCGTCATGCGGTCGCGGACCTACCTCTCGGGTGTCGCCGGTCAGGCAGCAGCGGAGCGGCGCCGCATGAGCTGCAGCGCGATGCCGATCAGCAGGGCCGGGATGCCGACGATGTAGCCGACCAACGGGACCGTGTCCTTGATGAGCTTGAGGCTGCTGGCGTTGGACTTGGAGTCCTCGGCGTTGCCGGCGACCTGGTCCTCGGTGAAGCCGTAGTCGAGGATGAGGAACGGGTTGCCCTCGTCGTCGATGCGCTCCTGGTGCTCGAACTGGTTCACGATCGCGCCCGTGGTCGGGTCGATCCAGATCTCGCGGTCCGTGGAGTAGGTGCCCTGCACGCCGTCGGTCACCTCGATCGGCGCGTCGGTGACCTCGATCTTGTAGACGTAGGTCTCCAGGCCGTCGACGTCCTCGGTGCGGTCGTACGTCGCGTCGACCGCCTCACCGGCGAAGCTGTCCCAGTACTTGTAGTCCTTCTTCTCCGCCTCGAAGGGCCACTTGTTGATCAGGCCCTCCTTGTCCTCGGCGCTCGGCGGGAGGTACTTCGGGTCGTCGACGGCCTCGGCGGTGCGGCGGTCGGTGGCGAAGTTGTCGGTGCTGGCCGACAGCAGGCGCTCCTGCGGGTCGCTCGCGCTGACGCACTCGTCGATGCCGCCCTCGTCCTTGACCAGGCAGCTCGAGTTCTGGAACACGATGACCTCGGAGTCCGAGCGGTCCGAGTCGGCGCGGGTGACGCTGAAGGCCTTGACCGGGAACTCGTTGGTCCCGCCGGTGCCGTCGGAGAGCTGGGCCGTGCCGTCCAGCAGGGTGAGGCTGTCGGTGTCCAGCGGGGTCTTCATCAGACGGCCGGGGGCCCAGAACTGGGCCAGGACAGCTAAGGTGACCAAGAATCCACCCAGCACCGTCAATCCGATGCCGAAGCCCTTGCGCA
>JAYSEC010000185.1:0-6982 GCA_041914085.1 Nocardioides sp.
ACGTCGGGCCCTCCCTGGGGCACACTGCCCCCGTGCTCCGCCGCCTCGGGACCCTCCCCCGCGCCACCGTCCCCGTGTCCCTCGCGGTGTCCCTCGCGGCGTCCCTCGTGCTGGGCCTCGCGGCCTGCTCGTCCGACGCGACCGGCCGGGACGGCGCGTCGCGCGGCGCCCCGGACGGCACACCGTCGAGCGTGCCGTCGCCGCGGCTGCACGACCTGGAGGGCACGGCGCCGCAGACGGTCGAGGGCCGCGACGGCTACCTCTTCATCGGCACCGACTTCGACCTCTCCTGCGGCAGCGGCGAGCACTTCGACGACTACCTCACCGCGCTCGGCGACCTCGCGACCGTGGTCGCCGACTCGGGTCGCGAGGTGGTGTGGACGGTCGCGCCGGACAAGTCGACGACCCTCGTCGACCGGCTGCCCGGGACGGTGCCGCAGGACGCCTGCTTCCGCGAGAACCAGCGCTGGCAGGAGCACCTGCTCGGCGCCGTCGACGAGCCGCACTACGTCGACACGCTCGCCCTGCTGCGCGCGGCGGACGCCGACGGCGAGCAGGTCTACTGGCGCGGCGACTCGCACTGGACGTCGTACGGTGCCAGCCTGTGGCTGCTCGCGGCACTCGACCGGCTCGACCCCGAGGTCGCCGACGGGGTGGAGGTCACCGAGGGCACGGTCGAGCGCACCGGCGACCTCTACGTGATGGCCGGCCGTGACGACGTCGAGTCGGCCCCGTCCACGACCTTCAGCACGGGGAACACGATGGAGACGATCCCGAGCCGGCCACCGTTCGACCCGGCGACGGAGTCCTTCGGCCCGCTCCAGTGGCGCACCGTACCCGGCGACGGAACGCTGCCGGGACGCACGCTGGTCATCGGCGACTCGTTCTCCTACGCAGGCCTCGACCTGACCCTCCCGCTGGTCGAGCGCGGCGCCTTCGCGTGGTTCCAGTACCTCAACACCGAGGTGCTGGCGCAGCAGGTGGAGGCGGCGGACACGGTCGTCATCGAGGTCGCCCAGCGCACGCTGACCCACTCGTCGGTGGCCACGCAGGAGTTCGTCGACCAGGTCGAGGCCGCGCTCGCGGACTGACCGTCCGGACGGTCACCAGCCGGGGTGCTGGCCCTCCAGCAGGACCCGGCCGCCGTGGTCGGCGTCGGCGCGCGCCTCGCCCGCCACCCAGGCCCGGACGCCGTGGCCGGCGAGGACGGCGATGGCGGCGTCGACCGACTCCGGAGCGGTCAGCGCGACCATCCCCACGCCGCAGTTCAGCGTCGCCTCGAGGTCGGCCTGCGCCACCCCGCCCACCCGTCGTACGACGTCGAAGACCGGCTGCGGGGTCCACGTCGAGCGGTCGATGCGCACCGACAGCTCCTCCGGGAGCACCCGCTCGAGGTTGGCGGCGAGGCCGCCACCGGTCACGTGCGACATGGCGTGGGTGTCGGTGCGCTCGGCGAGGTCGAGGCAGGCCTTGGCGTAGATCCGGGTCGGCTCGAGCAGCTCCTCACCCAGGGTGCGGCCGAAGTCGTCGACCTGGCGGTCCACGGTCCAGCCGGCCTGGTCGAGCAGCACGTGGCGCACCAGCGAGTAGCCGTTGGAGTGCAGGCCGCTGGCCTCCATCGCGATGACCACGTCGCCGGGGCGGACCCGGCCCGGGCCGAGCAGCTTGCTGGCCTCGACGACGCCGGTGGTCGCGCCGGCGACGTCGTAGTCGTCGGGGTCGAGCAGGCCCGGGTGCTCGGCGGTCTCACCACCGATGAGCGCGCAGCCGGCGACCACGCAGGCCTCCGCGATGCCCTTGACGATGGCCGCGATCCGTTCGGGCACGACCCGGCCGCAGGCGATGTAGTCGGTCATGAAGAGCGGCTCGGCACCGCAGACGACGAGGTCGTCGACGACCATGCCGACGAGGTCGAAGCCGATCGTGTCGTGGACGTCCATCAGCTGCGCGATCGCGACCTTGGTGCCGACGCCGTCGGTGGAGGTCGCCAGCAGCGGGCGTTCGTAGCGGGTGAGCGCGGAGGCGTCGAAGAGGCCGGCGAACCCGCCCAGGCCGCCGATCATCTCGGGGCGCCGGGCCTTCTCGACCCAGCCCTTCATCAGGTCGATGGCGCGGTCGGCCGCCTCGATCGAGACCCCGGCGGCGGCGTAGGCCCCCTCAGAGGTCCCGTGGGAGGTCCCCTGGGAGGCCCCGTGGGCTGCGGTGGGCTGCTGGTCGGACACGGAGCTCCTCAGGTCGAGCGGGTGGCGGCGTGCGGATCAGGGGTTGTTGAGGACCGGCAGCGCCCGGCCCATGGTGGGCGACTGGAGCGTCGCCTCGAGCAGGTGCTTGCCGAGCAGGCTCTCGTCGGGGAGCTCGATCGGGTACTGGCCGGTGAAGCAGGCCTGGCACAGGCGCTCGGCGGGCTGGCCGGTGGCCTCGATCATGCCCTCGAGCGAGATGTAGCCGAGGCTGTCGGCGCCGACGCTGGCGGCGATCTCGTCGACGTCGAGGCCGTTGGCGATGAGCTCGGCGCGGGTGGCGAAGTCGATGCCGTAGAAGCAGGGCCACTTCACCGGGGGGCTGGAGATCCGCACGTGGACCTCGAGGGCGCCGGCCTCGCGCAGCATCCGCACCTGCGCGCGCTGGGTGTTGCCCCGCACGATCGAGTCATCGACCACGACGACCCGCTTGCCGCGGATCATGTGCTCGAGCGCGTTGAGCTTGAGCCGGATGCCGAGCTGGCGCAGCGTCTGGCTGGGCTGGATGAACGTGCGGCCGACGTAGGCGTTCTTCACGAAGCCCTGCCCGAACGGGATGCCGGACTCGGCGGCGTACCCGGACGCGGCGGGGGTGCCCGACTCCGGGACCGGCATGACCAGGTCGGCCTCGACCGGGAACTCGCGGGCCAGCTGGCGACCCATCTCGACGCGCGCCTCGTGGACGTTGCGGCCCGAGATGGTGGCGTCGGGGCGGGCGAGGTAGACGTACTCGAAGACGCAGCCCTTGCGGTCGGGCTCGGCGAACTTGTGGGAGCGCAGGCCGTTCTCGTCGATGACGATCATCTCGCCGGGCTCGACCTCGCGGACCACGCTCGCGCCGATCGTGGCGAGCGCGGCGTCCTCGCTCGCGACGACCCAGCCCCGCTCGAGGCGGCCGAGGACGAGCGGACGGATGCCCTGCGGGTCGCGGGCGGCGTAGAGGGTGTTCTCGTTCATCCACACGAAGCAGTAGGCGCCGCGCAGCTGCGGCAGCACCTCCAGCGCCCGCTGCTCGAGCGAGGTGTCGGGGTGGTGGGCGAGCAGGGCGGTGACCAGGCTGGTGTCGTTGGTCGCCGACTCGACACCCTTGATGTCGAGCTCGCCGTCGGGGCCCGGCAGCGCCTGGACCATCTCGCGGAGCTCGTGGGTGTTGATCAGGTTGCCGTTGTGGCCCAGCGCGATGGAGCCGTCGGCCGTGGGCCGGAAGGTCGGTTGGGCGTTGTGCCACGTGCTCGCACCGGTCGTGGAGTAGCGGGAGTGGCCGATCGCGAGGTGGCCCTTGAGCGACTCGAGGGTCGACTCGTCGAAGACCTGCGAGACCAGGCCCATGTCCTTGTAGACCAGGATCTGCCGGCCGTTGCTGACCGCGATGCCCGCCGACTCCTGGCCGCGGTGCTGCAGCGCGTAGAGCCCGAAGTAGGTCAGCTTCGCGACGTCCTCGCCGGGGGCCCAGACGCCGAAGACGCCGCACGCGTCCTGCGGGCCCTGGTCATGGGGGTCGATGGCCGTGGTCAGACGGCCGTCGCCGCCCTTCCGCATGCTCGTCTCGTAGGGCACGACCTGCAGTCTACGGGCGTTCGGCGGCATCGCCGCACCGACGCCGCACCCCGGTGTCTCAGCGCTCGGGCAGCAGCGAGCGGAGGCGGTGCGCGGCCAGCCGGGCCGCGGCCTTCCCCACCGCCGGGAGGGGTACGACGTCCAGCGCGGGCAGCGGGCGGGTCCACGCCGGGTCGGAGGGCAGGGCGCCCTCGGGGCCGGCGTACCTCGGGATGGACGCGCGCCGCACCGCCTCCTCGACGCCGAGCAGCTCGCCGCCCTGCCGCGGCACCCAGGTGCGGCCGGGGCGGCAGACCATGTCGTGGTGCAGCGACTCGATCAGCGCGGTGACGGTGTGGAACGGCGCCGTGGTGGCGAGCGCCGTGGCGAGCCCGACGAGGCCGGGCGGCGCGAGCGGCGTCGGCAGGCTGAGCCGGGACAACCCGGCCTCGCGCGCGCAGGTGGCCATCAGGTCGGGGTAGGCGACGACGTCGGGGCCACCGAGGTCGACGGCGCCCTCGTCGGTCCCGTCGAGCAGCTCGCGGACGGCGCGCAGCACGTCGGAGACGGCGACCGGCTGGACGGAGTGGTACATCCAGGTCGGCACCGGCTGGACGAGGAAGAGGGTCGCGATCTGGCGGATGATCTCGAACGAGGTGGACCCGGCGCCGATGACCACACCCGCGCGGAGCGCGACGGCGCTGGTGGCGGAGGCGAGCAGGATCCGCTCGACCTCCAGCCGCGAGGCGATGTGGGCCGACAGGTCGGCCTCGGGGACCGCGGGCACCAGGCCGGAGAGGTAGACCAGGCGTCGTACGCCCTCGGCCTCGGCCGCCTCCGCGACGTTCGCGGCAGCGAGACGGTCGCGGTCGGTGAAGTCGGTGCGGTCGAGCGAGTGGACGAGGTAGACGACGGCGTCCGCGCCCTCGACGGCTCGCGCGACGGCGTTGAGGTCCGTCACGTCGCAGCGGATCGCCTGCACCCGGTCGTCCCAGCCGAAACGGTCCGGGTCGGGCACCGAGGAGGACGCGGCGACGACCTCGTGGCCGTGCTCGAGCAGGTGCGGCACCAGCCGGGAGCCGACGTAGCCGGTGGCACCCAGGACGAGCGTGCGCATCAGGCCTCGCCGAGGTGCTTGAGGAGGTTGCGGGAGAAGACGGTGCCCATGTGCTTCACGACGCCGGCCATCACCCGCTCGACCGCGGGGCGCGCGAGGCCGGGCAGCGGCAGCCGGGTGGCGATCTCGAGGTCGATCGAGACCTCCGTCCCACCGCCGGCGTGGTCGGCGAGGACGTAGGTCCCCTCGACGGCCGTCGTCTCCTCCGAGCGCGCGGGGTCGTGGGAGAAGTCGATGCGCTCCTCGGGGTGCAGCTCCATCACCTCGGTGAACTGCGGCGCGACCGACAGGCTCAGCACGGGGAGCGTGACCATCCGCCAGGTCCAGCGGTCGCCGTCGACGTCGATGGAGGTGACGTAGGGCGTGATCTGCGCGATCAGCTCCGCGTCGGTGAGCGCCGCCCACACCTCGCTGCGGCTGCTCCGGAGCACGGCTGAGGAGCGGTCACGGGCCCGGAAGGTCGCCATGGCGCCAACCTACCGAGGCGGCCGAGCGCGGGGCTCACCCGCCCGAGCGGTGACGCTCCACCATGGGATGCAGGGAACCTGGACACTTCCCACGGTCAATTGACAGGGGGAGGTGCGGCCTCGCCGACATCCCATGGTGGACAGGCAGCGGAGCGGTCAGCCGCGGGGCAGCTCGCCGAGGTTGCGGAGCAGGTAGGCCTCGGCCTTGACGACCTTCTCGAACTCGGCGAGGTGCAGCCCCTCGTTGGCGCCGTGGGCGCGGGTGTCGGGGTCCTCGACGCCGGTCACCAGCACGCTGGCCTGCGGGAACGCCTCGAGGAACTCCGCGATGAACGGGATCGATCCGCCCACGCCCATGTCGACGGGAGCGGTGCCGTCCCACGCCTCGGCGAAGGCGGCGCGGGCGGCGTCGTACGCCGGTCCGCTGGCGTCGATCTGGGTGGCCTCGCCGGTGTCGACGACGGTCGTGGTGAGCGTCGCGCCCCACGGCGTGTGCTTCTCCAGGTGGGCCTGGAGGCACTGCACGGCATTGGCGGTCGTGTCGCCGGGCGCGATGCGCATGCTGATGCGGCAGCGCGCGGCGGGCACGAGGGTGTTGGAGGCCCCGTCGACCTTGGGGGCGTCGAAGCCGGTGATGCTGATCGAGGGCTTGGTCCAGAGCCGCTCCACCACGGAGCCGGAGCCGATCCACTCGATGCCCTCGGCGGCGCCGGACTCCGCGCGCAGCCGGGCCTCGGGGTACTCCACGTCGGCGGCCGGGCCGGAGTGCAGCCCCTCGACGGCGACGTCACCGGCGTCGTCGTTGAGGCTGGCGATGAGCCGGCTCAGCGTCATGATCGAGTCGGGCACCAGACCGCCCCACATGCCGCTGTGCACGGCGTGGGTGAGCGTGCGGACCTCGACGTCCATCCGGACCAGACCGCGCAGGCTCGTGGTGAGCGCGGGCTCGCCGATGTCCCAGTTGCCGGAGTCGGCGATGACGATGACGTCGGCCGCGAGGCGGTCCTGGTAGGTCTTCAGCAGCTCGACGAGGGTGTCGGAGCCGACCTCCTCCTCGCCCTCGATGAACATCACGAGGTTGACCGGGAGGTCGTCGCCGAAGATCCGGACCGCGCCGAGGTGGGCGGCGATGCCTGCCTTGTCGTCGGCGGCACCGCGGCCGTAGAGGCGGTCACCGCGCTCGGTCGGCTCCCACGGCGGGGAGTCCCAGTCGGCGTGGTCGTTCTCGGGCTGGACGTCGTGGTGGGCGTAGAGCAGCACCGTCGGGGCACCCTCGGGCCCGGCCTTCTCGGCGATCACGGCCGGCGGCGCGCCGTCGTACGCGCGGACGATCTCGCACGTGAATCCCTCGGCGGCGAACAGGTCGCGCGTGGCCTCCGCACTGCGCTCCACCTCGCTCGCCCGGGCCGGGTCGGCGGACACCGACTGGATGCGGACGAGGTCCTCCAGGTCACGGCGGATGCCGGGCATGACCTCGGCGAGACGAGCGGGGATGTCGACAGTCATGGCGACACCCTACGGAAGGGTCGCGCCGGGTCTCAGCGCAGGCTCTCGAGCTCGGCGAGCAGGGCTCAGTCGCCGCTCGGCCGCTTCTCCAGCATCACCTGGCGCTCGGTCGCCCG
>JAYSEC010000186.1:0-2734 GCA_041914085.1 Nocardioides sp.
GCGGCCTGCCCTAGGCTGCCCCCGTCACGCGACGCAGGAACCCGGTGCGAGTCCGGGGCGGTTCCGCCACTGTCAGACCTCTCAGCACGACCGAGGGATCGAGCCAGACACTGCCCGCGCGGCGTTTCCAGCCGACCAGGGGCGCGAACCCCGAGGAGCCGTGATGAGCCTGCTGTCCCGACCCACCCGTCGCTTCGACTACGTCGCCGACGGGGCCGCGATCTACGACGAGTCGTTCGCGACGATCCGCCGCGAGGCCCGCTTCGACCACCTGCCGGCCGACGCCGAGCGCGTCGCCGTACGCATGGTCCACGGCACCGGTCAGGTCGACCTCACCGACGACCTCGTCGTCCACCCGCGCCTCGTCACCGCGGCGCGCGCGGCGCTCGAGGCCGGCGCACCGATCATCACCGACGCCCACATGGTCGCCTCCGGTGTCACGCGCAAGCGGCTCCCGCGGGACAACGAGGTGCTCTGCGCGCTGCACGACCCGCGTACGCCCGACCTCGCGATGCTGATGGGCACCACCCGGTCGGCCGCCGCGCTCTCCCTCCTCGAGGACCGGCTCGAGGGCGCGGTCGTCGCGATCGGCAACGCCCCCACCGCGCTCTTCCACCTCCTCGAGATGCTGCTCGACGGCGCCCCGCGCCCCGCGGCGATCGTCGGCTGCCCGGTCGGCTTCATCGGCGCCGCCGAGTCCAAACAAGCCTTGGAGGAGGTCGACCTCGACATCCCCTACCTCACCGTCCGCGGTCGCCGCGGCGGCTCGGCGATGACTGCCTCCGCCCTCAACGCGCTCGCCCAGGACAAGGAGTGACCGGCCGGCTGTACGGCGTCGGGCTCGGCCCCGGCGACCCCGAGCTGATCACCCGCAAGGCCGCCCGGCTCATCGAGTCGGCGGACGTGATCGCCTTCCACGCCGGCGTTGGCAAGACGTCCAACGCCCGCACCATCGCGGCCGACCTGATCCCGACGACCGCCATCGAGGAGGAGCTCCGCTACCCCGTCACCACCGGCACCACCGCGCACCCGGGCGGGTACGCCGGCGCGATGGCGGAGTTCTACGAGTCCTGCTCGGCACGGCTGGGCGAGCACCTGTCTCAGGGCCGCACGGTGGTCGTCCTGGCCGAGGGCGACCCGCTGTTCTACGGCTCGTTCATGTACCTCCACGACCGGCTGTCCGACCGCTTCCAGACCGAGGTCGTCCCCGGCGTACCGGCCTTCGCCGCCGCCACCGCCGTCCTCGCCTCGCCGCTCGTGCGCCAGACCGACGTGCTCACCGTGCTCCCCGGCACCCTGCCGGTCCCCGAGCTCGCGCGCCGCCTCGCCGACACCGACGGCGCGATCATCATGAAGCTCGGCCGCACCTTCCCCGGCGTCGTCGAGGCGCTGCGCCAGGCCGGCCGCCTCGAGCACGCGCTGTACGTCGAGCGCGCCTCCATGCCGGCCGAGCGCTGGATGCCGGTGGTCGACGTCGACCCCGCCTCGGTGCCGTACTTCTCCCTCATCGTCGTCCCCGGCGACAGCCTCGCCGAGGACCCGACCGGCCGCCGAACGCCCGCACCCTCGGTGGTTGAGGTGCGAGCGGGCTCCCCCTCGGTGGTTGAGGTGCGAGCGCAGCGAGCCTCGAAACCACACCCCCTCAAGGTCATCGGCCTCGGGCCCGGCCCCAACCGCTGGCTCACCCCGGAGGCGACCGAGGCCCTGGCCGACGTCGACCACGTCGTCGGCTACGCGCCGTACGTCGCCCGCGTCCCGCAGCGCGAGGGCCTCACCCGCCACGCGTCCGGCAACACCGTCGAGGTCGACCGGGCCCGCCTCGCGTTGAGCCTCGCGGAACGCGGAGAGAAGGTGGCCGTCGTGTCCGGCGGCGACGCGGGTGTCTTCGGGATGGCCAGCGCGGTGTTCGAGGCGGCGGCCGACCACCCCGACGTACCCATCGAGGTGCTTCCCGGCGTCAGCGCCGTCCAGGCCGTCGCCGCCAAGGCCGGCGCCCCGATCGGCGCGGACTTCGCGGTCGTGTCGCTGAGCGACCGGCTCAAGCCGTGGTCGGTGATCGAGAAGCGCCTGCACGCGATCGCCGAGGCCGACCTGGTCCTTGCGGTCTACAACCCCGCCTCGCGCAGCCGCACCACCCAGGTCGCCGACCTCCAGAAGCTGTTCCTCGAGCACCGCAGCCCCGACACCGTCGTCGTGGTCGGCCGCGACGTCGGCCGCGCCGAGGAGTCGCTGACCGTGACCACCCTCGCCGAGCTCGAGGCCGACACGGTCGACATGAAGTGCTTGCTGATCGTCGGCGCCTCGTCGACGCGCGTCACGGCCGCCGGCCAGGTGTGGACGCCGAGGTTCGTGGAGTGACGGTCCACTTCGTCGGCGCCGGCCCGGGCGCTGCCGACCTGATCACGCTCCGCGCGGCGTCGCTGCTCGCGGCCGCCGACGTCGTGCTCTACCCGGGGACGTACCTCGACGCCGAGGTCCTCGCCCACTGCCCCGATGCGCGCCACGTCGACACCCAGCGCCTCGACCTCGACCGGATCACCGCGGTCATGGTGGACGCTGCCCGGGAGGGCCAGGAGGTCGTCCGCCTCACCTCCGGCGACCCGTCGCTCTACTCCGCCCTCGCTGAGCAGACCGCCCGCCTCGACGCCGCCGGGGTCGCGTGGGACGTGTGCCCGGGCGTCCCGGCGTACGCCGCCGCTGCCGCCGCTGTCGGCCGCGAGCTCACCGTCCCGCT
>JAYSEC010000186.1:2834-6972 GCA_041914085.1 Nocardioides sp.
GCCGACATCGCCGACCAGGTCGAGGCCGCCGGCCTCAAGCAGGCAGCGGTGATCCTCGTCGGCCGGGCCCTCGCCCGCGACGGAGCCGAGTCCTGGCTCTACCAGGCCGACCGCCCCCGCCCGACCGCTGGGTGAGGTGCGAGCGCAGCGAGCCTCGAAACCACACCCGCTGGTCGAGCAGGCACCCCCGTCTCCAAGGGTCACAAGACCCCCAGCCGACGCAGGTCACGCGTCCGGGTCGATGCTCCGCTCCCGAGGTAACCCGAAGGGGCGGTCGGCAGGAAGGTTGACGCCCTCCTCGGTGCCCTCGACGACCGAGCACTCGCCGCTCGGGACGGTGCAGGTGAGGAGGACCGGCGAGGTCCAGTCGACGTCCGAGCCGTCCCTCGACGGGGTGATCGCGACCGCCGTGAGGTCGTCGATCCACCCGCCGAGCCTCCACTCCTCCAGCGGCGGGCCGGACACGTCCGGCGAGCCGAGCGGGCCGGTCGCGTCGGGGACCGAGGTGGTGACCCGCTTGCCGTCGGCCGACTCCAGCACGGGCGTCGCGCCGAGCTCCTGTGCTGGGATCCGCCACGAGCGGTCGGAGTTCCACAGGGGGGGCATCCGGTGCAGGGACTGGTACCACTCGGTCTGGCGGATGGCGTCCCAGTCGAGCGGGTCGGTGGTCGAGTCGCCGGTCGACAGGTCGTAGGTGACGAGCTCGTCGAGCCCCGCGACGTACGCCGTCTGGTCCACGACCCCGAGCATGCCGACGGGCGCGTCCTCGTAGAGGTCCGTCCAGTCGACGTCGTCCGACCCGGACGGGAGCAGCCCCTCGTCGCTGCGGACGACCACATCGCCGGTGGTCACGTCGACGACGACCGCCTCGGCCGCGCCGGCGCCCTCCTCGAGCCGGTCGATGAACGCCAGCCAGCGGCCGTCCGCCGACGTGGTCAGGCTCCCGATGGCGGGGTGCGCCTCTAGGTCCTCGATCCCGTCGCCGGTCGCCACCCGGAGCGGCGGCAGCCGGTTGCCTTCCAGCTCACCGGGCTCCGCGGACGCGAACCACACGCCCGGCCCCGCGACGACGTACGACCCGGCGAGGTCCTCGAGGTCGAGGCTCGCCCCGGCGCCGAGGTGGACCGTGCTGCCGCTCGCCCAGACCAGGCCGGCGCTGTCGACGGGTGTCGACGACGAGGGCCAGCGCTCGGCGCTCGGGCTCGGCTCGTCGTCGTCCCCACAGGCGGTCGTCAGGACGAGCACCCCGACGAGGGCGGCAGCGAGCAGCGGTGTCCGAGGCATCACGAGACGAATCGTTGCAGGAAGCCGAAGAGCCCGTCGCTGCGCGAGTCGGCGTCCTCGTAGTCGTTGGCGGCCGCGATCAGTCCCGACGCCGTCGTGTCGGAGGAGAGCCGCGACTCCTCGATCCAGGTGGCGGTCGTGTCGACGTACGAGTCGACGGTCGACACCAGCGCCCCGGCGCCCGGAGCGACGCCGAGGCTCGATGGCGGCAGGTTGAGCCGCGACACCCGCTGCTGCGCGCGGTCGAGCCCGCGCTCGGCGTCGGCGAACCACGCGCTGGCGGCCTGCAGCGTCGCCGGCACCACGTCCACTGAGCCGGAGAGCCCGAGATCGTCGTACGGCGTGAGCGTCATGAAGGTGCCCGCCCACAGGTCGTCGGGGTCCTTGCCGTCGGGCGAGACGTAGGGCGAGGCCCCGGACTCGTGCGTCGTGACGAGGCCGTTGGGGAGCATCACCACGCCCTCCGACATGTTCGGGAGGTCGACGGTCCGCAGCGGGTCGGGCAGGGTCCCGCCACCGGTGATGTCATGGAGGTTGTAGCTCTGCAGTTGGCTGGTCCGGTCGCGGCCGAACGAGGTGCTGAAGACGATCTCGTTGCCACGCACCGCGATGCCCTGGGTCTGCGGCGGGATCGGGACGGGTCCCTGCTTGTCGCCCCAGCTCCTCGTCTCGGGGTCCCACGTGTAGGTGTACATCTCGCCGGGGCCGTCCTCCTCGAAGCTGCCGACGTACATCGTGTCGCCGCTGACGGTGGCCGCGGCGCCGGCTCCGACCGGCATCGGCGGACCGCTGGGCTGGACCGTGTCCGTCGGCGTCGCGCCGGTGAGCTGCGTGAGGGAGTACGGCACCATCGTCGGGTTGTCGGTGTCGCTCGAGGCGACCCACACCGTGCCGTCGTGCACGACCACTCCGCCGGCGTGGTTGGGAGGCAGTCCGGACCCGCCGCCGAGCTCGACCGTGTTGAGCACCTGGCCGGTGTCGGGGTCGATGATCGTGAGGTTGGCGAGGTAGACGGTCGCGCCGGTCTCGGGGTCGACGGCCTTCTCGTAGCCGGTCTGGATCAGGTTGCCGTCCGGCGTCAGGCCCAGGCCCTGCGGCGTCCAGCCGCGGTCGTCCTGCCCCGTGCCGAAGGTCTCGGGGATGATCGGGCCGGGCATGGTGCCGTGCTCGAGGTCGCGCAGCATCGACTTGACCAGCCCGAGCTCGGCCCAGTCGGACTCGTCGGTGCTGTAGGGGTCGGTGGCGAGGAAGTCGCGCGCCTTCGCGAGCTCGTCGGCGTAGAACCCGCGGACCTGGCCGAGGTTGTTGACCGCGGTGAACATCAGCAGGAACATCCCGAGCGCGTCGACGACCTTGGGCTTCTCGCGGCGGAACCACCCGATGACCTCGCCTGCCTGCTTCTCCATGTGGTCGTAGCCGTCGGCGGCCACCTCGAGCGCCAGGGTGACCCGGTTGAGGCGGTTGAAGCAGATCTCCGACGACGCCCGCGTCGCCCAGGCGCGCATGTTGTACGACCTGCGGCCGGCGTCGCTGTCCCACGACGGCCGGTCCTGGGCGTAGCGGATGAGCTCGATGCTCTCGCGCACCTTCGCCATCGCCTCGGTCGTGTCGGCCGCGACCGAGCGGATGGTGCCCGAGCTGCCCGACGTCATCTCGGCGTACAACGGCTCCGGGCCGATCCCCACCCCCATGCGATCCCCCTGTCGACGGCCGGCTGCCCGGCACGGAGGAAGGATGCCACCGATCGTGGCCCGCCAAACCCCGGACTCTCCTCCTGTGGAGGGCGCGCACCGCCCGCTCAGGTCGCCCCGAACCGCCCCACCCACCGCCGCTGGCACGGCGTCTCGACCGCGCGCGGGTGGTAGTGCTCGCGGACCCACGCGACGGCATCGGCGGCCGGTACGCCGTCGAGGACCGCGACGCACGCGATCGCCGTACCGGTGCGGCCGCGCCCGCCACCGCAGGCCAGCTCGACGCGCTCGTCGGCCGAGCGCTCCCAGGCCTCGCGCAGGACGGCGTACGCCTCGTCGCGGTCGGCGGGCAGCCGGAAGTCGGGCCACCGGACCCAACGGCTCTCCCACGGCACCGGCTCGGGTGGAGCGCCGAGGAGGTAGATCCCGAGATCGGGCTCCGGTCCGTGCGGGATGCCCGACCGAAGCCCGCGGCCGCGCAGCCGCCGGCCGGACGGCAGGTCCACGACGCCCGGCGCCGGTTCCCAGGTCGGCATGCGCCTCAACCTAGCCACCGCGGGAACGCAAGGAGCCCCGGACCCGTGCGGGTCCGGGGCTCCTCGGAGCAAGCGGTCAGGCCTGCTGGCCCAGCGCGAACTGGATGTTGCCGTCCTCGTCCACGCCGCCGTCCAGCACCATCCCGTCGAGGGCCTGGGCCGCGTTGGCCTCGACCCAGACGGTGGCACCGCCCTGCTCGATGGTCTGGTCACCGTCGAGGGCGTGGTCCGCGGGGCTGACGGACAGCGACTGCCCATCAGGCTCGGCCGCGATCCGGACGCCGGACATCTCCGGCACTTCCTCGCTCAGCTTGTTGACGATCTCGGTCACGTTCTCGGTGAGAGCAAGCATGGGCTCTCCTCCCGTATGGCGAATGTGTCCCCTCCACCATGACGAACTTCGGCCGCGCACTCAAACCGAGGGCCGAACGGTCAGTCGCCGTCCTCGGTCAGGGTCGACGCGGGCAGCCAGTCGGCGCCGAGGAGCTGGGCGAGGTCGGCGAGCCCGGTGGTGTCGCTGCCGACGGTGTCGGAGGCGGCGGCGATCCGCTCCACCATCACCTTGCCGACCTGCTCCTCGACGGTGCCCTCGGCGTAGGCGATGTGCCACGGCGAGACCTGGTGGTC
>JAYSEC010000187.1:0-6923 GCA_041914085.1 Nocardioides sp.
GGGTGTTGCGCACGCACCTTGAACCCGCCCCAGCGACGAGCCTCGAAACCTGCGACCGCCGTGGTTTCGAGGCTCGCTCCGCTCGCACCTCAACCACCGAGCACCGCGCAGCCCAACGACCGCCGTGGTTTCGAGGCTCGCTCCGCTCGCACCCCGACCACCGATGCAGCTCAGTCGGCGATGCGGTTGCCCTCGGCGTCCCAGTGGGACTCGACCTTCTTGGACGGCTGGACCCGGGGCGGCTCGCCCGGCATCTTCGGGTGGTCGGGCGGGAAGTTGAGCTCCACCGGGTGCTCCTCCCACAGGGCGAGCGGCACCTCGAGACTGCCGTGCACGTCGTCGATCGCGGCCCACGGGTCGCCGTCGGCGGCCAGGCGCTCGGGCACGGTGAACAGGTTGAAGGCCGCCGGCGAGTCGAGGCTCGCCAGCTCGTCCCACGTCACCGGCGTCGACACCGGCGCACCGGCGATCGGGCGCAGGGAGTACGCCGACGCGATGGTGCGGTCGCGGGTGTTCTGGTTGAAGTCGACGAAGATCCGCTCCCCGCGCTCCTCCTTCCACCACGCGGTGGTCACGCCGTCGTCGCGCTTCTCCAGCTCACGCCCGATGGCGATGGCGGCGTGCCGGACGGCGGCGAAGTCCCACTCGGGCCGGATCCGGACGTAGATGTGCACCCCGCGGTTGCCCGAGGTCTTCACGAACGGGACCAGCCCCATCTCGTCGAGCAGCTCGCGCGCGACCCCCGCGACCCGCACGGCGTCCGCGAACGTCGTACCGGGCTGGGGGTCGAGGTCGATCCGCAGCTCGTCGGGGTGGTCGACATCGGCACGCCGCACCGGCCACGGGTGGAAGGTCAGCGTGCCCATGTGCGCGCACCACACCGGGACGGCGATCTCGGTCGGGCAGATCTCGTCGGCGGTGCGGCCGGACGGGAAGGTGATCGTCGCGGTCTCGAGGTAGTCGGGCGCACCCTTCGGCACGCGCTTCTGGTAGAACGCGTCGGCGTTGCGGTCCTGCGGCCCGGTGGCCAGCTTCATCCCGGGACGCACGCCGGAGGTCCAGCGCTCCAGCGCCGTCGGCCGGTCGCGCAGCGCCCGCATCAGCCCGTCCTCGACGCTCGCGAAGTACTCCGCGACCATCAGCTTGGTGACCTCGGGCGTCGTGTCCGTCGCCTCGTAGATGACCCGCTCGGGGGACGAGATCCTGACCTCGCGCTCCCCCGCCCGGACGTACGCCTCCGACGCCTTCGCCATTGCCCCAACCTAGCGGCCGCGCCCGCTGGAGCGCCTCCGTAAACTGGGCACATGGCCTACGACGTGCAGAAGACCGACGAGGAGTGGCGCGAGCAGCTCAGCCCCGAGGAGTACGCCGTGCTCCGGCAGGCCGGCACGGAGCGCGCCTTCACCGGCGAGTACACCGACACCGAGACCGAGGGCACCTACTCGTGCAAGGCCTGTGGCTCGGAGCTGTTCACCAGCGACACCAAGTTCCACTCCGGCTGCGGCTGGCCGAGCTTCTACCAGCCGATGACCGACACGGTGGAGTACATCGAGGACAACTCCCACGGCATGAAGCGCGTCGAGGTCCGGTGCGCCACGTGCGGCTCGCACCTCGGCCACGTCTTCCCCGACGGCTTCGGCACCCCCACCGGCGACCGCTACTGCATCAACTCGATCAGCATCACGCTCAACGAGAAGAAGTGACCCCTGCCCGGGGCTCGGGCACGGCCGGCACGCCGGGCGTGAACCAGCCCGACGGGCTGAGCTCGCCGCCCATCCGCGGGACGTACTGCTCGAAGTAGACCCGGGAGATCAGCTCGCGCCGGCTGCGCACGTCGGCCTTGAGGAACACCGTCTTGAGGTGGTCCTGCACCGTCCACGGTGACACGTGCAGGCTGGCTGCGATCTCCTTCGTGTCGAGCCCCTGGAGCACGAGCTGGGTCACGTCGCGCTCGCGCGGCGTCAGGTCGAAGGCCGCGACGACCAGCGGCACGATCTCCGGCGGTCGGGCCTCCTCGACGGTCACGACCACGTCTCCGGCGGCACCTGACAGCGGAGCGGCGTGCAGCACCAGCCAGGTGCCGCCGGTGGTGCGGATCCGCGAGCGCGGCTGGACCGAGGTCTCGCCCCGGGCGAGCCGCCGGGCGGCGCCGACGAGCGCTGACACCATCCCCGCCGGGTCGCCGTGGACGTCGCCCGACCCGAGCTCGGCCAGCCGCGCCTCGGCCCCCAGGCTCATCTGGCGCACGGTGTCGTCGGCGCCCACGATGAGCACGGCCGGTCCGCCGGCCACCGGGACGACCTCGGTCGCGGAGAGCCGGCACAGCATGCCGGTGCGCACGCCCCGCGCGAACACCTCGGTCAGCGAGGCCATGAACTCGATCTCGGCGGTGCCGAACGGCACGTCGTCCGGACCGCGGAACAGCGCCATCGCGCCCCACGCGGCACCGGCCTCGCGGAAGACCAGGCGGAGCTCGTCGGCGAAGCCGAAGTTGGGCTTCATGAACCGGCTCATCCGGCCGGACCGCTCGACGTCGCCGCCGGTGAGGGCGTGCACCCCTGCTGCCGGCACCGCGGCGCGAGCGAGCTCGCCGAACGCGGTGGGCTCCACCGTGCCGTACTCGATGAGGCCGAACTCGTGGTCGTGGGTGTTGGTGTCGGCCAGCGCGCCGTACTTGCGGGCGCTGGTGAGCAGGAAGGTCGCCGGGTCGTGCGTGCCCAAGCACACCCCGACCGACGGGACCGCACGGCCGATGGAGTCGACGGCCTCGGCGAGGAAGGTCTCGAGGTCGAGCCCGGCACGCGAGAGCACGTCGACGTCGCGGCGTACGCGCTCGGCGAGCACAGCAGTGGCGGGCATGCCCACGAGTGTCGGGGACGCGACCCGTCGGGCGCACTCCCATATCTCTGGGAAGCCAGTGGTCCAGATCAGTGGGTCGCGAAGTCCCCTCCCGACTGGGATCGCACCGGGCGGGCCGGCGGCCGCACGCTCGTCGGGTCAGCACCACCCGATCGAAGAAGGACCAGATGAACAGCATCGACCTCAGCACCCACACCGGTCGCGCCGACAGCCTGCGCGGCCTCTGCGGGGGCGCCGTCCACCTGCCCGGCGACCCGGAGTACGACGCGGCCCGCACGCCCTGGAACGTCGCCGCCGACCTCCACCCGGCCGCCGTCGCCGTCCCCCGGGACGCCTCCGACGTCGCCGACGTGATGCACGCTGCCCTGGACGCCGGGCTGCGGGTCGCCCCGATGAGCACCGGCCACGGCGCCGCGCTGCTGACCACGGACGACCTCGCGGACGTCGTCGTGGTCCGGATGTCCGGACTGACCGGCGTCACCGTCGACCCCGCCTCCCGCACCGCGCGCGTCGAGGGCGGCACCCTGTGGCAGGACGTCGTCGAGGCGGCCGCCGCGCACGGCCTGGCCGCCCTGCACGGCAGCTCCCCCGACGTCGCCGTCGCCGGGTATTGCCTGGGCGGCGGGATCGGTTGGTACGCCCGCAAGCACGGCTTCGCCGCCGACAGCGTGGTGGCCGTGGAGCTGGTGACGCCCAACGGCGAGCTGCTGCGCGCCGACGCCGACCACCACGCCGACCTGTTCTGGGCGCTGCGCGGCGGCGGGGGCAACTTCGGCGTCGTCACGGCGCTGGAGATCCGCCTGCTGCCGTACGCCGACGCCTACGCCGGCATGCTGCTGTGGGACCGCGCGGCTGCCCCTGAGGTGCTGCGCGCCTGGGCGTCGTGGACGAAGGACGCGCCGGACGAGGTCACCACCGCGTTCCGCGTGCTGTCCTTCCCGCCGCTGCCCGAGCTCCCGCCGTTCCTCAGCGGGCGCCAGCTGGTCGTGATCGACGGTGCCGTCCTGGCCGACGACGCGACCGCGGAGGAGGTGCTCGCGCCGCTGCGTGCCCTCGGCCCGGAGATGGACACCTTCGGCCGCGTGCCGGTCACCGCCGTCACCCGCATCCACATGGACCCCGAGGGCGCGGCACCGGCGGCCGCCGACCACACCCTGCTCGCCGAGCTCCCGGAGGAGGCGATCGAGGCCTTCCTCGCCCAGGTCGGGCCGGGGACGAGCACGTCGCTCCTCGGGGCCGAGCTCCGCCAGCTCGGCGGCGCGCTGGCACGGCGTACCGACGGCGGTGGCGCCATCGGCGCGGTCGACGCCGGCTTCGCCGCGTTCCTCGTGGGCATCGCACCCGTCCCGGAGGCGGTCGCCGCGGTCAAGGCCGACGCCGCGCGGGTGGTCGCTGCCCTGGAGCCGTGGTCCGCGCGGCGCGAGCTGCCCACCTTCGCGGAGCGCGCGGACAGCGCCCGGCGCTGCTACTCCGACGCGGACTGGGAGCGGCTGCGCACCCTCCGCGCCCAGGTCGACCCGGGGGGCCGGATGCGGGCCGGCCACGTCATCTGACGCCCGGCACGCCCTGGGTCCGGGGGTAGGTAGGGACGTTCTGGTAGGCGATCCGGCCGGTTCACCTACCAGTTCGTCCCTAGCTACCCGCCGGACGGCTGGTGTCGGAGCCTCAGGACGCGGGGACGAGGGCCGAGGTGACCCGGACCAGTCCGTCCCCGAAGGTCGCGTCGGCCCAGTCCTGGATCGACCCGTCGTCGAAGACCACGTGGGCGTCGAGGGAGTCGGGGGACGTGGACCCGCTGGTCAGCAGCTGCGCGCCCAGCGCGGCCTGCAGCTCCTGGTTGACCTCGGTGAGGTCGGCGTCGGTCTTCTCGACGGTCGTGACGCACAGGCCGCCGTCCCAGGTCTCGCGCAGGGTCGCCTCGGCGCCCTCGGCATCCTCGGTGACCGCGACGTTGATGGTGTCGCCGGTCAGCCACGCCGAGGCATAGCCGGGGAGCGCCGAGGCGGCGGCCAGGGCGGCGTCCATGTCCTCCGGGGAGGTCTTGCCGCCCCCGGACCCGCCCGGGGCGGAGCAGGCCGCCTCCAGCCCGTCGACCGGCTCCTCGGCCATCGGGTCGTACAGCGCGGCGGGGGTCGAGTCGGTGACGGTGAAGGTGGTGCCGTCGAAGGTGCCGACGAGGGCGTAGGAGCCCCACGTGACACCGGAGGCGCTCTCGGCGCCGACGTCGCCGAAGTCGAAGCCGTCCAGCGTCGGCCCGCCGCACTGGGGCGGGTACGACTCCGCGACCGCGCCGAGGCACAGCTCCGGCCCGTCGCCGTCGTCGAGCACGGTCACCAGCCCGTGCGTGGTGACGGGGCCGTCCGGCACCGGAGCAGGCGCCTCGTCGGACGGCGTGGTGGTGGCGGTCGAGGGCCCGCCGCCCGCGGCGGGGTCGACGGCGCGCATCTCCCCCTCGGTCGAGCAGGCGGCGAGCGAGACCGCAGTGGCGAGGGCCAGCGTCAGCAGAGGTGTCCTCATGCCTGTGGGACGTTACCGCCCGGGCACGGGTTCCGCGGTCACGCGACGCGGCACGCCACCGGGAGGAACGCCGCGCGCCAGGCCGCGAACCCGCCGACGACGTCGGTGGCGTCCAGCCCGAGGCTGCGCAGGGAGTCCGCGGCCAGGCTGGAGGTGTAG
This sequence comes from Nocardioides sp., assembly GCA_041914085.1. Taxonomy (GTDB): domain Bacteria; phylum Actinomycetota; class Actinomycetes; order Propionibacteriales; family Nocardioidaceae; genus Nocardioides. The sequence goes on from JAYSEC010000187.1 coordinate 5,536, forward strand.
CCCTCCTGGCAGAGCACCAGCACCCGCGCGTCGTACGACGCCTCGGGCAGGCGCGCGTCCGAGCGCGGGTCCAGCCGCCACTCGAGCACGTTGCGCTCGATGACCAGCGGCCCCACGGCCGGGTGGACCTCGCCCTCCGCGGCGCGCTGGGCGGCCGGGCGGATGTCGACGAGAAGGGCCCCCGCCAGCGTCTCGCGGTAGGCGGTCTCGGCGTCCACCCGCACCAGGCGGGAGCGCGCGTCGTCGAGCATCGCGTCGACTCCGGCGTACCGGCTGCCGGTCACGGCGGTCACCAGAGCTCCCCGCGCTGCTCGACGCCGGTCACCTGCAGGCGACCCCGCACCAGCTCGTAGCGGGTCATGGCCGCGAGGGAGGGGGCGTAGGCGTGGAGCGACACAGCCGTGCCGCTCCCGTGGTTGACCACGTCGTGGATGTGGTTGCCCTCGAACTGCCGCAGCTGGCCCGTTGCGAGCGAGCGGGCCGTGGCGACGCCGGCCCAGGTGTACTCGGTCAGGGTGCCCCGCAGCACGGTGAAGGCGCCACTGGCGGACCCGTGGTCGTGCCAGCCGGTGCTGCTGCCGACCGGCCAGCTGATCAGCCACAGCTCGGCGCCCGGGCCGTCCTCGGTCCGAGTCCCGAGGCGCACCCACGTCCGCTCGGGGAGGGTCAGGTCGACGCGCGCGAGCAGGTCGTCCTCGAGCAGGCGAGCAGCGAGGGCGTCGCGCGCGTCGAAGGAGGTGGGGCGCGACGGCGCGGTCGACGCGGGAGTGGGGAAGGTGGCGGTCATGGCAGAGCTCCTCGTTAGAACAATGTTGAGTAACTTACTCTACATTACTGGCGACGAGCCGTGCGCCCGTCCCACGCGGGGCGTGTCGGCGTCAGGGCAGTCGCGCGAGCAGCTCCGCGGGCGAGACGCGGGCGCCGGTGTAGAACGGCACCTCCTCGCGCACGTGGCGGCGCGCGTCCGAGGCCCGGAGGTCGCGCATCAGGTCGACGATGCGGTGCAGCTCGTCGGCCTCGAAGGCCAGCATCCACTCGTAGTCGCCCAGGGCGAACGACGCGACCGTGTTGGCGCGGACGTCGGCGTAGCCGCGCGCCTGCTGCCCGTGCTCGGCGAGCATCCGGCGGCGCTCGGAGTCCTCGAGGAGGTACCACTCGTAGGACCGCACGAAGGGGTAGACGCACACGTGCGCGCGCGGCTGCTCGTCGGCGAGGAACGCCGGGATGTGCGACTTGTTGAACTCGGCGGGGCGGTGCAGCGCCATCTGCGACCAGACCGGCTCGAGCCGGGCGCCGAAGGCGGTGCGCCGGAAGGCGTTGTAGGCCGCCTGGAGCTGCTGGGAGTCCGGCGCGTGCCACCAGACCATCAGGTCGGCGTCCGCGCGCAG
>JAYSEC010000188.1:0-6918 GCA_041914085.1 Nocardioides sp.
CAGCACCAGCCAGGCGGCCGACGAGCTCGCCCGGATGGCTGCGGACATGCGCACGCTCGTCGGCCGGTTCCGGTACTGAGACCGGTCCCGAGCGAGCCTGAGAGAGGTATCCCATGTCGAGGAGGATCCGGGTGCTGGTGGTCGACGACTCCGTCGTCGTCCGCCGCCTGGTCAGCGACGTGCTGTCCGCCGACCCGGCGATCGAGGTCGTCGGCACGGCCGCCAACGGCAAGGTCGCGCTGGCGAAGATCGACCAGGTGAACCCGGACCTCATCACCCTCGACATCGAGATGCCGGTCATGGACGGGCTGCAGACCCTGCGCGAGCTGCGCAAGGACCACCCCGTGCTGCCCGTGGTGATGTTCTCGACGCTGACCGAGCGGGGCGCGTCCGCCACCCTGGACGCCCTCGAGCTCGGCGCGAGCGACTACGTCACCAAGCCGGCCAACGTCGGCAGCGTGCAGGCCTCCATGGAGGCGGTCCGCGAGCAGCTGGTCCCGCGCATCCGGGGCCTGTGCCGCCACGTGGCCGGGGTGGCTCCGGCCGCCCCCGCCAGGGTCGCCACCGCGCCGATGGCGACGACCCCGACGACCCCGACGGCCGCGCCGGCCGCGCCGCGGTCCTCGCGGATCGACGTGGTCGCCATCGGTGCCTCCACGGGCGGACCGGACGCGCTGTCCACGGTCCTCGCGGCTCTGCCCGGCGACCTGCCGGTCCCCGTGGTCATCGTCCAGCACATGCCGCCGGTCTTCACGCGCCAGTTCGCGGACCGGCTCGACGGCAAGGTCGCGCTCCGGGTCGCCGAGGCGACGACGGGCATGCCCGTACGCCCCGGCCACGCCCTCGTGGCTCCCGGGGACTACCACCTCCGGTTCCGCGGCGACGGCCGCTCGGGCCAGGTCGTGGCCGCCCTCGACCAGGGCACGCCCGAGAACTACTGCCGCCCGGCGGTCGACGTGATGATGCGCTCGGTGGTCGACACGTGGCGCGGCAACGTCCTCGCCGTCGTGCTCACCGGGATGGGGTCCGACGGCGCCCGCGGGTGCGCCGACGTGGTCGCCGCCGGAGGCTCCGTCCTGGTCCAGGACGAAGCGTCGTCCGTCGTGTGGGGGATGCCCGGCGCCGTCGTCGCCGCCGGTCTCGCGCCCACCGTGCTGCCGCTGGCCCAGGTCGGCCCGGCCATCGTCGAGCGTGTCCGCGCCGCCAACCCGCCCTCCCTGCCCTTCCGAGACGTGCCCGCCAGACCTGCCAGAGAGGTGTCGCTGTCGTGACCCTGTCCCCCTCCGCGTTCGCCTACGTCGCCGACCTCGTGCGGCGCGAGGCGGCCATCGTCCTCGAGCCCGGGAAGGAGTACCTCGTCGAGGCCCGCCTCCACCCGCTGGCCCGCGCCGCCGGCCTCGCCGACGTGTCGGCGTACGTCGCCCACCTCCAGTCGCCCGCCGGCCGCGTCCAGCAGGCCGCCGTGGTCGAGGCGCTCACCACCAACGAGACGTCGTGGTTCCGCGACCGCGAGCCGTTCGACGTGCTGGTCTCGCACGTGATCCCGGACCTGCTGGCCCGCACCGCGACGCGACGCAAGATCACCATCTGGTCCGCGGCCTGCTCCAGCGGCCAGGAGGCCTACACGATCGCGATGCTGATGGCCGAGCACGTCGTGCCGAAGGGCTGGCAGGTCGAGATCGTCGCCACCGACATCGCGCCGAGCATGGTCCAGCGGACCCAGGAGGGGCGCTACAGCCAGCTCGAGGTCGGCCGCGGCCTCCCTGCGCCGCTGATGGTCAAGCACTTCCAGCGGGCGGGCACGCAGTGGCAGGTCTCCGACCAGCTGCGGTCGATGGTGCGGGCCCAGACCCTCAACCTCGCCGCGCCGTTCCCGCTGATGCCGGTCTTCGACCTGGTGTTCCTGCGCAACGTGCTCATCTACTTCGACCAGCCCACCAAGCAGTCGGTGCTGTCGCGCGTGCGCCGGGTGATGTCCCCCGACGGCTACCTCTTCCTCGGCGGCGCCGAGACCACGCTGGGGGTCGACGAGACCTGGCACCGCACGGCGGTGGGCCGGCTCACCCTCAACCGGCCCCGACCCCAGACCGACGCGCCGGCCACCGGCCCCGACCTCCCCACCTTCGCGCCGCGGCCGTTCGCGGGCGCGCCACTCACCTCGACGTTGCTGTCCACGACACAGAGAGCGAACTGACATGCAAGCACTGGTCATCGACGACTCCCGCACGATGCGGATCGTCCTCAGGCGACAGCTGGAGCAGCTGGGCTACGCGGTGCTGGAGGCCGCGGACGGCCAGCAGGCCCTCGAGGTCCTCGAGGCGCACGGCGACTCGCTCCCGGTCCTGGCCACCGTCGACTGGAACATGCCGGTCATGAACGGCCTCGAGTTCGTCAAGGCCGTGCGGGCCGAGCCCGGGCTGCGCGACCTCACCTTGATGATGGTGACGACGGAGGCGGAGCACGGCCAGATCGTGCGCGCACTCGCGGCGGGCGCCCACGAGTACCTGATCAAGCCGTTCACCGGCGAGGCGCTGGTCGACAAGCTCGACTACCTCGGCCTGAACCCGCAGAGGAGCGTCGCATGAGCGTCACCGCACCCGAGTCCCCCGTCACGCCGCGCGACCTCGAGGTCTTCGGCGAGGAGGTCCTCACCGCCTTCCTGCTCGAGCAGGGCCACCCCGCCTCGTCCGCACCCGAGGGCGACGGCGGCCGGGTCCACGCCTCGATCGCCGTGACCGGCGGCTGGTCGGGACACATCACCCTCGACGTCTCGCGCGCCGGCGCCGACGTGCTGGCGCGACGGATGCTGATGTCCGACGAGGTCTCCGAGGCCGACGTCACCGACGCCGTGGGCGAGCTCGTCAACGTCCTCGGCGGCAACGTCAAGGGCCTCCTCCTCGAGGAGAGCGCCCTCGGCCTCCCCCAGGTCCGCACCGACGACGTGCCCGTGCCCCCCGGCGCGGCCGTCCAGGTCTGCCACGCCGAGCTGCTGTGGGCAGGCCACCCCGTCGACGTCCGCGTCTGGCTCGCCGAGCAGGACGACACCACCCCAGGAGACAACGCATGAAGATCCTCATCGCCGACGACAGCCGCGTCATGCGGCAGATCGTGATCCGCACCCTGCGTCAGGCCGGCTACGACGGCCACGAGCTGATCGAGGCCGGCAACGGCGCCGAGGCGCTGGACCTCGTCCAGAGCCAGGCGCCCGACCTGGTCCTGTCCGACTGGAACATGCCGGAGATGACCGGCATCGAGCTGCTGCGCGCGCTGCGCTCGGCCAACCACACGGTGCCCTTCGGCTTCGTGACCTCGGAGGGCACGCCGGAGATGCGCGCGATCGCCCAGGAGTCGGGAGCGCTCTTCCTCATCGCCAAGCCGTTCACGCCGGACTCGCTGCGCGACCACCTCGACGCGGTGGTCGCATGAGCACCACGTCCGACTGGGTGCTCACCCCGGTCCCGACCGCGCTGGACGCCCGCGAGATGCTCTCCGGCCTGCTCGGCCGCGAGGTCACCGTGCAGATGACCGACACCTTCGTCGGCGACGTGGGGGACGGTGCCACCTACGCCGTCTACCAGGACGACCAGGCACGCACCCGCGCGGTCGCGGTCATGGACCTGGCCATGTCGGCGTACGCCGGTGCGGCCATCGGGCTGATGCCGGTCGGCGCGGCGGAGGTCGCGATCGAGGAGAAGGAGCTCTCCCCGGTCGTCCGGGAGAACCTCGGCGAGGTCCTCAACGTGATGGCTGCGCTGCTCAACGCGCCGGACTGCCCGCACGTGAAGCTGACGTCGGTGACCCACGTCGGCAGCACCCCGGACGGCGAGGTCGCGGCCCACGCCACGACCGTCGGCCGGCGCCTCGACCTCGAGGTCACGGTGCCGCAGTTCGGGACGGGCAAGCTCTCCATCGTCGGGGTGAAGTAGCCCGGCACCGACCTCCGGCCGTGTCACCCGTAGGGGTGGCACGGCTGGAGGCATCGACGGCCCTCCGGTAGACAGGCGCCATGACGGACGTGGGAGGGACGTCGGACCCGGTCGTGTTCGAAGGCGCCTGGGACGGCCCGGTGGTGGCCACCTCGGTCCACGCAGGACACGAGCTCCGGCCCGAGATCGCCGAGGCGATGGTGCTCAGCGAGGCCGACCGGTTCCGCGAGGAGGACCCGTGGACCGACCGCCTCGCCGCGGTCGTGCCCGACCGGGTGGTCACGTCCCGCTCGCGCTTCGAGGCCGACCTCAACCGGCCGCGCCGGGAGGCGGTCTACCGCACCCCCGACGACTGCTGGGGCCTCGAGGTCTGGCGTGACGGCGTGCTGTCCGACGAGCTGTTCGAGGGCAGCCTGGCGACGTACGACGCCTTCTACGACGCCCTCGCCCCGCGGCTCGACGCACTCGCCGAGCGGGGCCCCTTCGTGCTGCTCGACGTGCACTCCTACAACCACCGCCGCGACGGTGCCGACGCGCCGCCGGCGCCGGTCGCGGACAACCCCGAGGTCAACGTCGGCACCGGCAGCCTCGACCTCGACCGGTTCGGCCCGCTCGTGGAGCGCTTCATGGGCGACCTGCGCGACGCCTCGCTCGGCTGCGGGCCGCTCGACGCCCGCGAGAACGTCGCGTTCGAGGGTCGCAACCTCGCCTGGTGGGTCCACGACCGCTACCCCCGGGTCGGCTGCGTGCTGGCGCTGGAGTTCAAGAAGACGTTCATGGACGAGTGGACCGGCGAGCTCGACGAGCACGCGCTGAGGTGCGCCCAGGAGGGCCTGGCCGCCGCGCTGCCCGGTCTGCACGACGAGCTGGCGCGGCTGAGGTGAGCGGGCGATGACCGAGGCGGGCGAGGACCACGGGATCGCCGCCGCCGACCTCGCCGTCGACCACCGTCTGTCGCTGCTGGCCCAGAGCTTCCGGTTCCTGCTCGACGTCACGCCCGTCGACGCCGACGACCTGCGCGACGAGTTCCTGGAGGGGCACGCCGACGCGCCCGCCTTCACCTACCGCGAGCTCGAGGCCGACCCCGCCGTCATCCGCGCCGAGCTCGACGACATCGATCCCGGCGAGGTCGGCGACCCCGTCCTCGGCCAGCTGCTGCGCGCCAAGCACCGCGAGATGGAGCTGCAGCTCGACATGCTCGAGGCGCGCGACACCGACGACTTCCTGCCGCTGAGCGTGGAGCTGTACGGCGGTGTCTCGCCGTCGCTGCGCAGGCAGGCCGAGGCGCTGCTGGCGACCATCACCCGCACCGAGCCGAGCGACGAGGCGCTGGACGCCGAGGAGTTCCTCGCGCTCGCCGAGGCCGAGATCGCGCACTACCGCGAGGTCGACCCGGACCTCGCCATGCACGCGGAGATCCGGCCCGACGTCAACGGCGTGATGGTCTCCGGCGACGTGCTGCTGGTCGGGCCCGAGACCAAGGTGCAGCGGGCGCGCGCCCAGGCGCTGCTCCACCACGAGGTCGGCACCCACCTGGTCACCCAGGCCAACGGCAGCCACCAGCCGGTCAAGGTGCTCGGCGTCGGCCTCGCCGGCTACGACGAGACCCAGGAGGGCCTCGCGGTGCTGGCCGAGATCGCGTGCGGCGGCCTCACCGCCTTCCGGCTGCGCCAGCTCGCCAGCCGGGTCCTGACCGTGCACCGGATGATCGGCGGCGCCACCTTCGCCGAGGCCCACGAGGCTCTCGTGGCCGACGACTTCCCGCCGGCCAGCGCCTGGACCACCGTGATGCGGGTCTACCGCTCGGGCGGGATGACCAAGGACGCGATCTACCTGCGCGGCCTCGTCGAGCTGCTCGAGCACCTCGGCGCGGGCGGCTCGCTCGACCAGCTGTGGCTCGGCAAGTTCTCGCTGCGCGACCTGCCCCTGATCGGTGACCTGGAGTCCCGCGGCCTGCTCCGGCCGCCGCGGGTGCTCCCGCGCTACCTGCACGACCCGGCATCCCACGCCAACCTGGCCCGCGCGGCCGGGACCGACGATCTCGGGACACTCCTGGAGGGACACGCATGAAGATCGGATTCGTCGTCAACGACATCGAGACGGAGAAGGCGGAGTACACCACCAACCGGCTCGCGCTGGCCGCCAAGGAGATGGGCCACGAGGCCTGGTACATGGGCATCGGCGACTTCGCCTACGAGCCCGACGGCTCGCTGAGCACCAAGGCCCGCGCCGGCCACGCCAAGACGTACCGCTCCCTCGAGCGCCACATGGCCGACGTGAAGCGGCCCGACGTGGAGCAGCTCATCGGGATGGACGAGTTCGACGTCGTGATGCTGCGCAACGACCCCGCCGACGACGCCGAGACCGACCCGTGGCGCAACAACGCCGGCGTCGCCTTCGGGCAGCTGATCGCCTCGTCCGGCGTGCTGGTCGTCAACGACCCCACCAGCCTGGCCAACGCGCTGTCCAAGGCCTACTTCCAGCACTTCCCGGAGATCGTGCGCCCGCGCACCCTCATCTCGCGCGACGAGGACATGATCGAGGCGTTCATCAAGGACCTCGGCGGCAAGGCGGTGCTCAAGCCGCTGCAGGGCTCGGGCGGCACCGGCGTCTTCCTCATCGACCGCAAGGAGTCGCCCAACCTCAAGCAGATCATCGAGGCGATCTCGCGCGACGGCTACGTCGTCGCGCAGGAGTTCCTCCCCGAGGCCGTCAACGGCGACGTCCGGCTCTTCGTGATGAACGGCCAGCCGCTGGAGGTCAACGGCGAGTACGCCGCCTTCCGCCGCACGCCCTCCACGAAGGACATCCGCTCGAACATGTCCGCCGGCGGCAAGGCCGAGAAGGTCAAGGTCACCGACGAGATGCTGCAGATGGTCGAGGTGGTGCGCCCGAAGCTGGTCGCCGACGGGATGTTCCTCGTCGGGCTCGACATCGTCGGCGACAAGCTGATGGAGATCAACGTCTTCAGCCCCGGCGGCCTCGGCAGCGC
>JAYSEC010000189.1:0-6898 GCA_041914085.1 Nocardioides sp.
TCAAGGGCTACCGCATCGTGTGCGTGATGCCCGAGAACACCTCCGAGGAGCGGCGTCAGCTGCTGCGGATGTGGGGGGCCGAGATCGTGTCCTCGCCCGCTGCCGGCGGCTCCAACGAGGCCGTGCGCGTGGCGAAGCAGATCGCGGGGGAGCACCCCGACTGGGTCATGCTCTACCAGTACGGCAACGACGCGAACGCCCTCGCGCACGAGGAGGGCACCGGCCCCGAGCTGCTCGCCGACCTCCCCGGGATCACCCACTTCGTCGCCGGCCTCGGCACGACCGGCACGCTCATGGGCGTCTCCCGCTTCTTCCGCCGTGCCAAGCCCGACGTGCGGATCGTGGCGGCCGAGCCGCGCTACGGCGAGCTGGTCTACGGACTGCGCAACCTCGACGAGGGCTTCGTGCCCGAGCTGTACGACGCCTCCCTCATCGACGCCCGGTTCAGCGTCGGCCCGCGCGACGCCGTGCGCCGGGTGCGTGAGCTGCTCGAGCTCGAGGGGATCTTCGCGGGCATCTCCACCGGCGCCATCCTGCACGCCGCGCTCGGCCAGGCGGCCAAGGCCGTCAAGGCGGGGGAGCGCGCCGACATCGCCTTCGTCGTCTGCGACGGCGGCTGGAAGTACCTCTCCACCGGCGCCTACGAAGGCACCGTCGACGACGCCGAGGACGCGCTCGACGGCCAGCTCTGGGCCTAGCGCTCCGGCTGCTGCCCTGTTTCGTGATCCCCGGCTGACCGGGGATCGCTGAACTTGTCGGCCCGTGCACGGCCTGACAAGTTCAGCGAGAGCCTGACAACCCCCAGGGTCTAGGGTCGACCCGTGACCCGAGGTGCGCGAGCGACCGCCCTGGCGGCGACCCTGGTCCTCACGCTGCTCCCGATGCGCGCCGAGGCCGTCGACGCCCGCGCGCGCGACGACCACCGCACGACCACGCACGAGCAGCCCTCCGCGGAGGGCTACGCGATCCCGGTGCGCCGGAGGGTGACGTACTCCGTCGCCACGCGCGGACGGATCACGACCTCGCTGACGCAGTTCCGGCGCCAGGCCCAGCAGACGTACGCCGACCCGCGCGGGTGGCGCTATGGCGGGGTGCAGTTCCGGCGCGTGGGCCGGGGCGGGGACTTCACGCTGGTGCTGGCGGCCGCCGGCACCGTCCCGTCGTTCTCGTCGGCCTGTTCGGCGACGTGGTCGTGCCGGGTCGGTCGTTTCGTGGTCATCAACCAGGACCGTTGGAAGCACGCCTCACCGGCGTGGAACGCCGCAGGTCGCTCGCTGCGCGACTACCGCCACCTCGTGGTCAACCACGAGACCGGTCACTGGCTCGGCCGGGGGCACGCGTCGTGCCCGCCCGGCGGGGGAGCGGCGCCGGTGATGATGCAGCAGTCCAAGGGCACCGGCGGGTGCCGGTTCAACCCCTGGCCGCTGGGCTGGGAGGCCGCCGCCGTCAGGGGGCGGCGGTGAGCCGCAGGTCCTGCAGGACGTCGTGCTCGCTGCCCTCGACCGGCGGGAGGTCCAGGAGGTCGAGCGCGAGGTTGGCGACCATGCCGTTGCGGACCGGCTGGCGCTTCGCGCCGTAGGTGGTGCGCCGCGTCCCCGGGTCCTTGTAGGTCGGGTTGATCGCGTAGAGGTCGACACCCTTGTCGACCGCCGAGCCGCGGGCCATGAAGACGACGCGGTAGTTGTCGAGCACCCGCGCGTCGTCGTGGCTGGGGCCGCGGCCGCCGTGGTCGCTGGTCAGCAGGATCGTGGTGCCGGCCTTGCGGGCCGGGTCGGCGTTCACCGCAGCGACCACGCGCCCGACGAGCGCGTCGGCCTTGCGGACCGCGCGGAGGTACGGCCGCGACATCCAGCCGTGGGCGTGGCCCGCCACGTCCGGCGGCGAGAGGTGCAGGAAGCGGAAGTCGCGGTCCTGGTCGAGGTCCGCGACGAGCTCGTCGACGAGCTCGGCGTTGTCCTCGTTGACCGTCGTGCGGTCGATCGCGTCGGGCCACGAGCGCTGCCACAGGGTGAACTTGGTCTTGGCCGCGAAGAGCGCGGCCGAGCCGCCGGCGGCGTCGACGGCGGTGAAGACCGACGCCACGTCGTGGCCCGCGGCCTCCTGCACGGTGTTGGGCTCGAGCCGGTTGTCGTTCCAGGTCACACCGTGCCCGCCGGTGGAGGCCTGGATGCGGCGCCCGGTCACCATGCCGGTGTGGTTGGGCAGGGTGACCGTCATCTCGCGCTCGGTGCGCGCGTTCATCGTCGAGGCGCCGGCCCTCATGAAGCGGTAGAGGTTCGGCAGCTGCCTCTTGCCGAGCTTGCGCACCGCGGCCACGCTCATCCCGTCGATGGAGATCGCCAGCACCGACTCCGAGTCGGCCTGCTGGTCGGCCTTCTGGTCGGCCTTCTGGACGACGTGGCGCGGGGCGTCCGCTGCCGGTCCCGACGCGACGACGGCGCACGCGGGGGCACCGAGCAGCAGCGATCCCGAGACGAGGGCGGCGGTCAGCGAGCTGGCGAGTGAGGTTCGTCGGAGCACTGCCCGACCCTAACCCGCGCGCGCCAGCGACGCGGCGCGGACGCGCATGTGATCGGGGCGACGCCCGCGACGGCGTGACCGGTGACGCCCCACCGCCTAGCCTTCTGCTGTGCCGACCCACGACCCGCGGACCACCGCCGATGCCCCCATCGGCATCTTCGACTCCGGGTTCGGCGGACTCACGGTCGCGCGGTCGGTGATCGACCAATTGCCGCACGAGTCGGTCGTCTACCTCGGCGACACCGCGCGCCAGCCCTACGGGCAGAAGCCGATCGGCGAGGTCCGCGAGTACGCCCTCGAGTGCCTCGACCACCTCTACGGCCAGGGCGTCAAGGCGCTCGTCATCGCCTGCAACTCCGCCAGCGCGGCCATGCTGCGCGACGCCCGCGAGCGCTACGACGTCCCGGTCGTCGAGGTGATCCTCCCGGCCGCGCGTCGCGCCGCCGCGGCCACGCGCAACCGCCGGGTCGGCGTCATCTGCACCCGCGCCACCGCGAGCTCGATGGCGTACGACGACGCGTTCGCCGCGGTCCCGGACCTCGACCTCCACATCCAGGCGTGCCCGCGCTTCGTGGACTTCGTCGAGCAGGGGGTGACCGGCGGTGACGAGCTGCTCGCCGCCGCCCACGAGTACCTCGACCCGCTGGTCGCCGCGGACGTCGACACCCTCATCCTCGGCTGCACCCACTACCCCCTCCTGACCGGCGTGATCTCCTACGTCATGGGTGACCGGGTCACGCTGGTGAGCTCCGCGGAGGAGTGCGGCAAGGACGTCTACAAGATGCTGGCGAGCACGGGGCTGATGCGCGAGACGGGCGAGCCCGACTACACCTTCGCCACCACCGGCAGCCCCGAGGACTTCGCGACCGTCGGCCGCCGCTTCCTCGGCTCCGAGCTGCTCAGCGCCAGCCAGTTCGCCGGGGGCCTCAGGTGAGGCTCACGGTCGTCGGGTGCTCCGGCTCCTACCCCGGCCCGGAGTCGGCCGCGAGCTGCTACCTCCTCGAGGAGGAGCACGAGGGCCGCACGTGGCGCATCCTGCTCGACCTCGGCAACGGTGCCCTCGGCCAGCTGCACCGCTACGCCGACCCGCTCGCCGTCGACGCGGTCTTCGTCAGCCACCTGCACGCCGACCACTGCCTCGACCTCTGCGGCTACTACGTGATGCGCAAGTACCACCCCACCGGCCACCAGCCGCGGATCCCGGTGTGGGGCCCGGCCGGCACGGCGGACCGGATGGCACGCGCCTACGACCTGCCGCTCGACCCAGGCATGCACGAGGAGTTCGCCTTCGAGGAGTACCCCAGCCGGGCGCACGCCGAGCCCGTCCGGGTCGGCCCGTTCACCGTCGAGGCGCACCCCGTGGTGCACCCTGTCGCCGCCTTCGCCCTGCGGGTGAGCGCGGGCGGTCGCACGCTCGTCTACTCCGGCGACACCGGCCCGTGCCCGGCGCTGGACGCCGCTGCCGCCGACGCCCACCTGCTGCTGGCCGAGGCGTCGTTCCGCAGCGTCGACGACAACCCGCCCGACCTCCACATGACCGGCACCGACTGCGGTCGCACCGCCGCGAAGGCCGGTGTCGAGCGGCTCGTGCTCACCCACGTCCCGCCGTGGCACGACCCGGCCGACGCCGAGGCGGAGGCCCGCGCCGAGTGGGACGGCCCCGTCGAGCTGGCGCGTGCGGGGGCGACGTACGAGGTCTGATCGGGATGCTCAGACCAGCCCGGCGTCGTGCACGACCATCGCCACCTGCACCCGGTTCGTGCTGCCGAGCTTGGTGAGCAGCCGCGAGACGTGTGACTTCACCGTCGGGATCGAGAGGTAGAGCTCGGAGGCGATCTCGGAGTTGCTGAGGCCGCGTCCGACGCAGACCGCCACCTCGAGCTCGCGCTCGGTCAGCACCGTCAGCCGGTCGGCGGCGGTCGACGTGCGCTCGGTCGTGGACGTGCTGCGCAGGCGGGACACCAGGCTGCGGGTCGCGGAGGGGGAGAGCATCGCGTCGCCGGCAGCCACCGTCCGGATCGCGCTGACGATGTCGCCGGGCGGGGTGTCCTTGAGCAGGAAGCCGTCGGCCCCCGCCGCGACCGCGCGCACGACGTGGTCGTCGGCGTCGAACGTCGTCAGCACGACGACCGCGGGCGGGGTCGGCCCGCTGTGCAGGCGACGGGTCGCCTCCAGGCCGTCCATCACCGGCATCCGGATGTCCATCAGGACGACGTCGGGCCGCAGCGCCTCGACGAGCTCGAGGCCCGCCTGCCCGTCGCCGGCCTCGCCGACGACGTCGATGTCGACCTGGCCACCCAGCATGAGCGACAGCGCCGAGCGCACCAGCGGGTCGTCGTCGACGAGCAGGACGCGGATCACGCGCTCCACGGTAGCCACGCCTCCAGAACGAACGTCGAGCCGTCGGTGCGCTGCTCGAGCCGGCCGCCGCGGAGCTCCGCGCGTTCACGCAGGCCGATCAGCCCCAGGCCGGCTCCCGGCGCGCCGGTGGGTGCGCCCCGCAGGGGGTTGGTCAGCACGACCGTGATGCCGGACCCGGGGTCACCCGTCGAGCGGATCGCCACGACCGATCCCGGCGCGTGCTTGCGCACGTTGGTGATGCCCTCCTGCACGATCCGGTAGACCGTGCGACCGGTCGCGACCGGCACCGCGACGGACGGGTCGACCTCGTCGGAGAAGGCGACGTCGAGGCCGAGGGTGCGCGCCTCGTCGACCAGCGCGGGGATGTCGTCGTACGTCGGCTGGGGTCGCGCCGTGGGCGGGCCCGGGTCGTCCTCGCGCAGCACGCCGAGCACGCCCCGCAGCTCGTGGAGCGCGTCGTTGGCCTGTCCCTGGATCTGCCCGAGCCCCTCGCGGAGCCGGTCGCCGTCGAGGTCGTCGCGGAAGGCGAGCGCTCCCGCCTGCATCGACACCTGCGTGATGCGATGGGCGAGCACGTCGTGCATCTCGCGGGCGATCTGGGCCCGCTCGGTCAGGCGTGCCTGGGCGACGCGCAGCTCCTGCTCGCGCTCGGCGCGCTCGGCGCGGGTGCGGAGGTTCCAGATGACCTCGCGCCGCGAGCCGATGTAGAGGCCCCAGCCCATCATCCCGGTGTTGACCGCGAGGTTGACCAGCGTCGTGATGACCGGGTCGTTGTCCTCGATCGGCGCGATCGTGGTGTAGGTCTGGGCCGCCACGAAGTTGGCCCCACCGACGACCACCACCTCCCAGAAGCTGCGCCGGGTCGCGACCGAGACGGCGGCCAGCGTCGCCGGGCCCGCGGCGAGGCCCGACAGCGCGCTCATGGCGGCGATCGTCAGCGCGACCGGCACGGGTGCGCTGCGCCGGAACCACACGAGCACGAAGGCCGCGCAACCGAGCGCGACCTCCGTCACGAACAGTGCCGGGTGCTCGCGCCACTCCGCCACCGCCACCGTCTGCCACACCGCGGCCGAGATGGCGAGCGCGAGCGCGTACCGCCATGCCTGCGCGACCCAGGTCAGCGCGGGCTGGGTCTCGGAGAGGGCGGGACGGGGCTCCACGGCGCTCAGGGTAGCGAGGGGATTTCCTACTTTGGTCGCACCTTCCATCGCCTCAGGGACGATGCGCGGCCGCTTCCGGACCAGCAGGCTGGTCGCACCACCGCGTGGAGGGAGCTGCGCGGCGTGGGGCCGCGTGCAGTACTGGTCCCACAGGGGTAGGGACCTGTGAGCCGGGTCCGGTGACTCACGGGGGTGACCGGACCCGGCTCCGTCATGTGCAGCCTCTAGGGTCGAGCCATGACTCCGAGCCCCCGAGAAGACGGTCGCGCCGACGACGAGCTCCGCCCGATCACCATCACCCGCAACTGGCTCGACCACGCCGCCGGCTCGGTGCTCGTCGAGTTCGGCGGCACCCGCGTGCTGTGCGCCGCGTCGGCGTCGGAGGGCGTGCCGCGGTGGCGCAAGGGGTCGGGCCTGGGCTGGGTCACCGCGGAGTACGCCATGCTCCCCGCCGCCACCAACACCCGGTCCGACCGCGAGTCGGTCAAGGGCCGCATCGGCGGGCGCACCCACGAGATCTCGCGGCTGATCGGCCGCTCCCTCCGCGCCGTCATCGACTACCAGGCGCTCGGCGAGAACACGATCGTCCTCGACTGCGACGTCCTGCAAGCCGACGGCGGCACCCGCACCGCCGCCATCACCGGGGCCTACGTCGCCCTGGCCGACGCCGTCGCGCACCTGCGCGGCAACGGCGCGCTGACCGGCGAGCCCCTCACCGGGTCGGTCGCCGCGGTGAGCGTCGGCATCATCGACGGCGTGCCGCGCCTCGACCTGCCCTACGTCGAGGACGTCCGCGCCGAGACCGACATGAACGTCGTGATGACCGGCGAGGGGAAGTTCGTGGAGGTGCAGGGCAC
>JAYSEC010000190.1:0-6885 GCA_041914085.1 Nocardioides sp.
GCGTCCGGGTCGGGCACCGTCGACGCCTCCTGGTCGGATCGGGGGAGTCACCTGGCGAGCCGCCGTGCGCCGCAGGTGTGTCGGTGCATCGTGTCACGGGCCAGCCGCGTCGACGACGGCATCGACCTCGACGCAGGTGCGCTCACTCCGTACTGCTGGTGCGGCCCCTCAGGTAGCCGTGCAGCACGGTGTTGCGTGCGCCGCTGACGGCGCTCATCTGCTCGGAGCCGTCACAGGTGAACAGGCCGAAGTCGATCCAGTCGTCGCGGGAGCTCAGCACCTTCCAGTGGCCACCTGAGTCCTCCCAGCGACTGAGGACCTCGACAAGGCCGCCAGGCGGTCCGCCCTCCGGTCGACCGTGCCCTTCCCCGTGCGTGCTTCTCGTCGTCATGGCGCGTCCTGACGTAGCAGTTGGTGATCGCTTGGCCTTCGTCGGCGCACGCGCCGCACCCGTCGCGGCGCGTGGCCAGCTCGGGGTCGCCGTACGTCGGCTCAGCTCCTGGTCAGCTCGAGACGCCAGACCTCCGGGCCCGACTCCCGGTAGGACACGGCGAAGGCGCCGCGGGCACGCTGCTCGAGCTGGGCGAGGAGCGGCAGCGGGTTGTGGTCGGCGACCAGGAGCAGACCCGCACCGGGGCGCAGACCGTCGAGCGCGCCGAAGATCGTCGCGTGGCGGATCGCGTGCGGGATGACGCGTACGTCGAGCTCGGGCAGGCCTGCGTCGTCGTGGCCTCCGCACGCGCACTGGTGCCCGCCGTGGCCGGCCTCGGTGGCTGCCGCTTCGCCAACGTGGTCGTGGTCGTCGTGGCCGCCGAGCAGCTCGTGCATGCCGGTCAGCAACTCGGCCACCGAGTAGCTCGGTGAGGCGACCAGGGTCGGGATCAGCTGGTCGTTCTCCTTGGCGAGGTGGCTGCCGAACAGCGTCTCGAGAGCCCGGGCGAACCCGGCCGCCTCCACCGGGTCCTCGGCGCGCTCGAGGTCGGCCACCAGGCGGTGGATGAGCACGTGCTCCTCGAGCATGGCCTCGACC
Source organism: Nocardioides sp. (assembly GCA_041914085.1). Lineage (GTDB taxonomy): Bacteria > Actinomycetota > Actinomycetes > Propionibacteriales > Nocardioidaceae > Nocardioides. The sequence goes on from JAYSEC010000190.1 coordinate 1,031, forward strand.
AGCAGGCGAGCCTCGGGGATCTGGGCGGCGGCGGGGTAGAGGGTCTTCTCCTCCGCGGCCGCGTGCGGCACGAGCTCGTCGCGCAGCCAGGACAGCAGGGCCTGCCGAGCGGTCTCGGCGCGGTCGGTGCGTGCCGTGCGCAGGACGTCGCCGGTGAGCAGCGCGAGCCGGCCGGCCATCTGGGCATGGTGCTCCTCGACCTTCTCGGCTGCCTCGGCGTCTGCGTGGGTGCTGGCGATCGTGACGGTGGACATGGGTGCCTCCTCGTGTGGGCGTTGGGCCTGAGAATAATCTACAATGAACTCCGTGGAAATAAATGAGCAGGGTGTCACCGCCGCCCAGGCACGTGTGCTGGCGACGCTCCGCGACGCGGGGCGGGCCCTGACGCTGGGCGAGCTCCAGGACCGCACCGGCCTGCACCCCAACACGTTGCGGGGCCACCTCGACGCCATCGTGGCGGGGGGCAACGCGAGCCGCATCGCCGCCCGGAGTGGTGGTCGTGGTCGCCCGGCGTGGAGCTACCTCGCCCGCGAGCCGGAGTACGCCGCGCTCGCGATGGCGCTCGCCTCCGGCCTGGACCGGGGAGCGGCGCCGGACTCGAGCGCGGACGCCGACCCGGGCGCGGGACAGGCCGGCACCCTCGATCCCGCGGCCACACGCGGCGGCCGGGCCTGGGGCGAGCGGCTCCGATCCCAGCTCGGGGCGGTCGAGGACGGCCGCGAACGCGTCCTGCTGGCCCTCGCGCACACCGGCTTCGCTCCGCACGACGGTGGCGAGCAGGTCACGCTGCACGCCTGCCCCATCCTGGAGGCGGCGCGCTCGCACCCCGCGGTCGTGTGCGCGGTCCACCTCGGGCTCATCGAGGGCGTGCTCGGGCAGGACGGAGCGGGGCTCCGGCCGCGCCCCGACACCCTGGGCTGCGTGGTGACCCTCCCGTGAGCGCGCGGCGCGTGCCTGCGCCACGCGCGCTGCTGGCGGTCCCGGCAGCCGTCGCGATGGTGGTCGGCGTCGATGCCGGTCTGACGCTGCTGGGCGTGTGGGCCCCCGTGCCGTCGGGCCGCCTGGGCGAAGCCCACGGGCTGCTCATGGTGCTCGGCTTCGTGGGCACGCTCGTCGCCCTGGAGCGTGCGGTCGCGCTCGGCGCCCCGTGGGGCTACGCGGCGCCCACCCTCCTCGGACTCGGCGGCCTCGTGCTGCTCGTCCCGGGAACCGGACGGCTCGGCCACCTGCTCCTGGTGGCGGGCACGGCGGGGTTGTGCCTGCTCTACGTCCCGCTCTGGCGGCGCCAGCGCGACGACGCAGTCCTGGTCTCCGCGCTCGGCGCGGTCCTGGCCCTCTGCGGAGCCGTCCTCGTGCTCGGCGGGGCCGACCTGCCCCTCGCGCTGCCGTGGCTCGCCGGATTCGTGGTGCTGACGATCGCGGGCGAGCGGCTCGAGCTGGCCCGGCTGGCGATGCCGGCGGGAGCCGGGGCCTCGCTCGTGCTGCTGGGTCTCGCGGTCACGGTCGGGGTGCCGGCAGCGACGATGTGGCCCCGTGCCGGAGCCGGCGCCCTGGGCCTGGTGGTCCTCCTGCTGGCGGCCTGGCTGGCGTCGTACGACGTCGCGCGGCGGACCGTCCGCGGCTCCGGTCTCCCCCGTTTCGCGGCAGCCTGCATGCTGGCCGGCCAGGGCTGGCTGGCCGTCGCGGGAGGCGTCTGGCTGGTCGCCGGGCAGCCGGCTGACGGAGCGGCGTACGACGCGCTCGTGCACGCGGTCTTTCTGGGCTTCGCGATCTCGATGATCATGGCGCACGCCTCCTCCATCCTGCCGGCGGTGACCCGGGTGCCGCTGCCCTACCGGCCGGCCATGTGGGCTCCGTGGCTGATGCTGCAGGTCTCCCTCGTGCTGCGCCTCTGGGGCGGCGACGCCCTCGGCAACGACCTCGCGCGCGCGGTCGGCGGGGCCGGCAACGCGGTGGCGCTGCTGCTGTTCTTCGTCGTCGCGGCCGCGAGCACCGCGATGGGGCCGCCCGGGCCGCGCCCCGTTGTGGCCGCCACTCGCGAGCCGGAGGTCGCGCGATGACGACACTGCAGTCGCCCTCCGCGACCCGTCCCGACGGGCCGACGGCCGGCGCCCGCGGCTTCTGGCCGATCCGCGACCTCCCGGTCGTGGGCTGGCTGGTGGCGGCCGTGGTCGTGGCGCTCGTGCACCGGTGGGTGCCCGAGTCGCGCTGGCTGCTGCTGCACCTGCTGCTGCTCGGCGCCGCCGGCCACGCGATCCTGGTGTGGAGTCGCTACTTCGCCGACACGCTCCTGCGTGGCCCGGCGACGCCCCGGCGCGAGCAGTCGATCCGGCTGGCGGTCTTCGACCTCGGCGCGGTCGCGGTCACCGTGGGGGTCAGCTCCGATGTCTGGCTCCTCGTCCTGGTCGGCGCCACCGGGGTGGCGCTGGCCGTCGTGGGGCACGTGGTGTCGTTGGCGCGGGGACTGCGCGGCAGGTTCCGCTCGCGCTTCGCGCCGACCGTGCACTACTACCTGGCCGCGGGTGCCCTCCTCCCCGTCGGCGCCACGCTCGGCGTGTGGCTCGCCCGCGGGCTGTCCGACCCGCTGGACGCGCGCGTGCGGATCGCGCACGCCGGCATCAATGTCCTCGGCTGGGTGGGCCTCACGGTGCTGGGCACGCTCGTCACCCTGTGGCCGACGATGCTGCGCACCCGGCTGGCCGGGGGTGCCGAGAAGGCCTCGCGGGTGGCGCTGCCGGTGTTGGTCACCGGGATCGGCCTCGTCGCGGCCGCCGCGTGGGCGGACCAGCCCCGCGCGGTGGCGGTGGGGCTGGTGACCTACCTCGTCGGGGTGTCGGTCCTCGTCCGACCGATGGTGGCCGCCGCGCGGGCGAAGCCGCCCGCCAGCTTCCCCACGTGGTCGGTCGGCGCGGGCGTGCTGTGGCTCGTGGTGATGCTCGCGGTGGTCGCCGTGCGGGTCGCGATCGGCGGCGGATGGGACGACGTGTCCCGCGCGCTGCACGAGGCCGCGCCCTACCTGGCAGCCGGGTTCGTCGCCCAGGTGCTGCTGGGCGCCCTCTCCTACCTCGTGCCCGTGGTGCTCGGCGGCGGACCCGCCGCCGTGCGTGCCGCCAATGGCGCGCTCGACTCGGCCGGGGCGCTGCGGGTGGCGCTGGCCAACGTCGGGCTGGTGTGGTGCCTGCTGCCGGTGCCCAGCGCCGTACGCGTCGTGGCGTCGGTGCTCGTGCTCGGTGCGCTCGCGAGCTTCGTGCCGCTGCTCCTGCTCGCCGTGCGGCTGCGGCACCGGGGCACGGCCGGCTCGGCACCCGTCGTACGACCCCGTGGGCAGAACACCGGTCTCGCCGCCGTCGGCGTCGCCCTCGCCGTGCTGGCCGTGGCGGTCGGCGGCGCCGTCGACCCCGCGGCACTCGGCCGGACGAGCTCCGCCGACGCCGGGGTCGCGCCCACCGGCCGCACCGTGGAGGTCGAGGTGGTGGCCAAGGAGATGCGGTTCACCCCCGACCGCGTCGAGGTGGCGGCGGGCGACCGGCTGGTCATCACCTTGCGCAACGAGAGCTCCGGGGACGTCCACGACCTCGTCCTCGAGACCGGCGCCGACACCGGGCGGATCGCGCCCGGCGAGCAGGCCGTGCTGGACGTCGGCGTGGTCGGCCGTGACCTCGACGGCTGGTGCTCGGTCGTGGGGCACCGCCAGATGGGCATGGTGTTCGCGGTCGACGTCACCGGGGACGACTCGGCCCAGCCCGCCCAGCCGGCCGAGCCCGCGGGGCACGAGCACCACGGCCACGACGGCTCGGGCGCGCCGCTGAACGCGCCGGGCGACCCGGGGCCCGGCTTCTCGGCGTACGACCCGGTCCTGCCGCCCCTCGCGCCGGGGCGGGTCCACCGATACACCTTCCGGGTCACCGAGCAGCAGGCCGAGGTCGCGCCGGGCGTGACGCAGGAGGTGTGGACCTTCAACGGCACCGCGCCCGGCCCGGTGCTGCACGGACGCGTCGGCGACCGGTTCGTCATCACCCTCGTCAACGACGGGACGATGGGGCACTCGATCGACTTCCACGCCGGGGTGCGCGCGCCCGACAAGGTGATGCGCACGATCCCCCCGGGCGAGTCGCTGACCTACCGCTTCACCGCCCGACGCGCCGGCGTGTGGATGTACCACTGCTCCACGATGCCGATGACCGCCCACATCGCCAACGGGCTGTTCGGCGCCGTGGTGATCGACCCGCCCGGGCTGCCCCCCGTCGACCGTGAGTACGTGCTCGTCCAGTCCGAGCAGTACCACGGGGCCGATGGTGCGGTCGCCGACCTCGACAAGGTCGCGGCCGAGGACCCCGACGCCGTGGTGTTCAACGGCTACCCCGACCAGTACGCCCACCAGCCGCTGCGCGCGCGCTCCGGGGAGAGGGTCCGTATCTGGGTGCTCGACGCAGGCCCGAGCCGCGCCTCGTCCTTCCACGTCGTCGGCGGGCAGTTCGACACCGTCTACTCCGAGGGCGCGTGGCATCTCGGCAGCCGGTCCGGGCCGGCGCGCGATGGTGGCGCGCAGGTGCTGCCGCTGTTGCCGGCGCAAGGTGGGTTCGTCGAGCTGGAGCTGGACGAACCCGGTGACTACCCGTTCGTCAGCCACGTCATGGTCGACGCCGAGCGTGGGGCGCGGGGGGTGCTGCGGGTCCGCCGTTGACGTGGCTCCGCCGATCGATCAGTCGACGAGGCTCTGGGGCGCGAGGGCGATCGGGAACGGGTGCGCCGCGGTGAACAGCTCGGCGGCGGTCACCGAGGCGACTTCGACGTACGCCCCGTCACGCAGCTCCCAGGCAGTGAGGGAAGGCGCCGTCGGATCGACGGCCCAGTAGGAGCTGCAGCCGGCCGCCTCGTAGCGGGCGCGTTTGAGGCTGAGGTCGACGAGCCGCGTGGACGGGGAGAGCACCTCGATGGCGAGGAGCGGCGCCGTGGGCAGGTTGTGCTGCGTGAGGTCAGAGACGCGACAGACGAGCACGTCGGGCTGGAGGACGGTGTCGTCGGCCAGGCGTACGTCGAACGGCGCGGCCAGCACCTCGAGACCGTCGGCGGCCGCATCCATCAGCGCCTTCAGGAGCCTGGCCACCGCACGCTGGTGCCGCCACGACGGAGCCGGCGTCACGATGAGGGTGCCGTCGATGAGCTCGTAGCGGTGACCGTCATGGGGGATCGCGTCGAGGTCGTCCGCGGTCAGCGGCCGGCTGTGCGGCAGGACGGTCACGCTCACAAGCGTGCCCCATCCCGGCTCACCCGGCCACCATCGCCGGCTCGTGGCCGCCGTCGTGCGACCACAGCGAGCACCAGCCGTGCTCGGTGACCACGATGATGTCGTGGTCGAAGGCGGCCGAGTTGTGGTTGCTGTAGCGCCATGCCTGGGCCCAGCGCTTCTCCTCCTCTCCCCACCCGTTGATCCCTGACCGCACGATGACCGTGACCAGGATCGAGGCCGAGTCGTCGGACCGGGGCGGGATCGCGAGCTTCCAGACGCGGTCGTAGAGCAGGTCCGACCGGCCGCGGTGCCTCACGTCGATGTCGGCAGGCAAGGGTGTGAGCTCCTCCAGGGCAAGAAGACGTTGCGTGGTGGTGGGCTGGTGCACGAGCGCGAGATACACCCGCCCCTCCGTGAGGGGGACCGCCGCTGCGATCTCGTCGAGCAGCGTCTGCGGGTCGCGCAGCTCGTAGCGGGCGAGGACGTCGTCGGTGTCTGTGGTCATGGCGTGAGCGTTGCGCGCCGCTCAATCGAGTGCACCCAGTCATCCACAGGGATGCGCAACGGGCGGTTCTCCACAGGCTGGGTCAGTCGCCGTGGCGCCTGATCACACGCTCGGCCTTTG
>JAYSEC010000191.1:0-6806 GCA_041914085.1 Nocardioides sp.
TGGACCCCGACGGGACGGGCGACTCCACGCCGGCCTGCCTCGAGCCCTGAGCGCGACCTAGCGGCGCAGCCGGACGGTCGCCTCGGTGCCGGGGAGGTCGTGCTGGCGCGGCACGACCACGCGGTACCTGCCGCGCGGGAGGTCGATGACCATGAGGTCCTGCGGCCCGAGGGTCTGCGTCCGGCGGACCGTGCGCCACGCCCCGCCCCGACGCTTCTGGACGGTGAAGCGGTAGTTGGACGGGTTCAGGTCGGGGTCGATGTCGACTCGCAGCCTCGACCCCTTCCGGACCGCGGTCAGCCGCAGCGCGATCTGGGGCGCGGCCTGCGGCGGGGTCGGTGGCGTCGGCAGCGTCTGCGGCGGAGGTGGCGGGACCGGGGTCGTCGGCGTGGGTGTCGGGGGAGGGGTGGGCGTCGGGGGAGCCGTGACGCTGAACGAGTACGTCGCCGGGGTCGGGTCGGTGGCGCCCGCCGTGTCGGTCGCCCGCACGGCGAAGGAGTGTGCGCCGACCGCGACGGTGGCACCTGCCGGGCTGCTGCACGGCTGCCACGCACCCTGGTCCCAGCGGCACGTGAAGGTGCTCGCCTCGTTCGCCCCGAAGCCGAAGGACACGCTCCGGTTGGTGCCGGACGCGGGCGGGTGCGACGTGATGGTCGTCTCCGGCGGCGGGTTGTCGATCACGACGCTGCCGCTCCACACGAGGGCGTTGCCGCCGGGAGTGCCACCCGCGTTGATGGCGAAGATGTAGACGGGCTGGGTGCCGTGGACCGGGACCGAGATGGTGGCGTCGAAGCCGTGGTAGGGACCCGAACCGTAGACCGCGTCGACGTCCGGCCGGTACGCGGCGGCCGGGCCCATGTCGTACCCCCAGGACGAGGAGTCGCCGGGGCCGCTGCCGCCGACGTACACGTGGTAGCTGATCGACACCGAGGGTGCGTCGTCGTCGAACATCCAGCCGTAGAACCGCAGCTGGCCGGCCGCGGGGGAGAGCACGCCGTCGACCGACGCGGTGAACGTGGCCGCCGCGGAGGACGGGACCCCCGTCGCCACCACCGCAGCGGCGGCCAGCACCATGCCGGCCACGAGCCTCACGAGCGCGTGCGCGCAGCGCGTCATCGGTTCCCCCTGGGTCGTCGCCCCGAACCCCCCGGGGCGGTCGGCCCGGAGCCTAGCGGCTCTGGCGCGCGAGCCCGCCGAAGGCCAGCGTGGTGACGGCGTCGGCGAGCGCCTCGGCGTCGAGGTCGGGGCGGACCCACTCGGTCAGCGAGTTCACCATGCCGAAGAGCAGCCGGCTGATCAGGAGGGGGTCGAGGTCGTCGCGCACCACGCCCTCGTCCACCGCGAGCCGGACCATGTCGGCCAGCCGCTGGTCGATCGCGCGGCGGCGCGACAGCGCGGCCTGCTCGACCGGCGTGTTGCCGTGCACGCGCAGCAGCAGCGTCACCGCCGGCAGGTGGGCGACGAGCACCGTGACGCTGCTGCGTACGGCGGCGCGCAGCCGCTCGCCCGCGTCGAGGTCGTCGGCCGACGCGACCTCGTCGAGCGCCGCGGTCAGGGCGTCGAGCGCCTCGTCGATGGCGCTGCGGAGCAGGTGCTCCTTGCTCGGGACGTGGTGGTAGATCGCCGACTTGGTGAGCCCGAGCTCGCGCGCGACGTCGCCGACGCTCGTGGCGTCGTACCCCTGGCGGTTGAAGAGGTCGACCGCCACCCGCAGCACCGCTCGCTGGTCGTGGCCGGGACGGCCGCGCCGCGGGCCGGTCCCGGTGCCCGTCCCGGCGCTTGCCTGCATGCCCGCCATGGGGACACCGTCTCACGCCGGCCACGCCGATGTGGGGAACAGTTACCGGCTCGCGGCAGGCGGGGGCTAGGATGGTTCCAGCGTCCCGCGCCGTGCCCGACTGATCACCACCGATCCCCAGGGCCCCGCAGCGCGACGCCTCGCTCCAACCTCCACGCCGTGGTGTGCAGGTCAGCGCCGACCCAGGCTCGCCTGCGCATGACCCACTTGGCGACGCGTACCCCAGTCCGGGAGGACATCTTGGCCCAGCGCCAGCGCCAGCGCGGCAGTCGCCGCACCCCCGCGCACGCCCGTCACAAGGACAACGAGGGCATCGTGCCGGTCCTCGCCCGCGCCGTGCGCGAGCTCGAGTCGGCCGTCCAGCGCGGGCCGCTCGCCCCCGGTCAGAGGGTGCGCTTCCAGGTCGTCGCGCTGCTGGCGCGCGAGCACCGCACCGACGTGCGCGCCTCGACCGAGCTCACCGACGCCCAGAAGGCCGACGAGCTCAAGCGCCTCGACGGCATCGCGACGATCCTGGCCAAGACCGCCACCCGCGACCCCTCCCTCTTCGGGCTGCTGTCCGAGGAGGCGGTCGTCACCGACAGCGCCCGCGAGCTGCGCCTGGAGATGCTCCGCAAGGCCGGCATCGAGGCCCCGGTCGAGGAGCCCAAGCCCGACGACGAGGCCGGCCCGGGCCTGCTCGAGCGCCGCGTCATCCCGCAGTCGGTCGTCCAGCACCAGCTCGCGAACCCCTTCCTCGTGCCCGACTTCGAGATCGGTCGCGAGCGCCGCGCGGTCTACGGCCGGCTCACGACCTGGGAGCTGCTCGGACCGCTGTTCCGCTCCTTCGAGCTGGGCGGCTCGTCCTCCTGCATGGACCTGCCCGAGGCGACCACGCTCGACGCGCCCGGCTCGCTCGAGCTGATGCCCCACCAGGCCCGCCTGATCGCCGCAGCCGCGGAGGGGCACCGCACCTTCCTGCTCGCCGACGAGCCCGGTCTCGGCAAGACCGCGCAGGCGCTGCTCGCCGCGCAGGCCGCCAACGCGTTCCCGCTGCTCGTGGTGTGCCCCAACGTGGTCAAGACCAACTGGGCCCGTGAGACCGAGCGCTGGACCCCGCGCCGCCGCGCGACCGTGATCCACGGCGACGGCGACCAGGTCGACGCCTTCGCCGACGTCATCGTCGTCAACTACGAGATCCTCGACCGCCACGTCGGCTGGCTCGGGGACTTCGGCTTCCGCGGCATGGTCGTGGACGAGGCGCACTTCATCAAGAACAAGACCTCGCAGCGCTCGCGCCACGTGCTCGAGCTCTCGGAGCGGTTGCGCACGCGCACCGCGCGGCCGCTGCTGATGGCGCTGACCGGCACCCCGCTCATCAACGACATCGAGGACTTCCGCGCGATCTGGCAGTTCCTCGGCTGGATCGACGACACGAAGCCGCTGGCGCGCCTGATGGAGAAGCTCGAGGAGACCGAGCTCACCCCGGCCGACCACGCGTTCTACCCCGCCGCCCGCAAGGCGGTCATCGACATGGGCATCGTGCGCCGCCGCAAGGTCGACGTCGCCGAGGACATCCCGGCCCGCCGGATCGCCGACATCCCCGTCGAGCTCGACGACGAGGACACCCGGTCCATCCGCGCCGCCGAGCAGGACCTCGCCCGCCGGCTGGTCCAGCGCTACAAGGCCGCCCTCGAGACGCGTCGTACCGGCTCGGTCGTCGACGGCATCGACCACGAGCTCGTACGCCGCGTGGCCACGTGGGAGCGCGAGGAGATGGACTCCGGCACGTCGGGCGAGAACGTCTTCTCCATGTTCCGCCGCATCGGCCAGGCCAAGGCCGGGCTCGCCGCCGACTACGCCGCCCAGCTCGCGCGCAACGTCGGCAAGGTGGTCTTCTTCGCCCGCCACGTCGACGTGATGGACATCGCGGAGGAGACCTTCACCCGACGCGGCCTCAAGCACACCTCGATCCGCGGCGACCAGACGCCGAAGGCGCGCGAGAAGGCCATCCAGGGCTTCGTCAACGACCCCGACGTGCAGGTCATCGTCTGCTCGCTGGCCGCGGCCGGCGTGGGCGTGAACCTCCAGGTCGCCTCCAACGTGGTGCTCTCGGAGCTGTCGTGGACCGACGCCGAGCAGACCCAGGCGATCGACCGGGTCCACCGCATCGGCCAGAGCGACCCGGTGACGGCGTGGCGCATCATCGCCGCGCAGACCATCGACACCCGGATCGCGGAGCTCATCGACTCCAAGGCCGGGCTCGCCGCGCGGGCGCTCGACGGGTCCGACGAGGAGGTCTCGTCCTCGGCCAACATCCAGACCGAGGCGCTGGTCGCGCTGCTCACCGACGCGCTGGAGCGCGAGCTCGGCTGACACGCCGGGCCTTCGGCCCTTGTCCTCACGCGCCCCGGTCGGTACGAAAGGGGCATGAGTGAGGACCGCGAGAACTACCTCGACATGTCCGTGGACGACGAGGACCAGCTCCAGCCCGAGGACACCCTCGACGACGGGGACCTCGACGACGTGCTGGACCGCGGCTACTCACCGCCCGACCGTCCGCCGCGGGGCTACGACGACTACCCGACCGAGGCCGAGATGCGACGCGGCGAGTCGCTCGACGAGCGGCTGTCGGAGGAGGTGCCCGACGTCGACCCCTACGCCGACGACGACGAGGACGACGACCACGAGGACGAGAACGCCCTCGACGAGGAGCTGGGCCTCGACGAGCCCGACCCGCGCACCGGCCGCCTGGTGCAGCCCGACCAGGGTCTCGGCGAGGACCGTGACAAGCAGGAGGTCGCCCTCGACGTCGGCATCGATGGCGCCGGCGCCTCGGCCGAGGAGGCGGCGATGCACATCACGCGCGGTCCCGACCCCGACGCCGGCGAGGACTACTGAAACCAAAGGGGTGGTTGGGGGGATCGACGGCGGCTCGAGGGGTACCCCCACGGCACGTCTGCATGGGGGCCATGGACCTGATGCTGACGAGGCCCGGGCGGTCCAGAAGCGGCCGCCCGGGCCGTCCTGAGCGTCAGAGCTCGGGCAGGGTGCGGGTCCGCGCGATCTCCTCGCACACCGCGACCAGCTTGCGGTTGGTGTGCGACGAGACACGTCGCAGGTAGTCGAAGGCCTGGTGCTCGTCGATGTCGAGCCGCTCCATGAGGATGCCCTCGGCGCGCCCGATCGCGAGCCTGCCGTCCAGGGCCAGGCCGAGGCCGTGGATGCGCCTGCCGGTCGCCAGGGTGACCGCGAGGTGGGCGGCGATCGTCTCGCCCACCGCCACGTCGTCGGCATCGAAGCGCTGGCCGCGGTCGGCGTACAGGCTCAGGCAGCCGTACGACGTCTCGTCGGTGTAGACGAGCAGCGACATCATCGACCCGACGCCCAGCTCGGACACCACGCGGTCGGCCCAGGTGGGGTAGCGGTGCTCGGACGGCAGGTCGACGCAGACGAGCGTGACCTGCTCACGGCGGACGTCGAGGCACGGTCCCTCGCCGACCTCGTACTGCAGCTCGTTGGCCCGCCGGACCAGCGCGTCGCTGCCCACCCGGGTGACGACCCCGCCCTTCTCGTTCACGGTGAAACCCGCGTGGTCGCACCGGCCGACGAGGCGGACGGCCGAGTCGACGGCGAGCTGCAGCCGCGCTGTCTCGTCCTCGGTGGCGGCGAGGTCCTGTGCCAGTCGGCTGAACTCCCCCATGCGCTGGTTGGTGCTGCTGCTCACGCTCGTCCTCTCCCAAGGCCACGACCCACAGGACTGGATCGTAGGGACCGAGACATGTCACGGCCAGCCCGAACCGCGTTTTTGTCCAAGGTTTGTCCACTCTTTTTCGCATTCCGGCTGTTGCCGTGGACAAAGGCTGGACAGGGTGGTGCCCACGCACCGACCGCGCCCCGCCGGGCGCCGCGCACCAAGGAGATCCTCGTGACCACCCTGACGCTCGACACCTCGCGATCCGCCTCATCCGACCGCTACGACCGCTCCGCGGCGCGCGCCGAGCGCAGCGAGCGCACCCAGGCCGTCGTCCGCGGCCTGCGCGAGACGCTGGAGCAGGGTGAGCGACAGCACCTCGTGGACGAGCTCATCGAGGCCAACGTCGCGATGGCCAGGTCGATGGCGGCGCGCTACAAGAACCGGGGGATCGACCTCGACGACCTCGAGCAGGTCGCGCTGGTGGGCCTCACCAAGGCCGCCCAACGCTTCGACGCAGGCTCGGGCAACGACTTCCTCGCCTACGCCGTCCCGACGATCCGCGGCGAGCTGCGGAGGCACTTCCGTGACGCGGGTTGGATGATCCGGGTGCCCCGCCGCGTGCAGGAGCTGCAGGCGCGCATCGGCGCCGCGCAGGACGAGCTGCAGGCCGAGCTCGGGCGATCTCCTCGACCGTCGGAGATCGCGCTGCGCCTCGAGGTCGACGTCGACGACGTCGTCGAGGCGCTCGCCGTCGACGGCTGCTTCCGGCCGACGTCGATCGACACCAGCGTCACCGACGGCGACAGCACGCTCGCCGACGTGCTGGGATGGACCGACCGCGGCCTGGAGTCGCTGGAGGCCCGGATCGTGCTCGAGACCGTCGTGAGCCGGCTCCCCGAGCGCGACCGGCGGATCCTCCACTGGCGCTTCGTCGACGAGCGGACCCAGCAGGAGATCGCCGACCTGGTCGGGCTGACGCAGGCGCAGGTCTCGCGGGTCCTCACGCGCATCCTCACGCGGCTGCGCTCCGACCTGTCCGGTCCTCGGCCCGCGGCCTGATCTGCTCGGCGTCGCCGGGGGCGGCGACGCCGAGCGAGGGCGATCAGCTGGCCTGCTGGAGGGCCTTCACCTCGTCGCGAGCGGCGACCACGGCAGCCTGCTGGCGTACGACGACCTCCCGGAAGCCTGCGCTCAGGTCCATCTCCAGCGCGTCCTCGTACTCCGAGACCGCGTGGTCCTCGCCCGTCAGGGCGGCCTTGAGCACGGCCTCGGGGTCGTCGCCGGTGAGGGCGTCCTTCAGCGCGATCCAGCCGCGGTGCACCGCTGCCGCGA
>JAYSEC010000192.1:0-6749 GCA_041914085.1 Nocardioides sp.
GAGCCGTTGATCGACTCCATGATGTGCTTGCGCGAGAGCCCGGTGTCGTTCTTGCCCTTGGGGCCGGTCGGCCAGTAGACCTTGGTGAAGATCTCCAGCGACTCGCGGCGCTCGCCCTTCAGCGCCTCGCCGAGCACGGTCTCCGCGGCCGTGTTGGCATAGACGTCCGCGGTGTCGAAGGTCGAGATGCCGGCGTCGAGCGCGGCGCGCACGCACTGGGTGGCGACGTCGTTCTCGACCTGGGAGCCGTGGGTGAGCCAGTTGCCGTAGGTGATCTCGGAGATCTTGAGACCGCTGTTGCCGAGGTATCGGAATTCCATTCCTCCGACACTAGCGAGCGGTCGGTGGCGGCCCTCAGTCGAGGACGACGAGCACGTCACCGTCCTGGACGACGTCGCCGACGGTGACCTTGACGGCGCTCACCGTGCCGGCACGCTCGGCCAGCATCGGGATCTCCATCTTCATCGACTCGAGCAGCACGACGGTGTCGCCGGCCTCCACGCGGTCGCCCTCGGCGACCTCGATGGTCAGGACGTTGGCGACCAGCTCGGACACGATCTCGAGCGGTTTGGTGCGGGCCATGCGATCGACGCTAGCGGTTACCCGGGCGTAGCCACCGATCAGCCGGGCCGGGCGCCCTCACAGCTCGGCGAACCGGCTCGGCTCGGGCCGGTGGGGACCGGCCTCCTCCGCCCGGCGCCCGCGTCGGCCCTTGGGGCCGGTGAGCGCGAGGTCGGCCCGGATGAGGAGGTAGCCGACCAGCAGGCCGAGCACCAGCGAGTACGTCGCCCGCAGCACCGCCTCGAGGTAGGAGCTGTCGGGCGCCACCAGGCCCGTCGCCAGCGGCACGGTCGCCGCGACACCGAAGGCGCACACCCACCACCCCTGGCGACGCCGGGCGCGCACGTGGGTCCCCCACACCAGCGCCGGGATGCCGAGCAGCACGACCAGCGGCCGCGGGAACGCGCCGATCCGCTCGGACGTGGCGTCGACGAAGTCGAGCACCGAGGACACGAAGGTCTGGGCGCCGTAGCGGCGCAGCAGCTCGGCGTACGCCAGTGTGGCGAGGAGCAGGACCAGGCCGATGGCGACCGTGATCATGCCGCGCCGGCCGAGGCCGTGCAGGCCGGCGCCGAGGCGGTAGACGATGGTGAACGCCAGGCCGAGCGCCAGCACGAGCGCCGCGAGGTCGAAGCGCTCGGTGGCCACGGTCGGCTCGAAGCCCAGCGCGGCCAGCGACGTCACGGCAGCGACGAGGGTGGCGACGAGCACCTCCCGGACCGCCTTCCACCAGGTGACCGCCGGGACGGTCACCATGACGGCGTACACGCTGCCGACGACGCACGTCATCACCGCCGCGCCCGTGGGCAGGATCCGGCCCCCGACGAGCACGCTGGCGACCCCGAGGACCAGGGCGAGGCCGGCCGAGACCAGTGACCTGCCGGCCGTGCGCGTGGCCAGCAGCCAGGACAGCGAGGTCACCACGGCCACGGCGCCGGCGCCGTCGAGCCAGTCGGGGACGGGGACGAGCTCGCTGAGGCCGTTGCCGCGGCTCAGCGCGCCGTCGACGGCGGCCCAGACGAGCGCGACGGCGCCCAGCGCGAGGAGCGCCAGCCAGAGGGCGACGACCTTCGTCGACGGTCCCGCGGAGCGCGGGGTGCTGTCCGCGACCCGCTCGGCGGGCGTGGCCGTGGACCCTGCCGGGGAGGCCGCTGCGCGTCCGGTCGACGGTCGCGGCTCCACCTTCCGCGTGCGGCGCAGGCGCGACGGGGGCCGCTCGGCCGCCCGCTTGCCGCGGGACGACCCGCGCGCACGGTCGGAGGTGGGGGAAGACACGTCGGACGAGGTTACAGCCGGCGGTTGGCCAGGGACGGGTTGGTACGGCGCGCCTCGTCGAGGTCCGTCCGCTCGAGCGTGACGTCGAGGACCGCCTCGCCACCGCCCGCGGCGGCCAGCTCCTGGCCCAGAGGCCCGAACACCACCGAGTGGCCGACGTAGCGCGGCTCCGGCTGGCCCGCGCCGACGACGAAGCAGGTGTTCTCGATCGCGCGCGCGGCCAGGAGGGTGCGCCAGTGCTCGACCTTGCGCTCGCCGGGCAGCCACGCAGCAGGTACGACGAGCACCTCGGCGCCCGCGTCGACGAGCCGGCGGCCCAGCTCGGGGAAGCGCAGGTCGTAGCAGGTCATCAGGCCGACCTGCCAGCCGGCGACCTCCACGACGACCGGCTCGGTCGCACCCCCGGTCAGCCGGTCGGACTCGCGGTAGCCGAAGGAGTCGTAGAGGTGGATCTTGCGGTAGGAGGCGGTGGTCGCACCTCCGACCACGAGCGTGTTGTAGGGCCGCTCCGGGTCCTCGGCCACCTCGAACATGCCGGCGACGACCGTCGTCGAGGCCGCCGCGGCCGCCCGCGCGACCTCCTGGGCGAAGGGCCCGTCGAGGGGCTCGGCGAAGGCGCTGACGTCCGAGCCGGCCTGGCCGAAGTCGCGGGCGAAGGCCTCCGGGAGGACCACCAGGTCGGCGCCCGGCGCCACGCCGGCCGCCAGCCGCGCCCGGTTGTCCGCGGGGTCGAGCCCGCTCGCCCACTGGTGGACGCGCACGCGCAGCCGGTCGGTCATAGGACAAGCGTAGGCCGCCGCTTCCCGGCGGTTGAGGTGAGAGCGCCACCGAGCCTCGAGACCCCGCGACTGCGAGGATGGGCGTGTGGACCTCGACCTCACCGCGGCCGGATTCAGCGGCGTCGTGCTGGCCGGCGGCACCGCCGCGCGGATGGGCGGCATCGACAAGGGCAGCGTCGAGCTCGGCGGCCGGACGCTCCTCGAGATCGCGATCGACGCCTTCCTGGACGCCGACGAGGTCGTCGTGGTGGCCCCCGCGACGGTCCCGACGACGCGGCCGGTGACGTTCGTGTGCGAGGACCCGCCGCGGGGCGGGCCGGTGGCCGGGTTGCTGACCGGCGTCGACGCGCTGCTCCGGAGACCCCGCCTGGTCGGCGTGCTCGCGGTCGACATGCCGCGCACGACGGCGTACACGATGCGGCGGCTGCGCGCGGCCTGCGCGGGCCGCGACGGCGCCTTCCTCTTCGGCCCGGACGGCCGGCGTCAGCTCGCCGGGGTCCTCGACGCCGAGCGGCTCTCCCGGGTGCGGCCCGACCTCGAGGGCCAGCACGGCATGCCGCTGCACCGGCTGCTGGCGCCGCTCGACCTCGCCGAGGTGCCCGCCGTGGGCGAGGAGGCGGTCGACGTGGACACGTGGTCGGACCTGCGCGACCTCGCTCCCGACGCCCGGGGCACCTGACCGCGCCCGGATCGGCCCGGTCCCGCCCGGTTCCCTTGCCGGGCGCGGGTCGGGTGCGAGACATTGGGGCGGTGAACCTTCACGACTGGATCGACGAGCTCGCCGACGTGCTCGACGTGGAGGCCGAGGTCGACGAGGCGCTGGTCCTCGACCTGGCCCGCACGGCCGCGCGCAACGTGGAGAAGAAGGCCGCGCCCGTCACGGCGTACCTCCTCGGCCTCGCGGCGGGTGCGGGTGACGCAGGGCCCGACGAGGTGGAGCGGCTCGCCGCCCGCGCCCAGCAGCTCGCCGAGAGCTGGGACCGTCCCGCCGACGCGCCCGACCCCGACGACGTCGACGACGACGTGCCCGACGACTCCTCGGTCGACCACACCGACGACGAGTACGAGGACTGAGGGGGTGCGCGCAGCGGTCACCTCCGGGACCGGAGGTCCCGACGTCCTGTCGGTCGGCGAGGTCGACGAGCCGACGCCCGCGGCGGGCGAGGTCCTCCTCGACGTGGTCGCGACCGCGGTCAACCGCGCCGACACCCTCCAGCGACAGGGCTTCTACCCGCCGCCGCCCGGCGCGCCCGACACCATCGGGCTCGAGTGCAGCGGCCGGGTCGCCGCCCTCGGCGACGGCGTCGAGGGCTGGTCGGTGGGTGACGAGGTCTGCGCCCTCCTCGCCGGCGGCGGGTACGCCGAGCGCGTGGCGGTGCCGGCCGGCCAGGTCATGCCGGTCCCGGCCGGCGTCTCCCTCCTCGAGGCGGCCGCCCTCCCCGAGGTCGCGGCGACCGTGTGGTCCAACGTCTTCATGACTGCCCACCTCGCGAAGGGCGAGAGGTTCCTCGTGCACGGCGGGGCCGGCGGCATCGGCACCATGGCGATCCAGCTCGCCGCGGCGCGGGGCGCCGAGGTCTACGCCACCGGCGGGTCGGCGGAGAAGCTCGAGCTGTGCCGCTCCCTGGGTGCCTCGCGGACGATCAGCTACCGCGACGAGGACTTCGTCGCGATCCTCAAGGAGGCCGGTGGCGCCGACGTCATCCTCGACAACATGGGCGCCAGCTACCTCGGCCGCAACGTCGACGCGCTCGCGACCGGTGGGCGGCTGGTGATCATCGGCATGCAGGGCGGGACCAAGGGCGAGCTCGACATCAACGCCCTCCTGCGCAAGCGCGCCTCCGTCACGGCCACCTCGCTGCGGGCCCGGCCGCTGTCGGAGAAGGCGGCGATCTGCTGCGGCGTCGTCGAGAACGTCTGGCCGCTCGTGGCGTCGGGCGCCATCCGGCCGATCGTGGAGAACACGATGCCGCTCGAGGAGGTCGCCGCCGCGCACCAGCTGATGGAGGACGGCGCTCACTCCGGCAAGATCGTCCTCACCCTCTGACCAGCGACCGGCCGGGTCATAGGGTTGCGGGCATGACCGAGCAGCAGCAGTCCGCCCAGACCGCCACGCCCGCCGACGGCGGGAAGGACCAGGTCGTCGTCGTCGGACCGGACGGGCAGCCGATCGGCACGATCCCTGCCAGCGCCCTCCCCCCGATGTCCCAGGTCGCCGACACCGACGAGGACGGCGACGGCGAGCGGCACATCACCGAGCTCGTCGAGCAGCCCGCGAAGGTGATGCGGATCGGCAGCATGATCCGCCAGCTCCTCGACGAGGTGAAGGCGGCCCCGCTCGACGAGGCCAGCCGCCAGCGGCTCAAGGAGATCCACGCCGCCTCCATCAAGGAGCTCGAGTCGGGCCTGGCTCCGGAGCTGGTCGAGGAGCTCGAGCGGCTCTCGCTGCCGTTCACCGAGGACGGCACCCCGTCCGAGGGCGAGCTGCGCATCGCGCAGGCCCAGCTGGTGGGCTGGCTGGAGGGCCTCTTCCACGGCATCCAGACCGCGATCTACGCCCAGCAGGTCGCCTCGCGCGCCCAGCTCGAGCAGATCCGCCGGGCGCTCCCGCCCGGCGGCGGCGAGCACGCCCCGCACCCGCAGATGGGTGCGCCGGGGCTGCAGCAGGGCCGTCCCGGCGGGTCCGACGACGGGCAGGGCACCAGCGGCGGGATGTACCTCTAGGTCGTCAGCGCCGAGCGAGGCGGCGTACGAGCACGAGGCCGAGCAGGCCGATGATCGCCGCGGCGGCCCCGGGTGCGGCCACCCGCGCGAAGCCGCGCGGCGGTGAGTCCTCGACCCGGGTGTAGACCGCCTCCGGCGGCGGGGGCGGCTCGACCGGGGTGCCCTCGCCGAGGAGGTCCTCGACCTTCTGCACCTTCGTCGGGTTGGCGACGCTGGTGCCGCCGCAGCTGTCGGCCTGGTAGGGCGCCGCCGCGCCGGTCGCGAAGAAGACGTAGGTCGTGCCGACGCCGAGCGCCCCCAGCCCACAGGCGTTGCGGCCGCCGGCCGACTCGACCATGGTCGAGCGCTCGGGCTCGCCCTGGTAGGCGCGCGAGGCGGTGATCGAGTAGGTGTGGTCCTGGCCCTCGGTGGCGACCGCGTCGACGGTGCCGAGGAAGACGACGTCGGCCCGCTTCACCTGCTGGGCCAGCTGGCCCTGCTTGCACGTGCACTCCGCGGACGCCGGGGCGCTGACCGTGACCACCAGTCCCAGGCACGCGAGCAGCAGGGCAGCGGCGAGTCGGGCGGTGCGGGTCATGGCGGGCAGCCTAGCGAGACAGGCCGAAGAGGTCGGCCAGCACGGTCGCCACCCCGTCGTCGTCGTTGCTGGGGGCCAGGTGGTCGGCCAGGTCGCGCACGGACGGGTGCGCGTTGGCCATGGCGTAGGACGTCCCGGCCCACTCCAGCATCGGCAGGTCGTTGGGCATGTCACCGAAGGCCACCACGTCGGCCGCGCCGAACCCCATCTCCGCCGCCAGCGTCTCCAGCGTGGAGGCCTTCGTGACGCCGGCCGCGCTGATCTCCACGAGGGCGAAGGAGGACGACCAGGTGGTCACGGCGCTGTCGCCGACGACGTCCGCCACCCGGTCCCAGAAGTCCTCGGGGTCGAGGTCACGGTGCAGCGCGAGGACCTTCACCACGTCGTCGCGGAAGATGTCCTCCCAGGCACCCTGGGTGCGCTCGGTGAGGTCGTCGGGGTGCTTCGGGAAGGCGGTCTCGCTCGCCCAGCCCTCGGTGTGCTCGATGGCGAAGGTCGTGCCGGGGACCGCTGTCCGCACGGCCTCGGCCAGGGCGATCCCGACCTCCCGGGTCACCGGCCGGTGCTCGCGCACCTCGCGACGCGCGACGTCGTACACGATCGCGCCGTTGCTGCAGATCGCCAGGCCGTGGCCGCCCACGGCGTCCCACAGCTCCTCCATCCAGCGGACCGGACGGCCGGTGGTGAAGACGACGGGTACGCCGTCGGCGTCGAGCTCGTCGAGCACCGCGCGGGTGCGCGCGGACACCCGGCCCTGGGAGTCGAGGAGCGTGCCGTCGAGGTCGGTCGCGACCAGGCGCGGGCGGTTCACGGGTGGTCCCGCAGCGACAGGG
>JAYSEC010000193.1:0-6739 GCA_041914085.1 Nocardioides sp.
TGACGACGTCCATGATGACGCCGCCCTTGAGCATCTCGGCCATGCCGCGCTTGACGCGGCTGGTTCCGTGCTCGATCGGGGTCTGCTCAGCCATGCCTCGATCGTAGTGCGGCCTCATCCCAAAGGATGCATCGGGACGACGAATGGTTGAGCGCTTGATCAGGCGCCCGTCGCGGCCCGCTCCAGCGCCTGGCGGCGGACCACCCAGATGCGCTGCGCGACGGTCAGCGAGCTGAGCGCGCCGAGCAGCGCGAGCCCCCACGCGAGCACCAGCGGCTCGTCCGTGAGCTGTGCTGCGATGGCGGAGATGCCGAGGAGCACGAGCCGGTCGGCGCGTTCCATGATGCCCACCCGCGCGGTGAAGCCGAGCGACTCGGCCTTGGCCCGGGCGTAGGACGTCGACACACCCGTCACCAGGCACCACAGGGCCGTCGCGGCGCCGAACATGGAGTCGCCCGGACCGGCGAAGTAGAGGATCACGGCACCGAAGACCACGGCGTCCGCGATCCGGTCGAGCGTGGAGTCGAGGAACGCCCCGAACATGCTGACCCGTCCGCTCATCCGCGCCATCGTCCCGTCGAGGAGGTCGAAGAGCGCGAAGAGCGTGACGCTCAGCGCCGCGACGACCAGGTCGCCGCGCGGGGCGAACCACAGCGCCGCGGTGCAGGTGGCCACGGTGCCCACCAGGGTGACGGCGTCCGGGCTCACGCCCAGGCGCAGCAGCAGCCGGGCGACCGGCGAGATGATCGTGGTGACGAGGCCGCGGATGTGTTCGAGCATGGTGGCGGCAGGCTATCGGTCCGACACGGCGCGGACGTGGCCGACGCGTCCGCTTGGATAGCCTCACCGGCGCAGGCTGCGCTGGACCAACGGGAGGATGCCCTGTGAACGAGCTGACCGACGACTGCGTGGCGTGTGGCGCCGACGGGCGAGACGCGCCTCGCTTCGAGGCCCGTGAGGTGCAGGACATGACCGGCGAGACCTTCACCTACCGGCTCTGCCAGGGATGCGGGTCGCTGCAGATCACCGAGGTGCCCGAGGACCTCGGCCGCTACTACGACGCCTCGAGCTACAGCAGCTTCAACGTCAAGACCTCGTTGGTCGACCGCCCGCTGGTGCAGAACCCCCTCTCCCGCGCGGCCCTGCGCGCGGTCGGGGCCGTGCACCGCCGTACGGGCCGCGGCATCGGCCTGCGCTTCGTCCGCGACGCAGGCATCTCCCCCGACGAGTCGGTGATCGACATCGGGTCGGGGATCGGGGAGAACCTCGTGCACATGCGCCTGCTGGGGCACCGCGAGCTGGTCGGGTCCGACCCGTTCCTGCCCGCCGACATCGACCGCAACGGCGTGAAGGTGCTCCGCCGCCACCACACCGAGCTCACCGGCTCCTACGACTGGGTGGTCATGAACCACTCCTTCGAGCACGTCCCCGACCCGCACGCGATGCTCGCCTCCGCGACGCGGATCCTCGCGCCCGGCGGGCGGGTGCTCGTGCGGATGCCGATCATGGGCTCGGTGGCGTGGGAGCGCTACGGCATGGACTGGTCGCAGATCGACGCGCCGCGGCACCTCGTCCTCTACACGCCGCAGGCGATGGACGCGATGGCCGCCGCCGCGGGCCTCAAGGTCGACCGGCTCTTCCACGACTCGTGGTCGTTCCAGTTCTGGGGCAGCGAGCTGATCCGCCGGGACCTCCCCCACAAGGGCGCCTCGCTCGCGCAGGCGCGCGCCCACTTCAGCAAGCAGCAGATCGCCGCGTGGGAGAAGGAGAGTCGCGAGCTCAACGCGCGCGGGCAGGGCGACGCCGGCGGCTACGTCCTCACGCGGGCCTGAGCAGCGCCGCGCGGACGTCGGCGACGGCGGCCGGCGAGCCGGTGACCGTCCAGTCCACGCCGGCAGCCCGTACGACGACGGACTCGCCGCCCGCACCCCGCACGATCGCCGCGCCCGGCAGCCGGTCCCAGTCGGCCACGGAGTGCTGGAAGAGGACGTCCCACTGGCCGAGCGCGACGGCCATGCAGTCCATCGTCCCGGAGCCGAGCATCCGCAGCGTGCCGACCTCGCCCAGGGCCCGGGCGAACGCCTCCCCCACCTCGCCGGCGTAGAACGGCGGGTGGAGGTAGGTGACCGCGCACCGCGCCTCGCGGGGCGTCTCGGGCAGGGGCGCGAGCGGCGTACCGTCACAGGTGCTGGGCAGGTCGGGCCCGCCCACCCAGGTGCGCAGCGACGCGGCGTGGTGCACCGCGCCGAGCAGCACGTCGTCCGCGTCGTGGAGCGCGATCGCGCTGCACCACCAGTCGCTGCCGCGGGCGAAGTTGTAGGTGCCGTCGACCGGGTCGATGACCCAGGTGCGGCCGGAGGTGCCCGGCCGCGAGGTGCCCTCCTCCCCCACGATCGCGTCGTCGGGCCGCTCCGCGGTCAGCTGCTGCACGATGAGCCGCTCGGCGGCGGTGTCGGCCTGGGTCACGATGTCGGACCCGCTGGTCTTGCGCTCGATGTCGAGTCCCTCGGCCCGGATCCGGGCGGCCAGCAGCGCCGCCTCGCGGACCAGGTCGCCCGCGAGCGCGGCGTCGGCGGCGAGGTCAGGCATCGGCCCACGCCCCGGCGATCAGGTCGCGGGTGTCCTCGAGCAGCTGCGGCAGGGTCTTGGTGCCGCCGACGACGGTGATGAAGTTGGCGTCGCCGGTCCACCGTGGCACGACGTGCTGGTGCAGGTGCTCCGAGAGCGACCCGCCGGCCGAACGGCCCAGGTTGAGGCCGATGTTGAACGAGTGCGGCCGGCTGACCTTCCGGATGGCGCGCAGCGCCTGCTGGGTCATCGCCATCAGCTCGGCCGACTCGGGCTGCGTGAGGTCGGCGAGGTCCGCGACGTGGCGGTAGGGCAGGACCATGAGGTGGCCGGGGTTGTAGGGGTGCAGGTTGAGCACGGCGTACGTCGACTCCCCCCGCGCCACGACGAGGGTCTCCTCGTCGGGGTGGTGCGGGATCGCGCAGAACGGGCAGCCCTCGTCGTCGACGACCGTGCGGACGTAGGCCATCCGGTGGGGCGTCCAGATCCGCTCCAGCGCGTCGTCGCTCATGCCGCGATCCTAGGGTGGGCGCATGACGTCGATCCGACCGGCCGACGACGGCGACATGGCCGCCGTGGCCGAGCTCTGGCACGAGGGCTGGCACGACGGGCACGCGGGCCACGTGCCGGACGGGCTCACCGCCGCGCGGACCCTGGCGGCGTTCCACGAGCGCACGCCGTCCCGGGTCGCCGACACGACGGTCGCGGTGTCCGACGACGGCGAGCTGCTCGGGTTCGTGATGGTCGTCGACGACGAGGTCGAGCAGGTCTTCGTCGGCCGCTCCGCCCGCGGGTCGGGTCTCGCGCCGCTGCTGCTGGCGGAGGCCGAGCGCCAGGTGGCTGCGGCGGGCCACGTGTCGGCGTGGCTCGCCGTCGTCACCGGCAACGCCCGCGCCCGGGCGTTCTACGAGAAGCAGGGCTGGACCGACGCGGGCGACCTGCCGTACGAGGTCACCGCGGGCGGGGAACGCTTCGTCTCGCCGTGCCGGAGGTACGTCAAGAGCGTGTGAGCCGGCGTGAGTCCGCTCACGCTCCCCCGCTCGGGGGCCCCTCCCGATTCGACATGGCCGCCGAGGCATGTTCTGGTGGTGGGGCCGCAGGCAGTGGCCCTCGTCGTGGACAGGGCGCCTCCCCTCGCGAGGTGATCGCAGCCGCGGCCTCGACGCCCGTCCCGACGGTGTCGCGTCCGAGCGCCCCCCGCGCCCAACCATGTGAGGTCAGAAGCACGTGCGTGCCACCACCACACCCGCCCAGTCCGCCCGTCGCCGCGTCGCGGCCAGCACCGCCGTCGCCGCGCTCGCCCTCGGGCTGGTGCCCGCCAGCGCCGCCGCGGAGGCCGACGCCGTCGCCGTCCGCGTGAAGGTCGCCGACCAGCCCGCCGTCGCCGTCGCCACCGCGCCGCGCGTGTGGCCCGGCAAGCTCCTCGAGGCCCAGGGCGTGCCGGTCGACGGCAACGACCTGGTGAAGGTCGTCCGCGACGGCCGCAAGGTCACCGGCGCCAAGAAGCGCGTCCGCGAGGGCGACGTCGTGAAGATGACCGACGTGGAGAAGGTGCGCAAGGCCACGCGCGAGCGCGTGCGCGCGGGCACGGTCGAGGTCTTCACCGCGAAGCTGAAGCCCGGCAAGCGCAAGGTCGTGCGCGAGGGCCGCCCCGGCGTGCGCAAGGTCGTCAAGCTGAAGACCCTGCACAACGGCGAGCAGGTCCGCTCGCGCGTGGTCAGCACGAAGCTCGTCCGCGACCCCCGCCCCCGGCGGGTGCTCGTCGGCCGCAAGCCGTACTCCGTGCCGGGCACCGACGGCCTCAACTGGGCTGCGCTCGCCAACTGCGAGTCCGGCGGCAACCCGAACGCGGTCAACCCGGCCGGCTACTACGGGCTCTACCAGTTCGACATCGGCACCTGGCGCAGCGTCGGCGGCTCGGGTGTGCCGACGTCCGCCTCGGCGGGCGAGCAGACCTACCGCGCGAAGCTGCTCTACAAGCAGCGCGGCCGCTCCCCCTGGCCGAACTGCGGTCGCCTGCTCTGACCCTCGGGCTGCCCCGGGGCGGTCAGGGTGTCCAGGTCGAGGACGCGGACGTTCCCCGGGTCGCGCCGCGCCGCGAGCGACCAGATCGTCGTGTCGTGACGCGCGCCCGGCAGTCGTACGACCGCCTCCCCCGCGACGTGGAAGTGGCCGTGCGCCAGCAGGCGGGGTCGCACGGCTGACACGGCCCGCGTCACCTTCTGGACCCCGTCCTCGGCGTAGGCGAGGACGTCGTCGGGCCAGCCCAGCGGGTTCCCGGCCATGATCTCGGCGACCGGCGGGGTGCAGTAGGGACGGCCGGGGCTGTCGTGCGTGAGCATCACCTCGGCGTGGCCGCCGGCGATCGTGGCCGCCACGTGTTCCTCGCGGAGCACCTCGGTGGGCCACCAGTCGACGCCCTCGGTCAGCAGGTGACGGTTCACCGACGGCGCGCTCCCGAGGGCGACGAACGACCGGCCGCCCAGCTCCCAGCGATACCCACGGGGCAGCATCGAGACGTGGTCGGTCACCGCGATCGGCCGGAGCGTGCCGTCCGCGTCCTGCCACCGCGGGTCGGCCCACAGCGCGTCGAGGGTCGCCCAGTTCTCGTGGTTGCCGGTGATGCAGTGCAGCTCGATCCCGTACGCGGCGCACAGCGACTCGATGCCCTGGAGGTAGCCCTCGGGGTCCGGGCCGTACCCGAACCGGAGGTCGCCGAGCTGGTAGGCCACGTGGACGTCCCCGCGCTCGCCGAGCGCCCGGAGACAGTCCGTGGCCGCGGCGGCCTCGCCCTCCAGGTCGCCGATGAGCCCCACCATCATGACGGCGATGATGTCAGGGCAGGCGCACGGACGTTCGTCGACCTCGACGGTCCGCGCCGTGTGGCAGGATGCGAGACCCACAGCAGCTGAGGGGGACGCATGGACTGGTCGGTGGTGCTCATCGTGGTGGCGCTCGTCGTGGGACTCGGCGTGGCGCTGATGGCGTTCGGCGTCCTCAACTCGCTCGGCTTCGGTCCTGACAACGACCCGTCGGCAGAGCTCCACGAGGGACACGGGGGCTCGTCCGACTAGCTGCGCCTCAGCCCCGGGCGTCGTCGATCACGGTCAACCGTCGCTCGGTCGCAGGTCGGGTGAGGGCCAGGAGGTCGAATCGGGCCAGACCCACCATGACGTCCACCACGTCGACCTGCAGCGCAGCGGCAACCGAGTCGATCGCCTCGTCGGTGCTCGAGGCACTGGTCAGGAGCCGCGTCATCTCCTCCAGGTTGTCGTGGACCGCCTGGATGAAGCGCAGCCGCCTCAGCCGCAGTGCTTCCGCGACCGCGGGGTCCTGGGGGTCGGGAGATCGCAGCACGACGTCGGCCGCGTACTCCTCCCCGTGGGAGGCCCACTGTCCCTCGACATGTCGGGCAGCCCGCTCGAGGGCGTCGACGACGTCAGGCACCTGGTCCGCCCGTACGACGATGGTCTCGTGGTCCGACGTGCGCAGGTGGACATGCGGGCCGGGTGTGCCGCTGTCCGCGTGACTCGCGAACCAGCCCTCGAAGATCAGGCGCTGGCCACGCCGACCGGTGTCGACCTCGATGTGCGAGTCGTCGCCGCCGACCGGCTCCTCGGACGTCATGCGCGGACGCTAGTGGAAGGGACCGGCACGTGACAGAGGCTCGCGATGGGCGCGGCATGTCCGTACGTCGGTGGCCCGGTGGCCAGGCCGCGAACTAAAGTCCCGGACGTGGACGAGAGCGATCTCGAGGAGTGGTTCGCGGAGTACCTGTCTGCCTTCGCTGCCCTGGGTCGTGGTGAGTCGCAGCCCGGCCAGGTGGTCGCTCACTACGACGTCCCGCTCCTCGTGACCACCGACGACGTCGTCATCTCACTCGGGACCAGCGACGACGTTGCGGCATGGCTGCAGGGTCAAGCGGAAGCGATGGCGGCAGCGCACTACGACCACACCGAGACGCTGGCCAGTGCCGTGACGGTCTTGAACCAGAGGACCGCAGTGCACCGGGCTGAGTTCTCACGCCGTCGCACGGACAGCACGGAGATCAACCGCATGACCGTCACCTACCTCATCACTCGCGCCTCCAACGGCTTCCGCATCTCAGCTCTGCTCGTGCACTCACCCTGACGCGCCCGCGACTGCACACTCACGAGCGGATGCATCGCAC
>JAYSEC010000194.1:0-6713 GCA_041914085.1 Nocardioides sp.
TCGTCGGCACGAGGTCGGCGAGGTAGGGGTCGTTGAAGCGGTTGACCTGCTCGGCCCGGCGCAGCACCTGCGAGCGGCCGAGGTGCCAGCTGCGCGCCTCGCGGTCGACGACGAAGACGCCGCCGGCCTGGGCCAGGGAGTGGCCGAGGTGCATGTCCTCGCCGAGCTTCAACGACGGGTCGAAGCCGGCGGAGTCGAGGTAGAGCGCCTTGGTGACCGAGCCGGTCATCCCGATGTGGAAGCGCTGGGCACGCGGTCCGGCGGTGCGCAGGTCGTCGGTCTTCGCCCAGTAGTCCTCGACCCACTGGTGCGACTCGTGCTCCTGGCCGGGGAAGAGGTCGGCGGCCTCGCCGGCGGCGATCCGGTCGCGCACGACGGCGGGGTCCACCTCGAACAGCGACGCCGGGTCGACGAAGAGCTTGTGCCCGCCCGGGACGGCGTAGTCGACGAGGTGGTGCCAGCGCGCGTGCGCCTCGACCTCCTCGCGGTGGGCGAGCATGTCGGCGTCGTACCAGTGCAGGACGTCGCCGTCCGCGAGCCGCGCGCCGAGCTGGCAGGCGTTGGCGCGGCCCCAGCCGTGCTCCACGCGGACCAGGCGGGTGTTGTCCGGTCGGACCTCGGGCAGCTCCTGCGGCGGCGAGCTCTGGTCGTCGACGACGAGCACCTCGAGCAGGTGGGCGGGGTAGGACTGCGCGGCGAGCCCGGCGAGGACGTAGGGCAGCTTCTGCTGGTAGTTGAACGTCGGGACCACGACGGTCACCGACATCGTCGGCTCCCACGCGCCGAGGGCCGGCGGCGTGAGGACCCCCCAGTCGTTGTGGCGGACCACGGTCTGCCGGGCCATCTACTGCGTACCCCCGTCCGGACGGTCGACCTCGTCGACCTCCAGCGCCAGGCTCGGCTGGAAGCCGCTCCACTCGGAGGCCACGATGTCAGGTCGGCGGAACTCCTCGTCGTCACGTTGCCAGGTGTGTCCGGCGCCGGTGCGCCGCAGGACGTAGCCGAGCCCGTGGGTGCGGTAGATCCGGCCGCCGGCCGCCTCGACGCCGGCCAGCAGCTGGGCGTCGACGTACTTGCGCACGCGCCGGAAGTCGCCGAGCGAGCGCAGCAGGCCGCGCTCCATCAGCAGCGTGCCGCCGGCGACGAAGCGGGCGAAGATCTCCGAGGGGTGGTTGCGGCGCACGGTGACGTCGCCCCGGCTGTCGTTGGCGTGGAGGTAGACGAACTCCGAGGGCATGCCGACCACGTCGGCGCCGGAGAAGCGGCGGGCCATCAGCAGGTCGTGCACGGCGTCGGGTGAGTACCAGTCGTCGTCGTCGACCTTGAGCAGGACCTCGCTCGACGCCGCCCGCGCCGCGGCGCTGAGCACGTCGCCGAAGAACGTCGACTCGTCGAAGGAGAGGACCTGGTGCGGGCGGTCGCCGAGCGCACGGCGTACGGCGTCTCGGTCGGGCTCCCAGCCGTGCGCGGCCAGCACCAGCTCGACGTCGGCGCCCCTCTGGCGGGCGACCTGCCGCAGGGCGAAGTCGAGCATCTCGGGCCGCTTGGTCGACAGCAGCGCGCTGACCGGAGGCAGCCCGACGTGGCGGACGCCCGCGCGGGTGGCGAGCGCGGACCGCCAGGCGAGCGTGGAGTGGTGGTCGAAGGCGGCGCGCCGCACGGCGAGGCTGTGCTCCTCGCGGCGCAACGGGTCGTCGAGGTCGACCGCGGCGTCGAGCGCGGTGGCCAGCGGCGGCGCGACGTCGAGCACGCCCCCGGTCACCAGCGGCACGCCGGAGATCGCCAGCGCGAGGAGGTCCGCGGTGCGGGTGTCGGCCGGCAGGCGGACGCCCTGGAAGGCACGTGCGGCCGCGACGACGTCCTCGGTGACCGGGCCGGTGGTGATCCGGGAGAGGTCGACGACGCCGTGGTCCCAGTCCTTGCGGAAGCCGGTGGGGTTGAAGACCCGCTCGTCGACGGGCTCCGGACCGGGGTCGGTGACGACGGTGGGTGCACGGTCGATGACGTGGTGCTCGGCCACGCTCTGCTGGCTGGTGGCCCCGCGGCGCGCGACCACGACGTCGGGCGGCACGTCGCGCTCGGGGTCGCCGGCGCCGGCCACGTCGGGCAGCAGCACGGACCGGGCGTCGAGACCGGGCGCCGCGGGCCGACCGGCGTACGCCACGACGAGGCCGCCGTGGGTGGTGTCGCCGGGGCCGGCCGCCTGCCGCGCCATCTCCATCACGACCAGCTGGGCGCGGGCGCCGGAGGCGAAGCGCGCGACGGTGAGCACGCCGCGGTCGCCGGCCTCACGCGCCGCGAGGTGGACCAGCGGCGGCCACTCCGGGCGCGGCACCAGGACCCACGGGGTCGGGGCGTCGGTGAGCCAGCAGGCGATGGCCTTCGCCTGCCCGAGGAGGGGTACGGCGCTCGCCATCCGCCGCAGCCGGGCGCGGTCGGCGGCCACGACGAGGACCGAGCCCCATCCCTTCCGCGGACCGTCGAGGGAGGACAGCGTGACGACCTGCGGCGTCAGGCCGGGCACGTCCTCGATCCCGTAGAGGGCGTCGAGGGCCAGCCCACCGTCGGAGTCGTCGACCAGGACCAGCGTGGGTCCGGGCAGGCGGAGGTCGTGGAGAGGATGGGTCACGGTCGGACGCGCTCCTTCAGGGAGGCAGGCAACGAGTGCTTGACCAGCGGCCGGGGCTGGCGCCAGAGCCAGTCACGGCTCACGAAGTCGATGATGTGGACGCCCTCGGGCGCGGTCACCTTCACCAGGCCACCGAGCGCCTCGGGGTCGCCGTTGCGGATGGCCTCGTCGACCTCGAACTCGCGGAGCTTGCGGTAGAGCCGGGTGTTGGTGAAGTCGACACCGTCGCGGCGCCAGTGGGCGTACTCGTCGGCGTCGAGCCACTTCACCTCGAGCACCAGGCCCTGCTGGAGCACGATGCGCTCGACGCCGGGAGGGAACTCGCGCAGCTCCCAGTCGAAGGCCTTCACGAAGGTGAAGTCGGGGCCCATCGGGTAGACCCACGGCTCGAGGAAGCGCAGCGACAGGTCGAGCCAGCCGGTGGACTCGTCGACGACCGTCAGCGGGTGGCGCGGCATCGCGACGATCGCGCGGGTCGACTGGAGCTGCCACGACAGGTCGCGCAGGATGCCGGCGCCCTCGGGCGTGAGCACCATGTCGCCGTCCCACTTCATCGAGTAGGTCGTGCGGACGTGGGAGAAGCACCAGTTGTAGAAGTGGGTCAGCGAGTGGACGCTCGTCGCCGGGGTCGCGAGGTGCTCGCCGCCGGCGCGGGACACCTGGTGGGGGTAGTCGAGGACCGTCAGCCGGTCGGCCGCGCCGCACTCTTCCGCCACCCGGCGCGCGACGTCGGCGGTGCCGTCGTCCGACCCGTTGTCGACGAGCAGCACGTGGTCGACCGCCGAGAAGATCGGCGGCAGCACCCACGGCAGGTTGCGGGCCTCGTTGCGCACCCGGAAGACGCACGTCAGCCCGGGCACCAACGGCTCGCCCGACGTCCACGGCCAGGTGACGTCGTACGCCGGGTCCTGCTCGAGGGAGGCGATGTCGGGCATCAGGCCCGATCCTGCTGGGACGGCCGCTCCCGGCCCATCGCCTTGCGCAGCTTCTGGCGGGCGGCCGGCGGGACCATGGCGCGCACGGCGTGGGGCACGCGGTCGGCGGCGGTGCGGTGGGATGCCTGCTCGGACGCCTCGCGACGCGCCTCGGCGGCCGCCGTACGCCGTTGCGCGACGACGGTCGAGTGGGCGAACGCCTCGGCCTCGGCGTACTGCTCGGCGTAGGCCGCACGCAGCTGGTCGCAGGTCTGCTGGAGCTCGGCGGAGTCGTCGGTCGCGAGCGCGTCGAGCGCCTGCCAGGTCTCGTCGGCCAGCTCGCGCAGCCGCGCCGGCACGCCGATGTCGTCCCACGTCATGGTGACGCGGCGCAGGGAGGGGTCGATGAAGCGGTGCACCTCGGCGATGTCGACGGCCATCGCGGTCTTCACACCGGCGAGGTCGAACGCCTCGCCCAGCGCGAAGACCGGCTGCGTCCAGTCGTCGAGCAGGTCGCCGTAGCGGACGAACGCCCGCTGCTGCCCGCGGGTCGCGCGCTCGGTGTGGAGCATCATGTTGACCCAGGCGGCCGTGCGGGTGATGGCGCCCTGGTCGGAGCCCGCGCCCATCTTTCCGTAGTAGGTCTGCTTGGAGCCGACCACCTCGGTCACCGGCCGCAGCATCGTGACGTACGACGACGTGGCGTCGCAGCGGTCGGCCGCGGCCCGCCACAGCCCGAGGAACCACGCGGCCCGCGGGTCCTTGATGACCAGCTCGTCGGCGACGCCGAGCTGCTCCTCGAGCCAGGTCGTGACCCGCGCGCGCAGCGCGTGGTCACCGCTGGTCGTGCCGGTGTCGAGCCACGCGCGCGGACGCGCGTCGGAGACCTGCACGTTGCTGCGCTGCAGCAGCTCGTGGTGCAGGTCGACGACCCAGCGCGGCTCGCCGAACCCCTTCGGGTTGGTCGCGTCGGCGACCACCTCCGGCTGGGGCACGTGGAGGCCGAGCGTGCGCAGCGTGCCGGCCATGGTGCTCGTGCCGCTGCGGCCCGAGCCCACGACGAAGACGACGCGCCGGTTGCTCATGTCGCGAGCCTATCGAGCCCGGTCCCCGGCGCCGCTACAGGTGCTGGGGCTGCGCGGCGATCATGTCGGCGTACCAGTGGAAGGACTTCTTCCGGGTGCGCTTCAACGTCTCGTAGTCGACGTGGACCAGCCCGAAGCGCTGGGTGTAGCCCTCGGCCCACTCGAAGTTGTCCATCAGCGACCACGTGTAGTAGCCGCGGACGTCGACGCCGCGGGTGATCGCCTCCGAGACCGCGTTGAGGTGGGCCCGCAGGTAGTCGATGCGCGCCTGGTCGTCGACGACGCCGTCCTCGTCCGGACCGACGTTGTAGCTGCACCCCGACTCGGTGATCATGATCGGCGGCAGCGCCGCGCGGAACCGGGCGCGGAACATGACCAGCCACTCGCGCAGCGCGTCCGGCACGATCGGCCAGCCGAAGTCGGTGGTCGGATAGCCCACCACTTCGCGGAAGTCGAAGGGGATCTCGGAGTCCTCGTCGGCGGCCGCGATCTTCATCGGGTTGTAGTAGTTCACGCCGTAGAAGTCGAGCGGCTGGCGGATGGTGGCGAGGTCCCCGTCGACCATCACCTCGTCGAACAGCGGCATCAGGTCCGCCGGGTAGCGACCGAGCAGCATCGGCTCGAGGAACGTGCCGTTCCACAGCGCGTCGAAGAGCTTGCTCATCCCGACGTCGGCGTCGTCGTCGCTGGCCGGCCAGATCGGCGCGTGGTTGTTGGCGCAGCCGATCGACGTCGCGCCCGCCCGGCGCAGCTCGATCGCCGCCCGCCCGTGCGCGAGCAGCAGGTGGTGCACCGCCGGCAGGCAGTCGAACAGCATCGACTTGCCCGGGGCGTGCGTGCCGAGGCCGTAGCCCAGGATCGAGGCGACGTTGGGCTCGTTGACGGGGATCCAGTGCTCGACCCGGTCGGCGAACCGCTCACCCAGGATGGCGGCGTACTCGGCGAAGCGGTCGACGGTCGAGCGGTTGAGCCAGCCGCCGTCGTCCTCGAGGGCCTGCGGCAGGTCCCAGTGGTAGAGCGTGACCATGGGCTGCTGGTCGTTCTCCAGCAGCGTGTCGATGAGCCGGTCGTAGAACGCCAGCCCCTTCGCGTTGGCCGGCCCGCGACCGGTCGGCTGGACGCGCGGCCAGCTGACGGAGAACCGGTAGCCGCCGGTCCCCAGCTCCTTCATCAGCGCCACGTCCTCCGCGTAGCGGTGGTAGTGGTCGCAGGCGACCTCGCCGGTGCTGCCGTCGGCGATGCGTCCGGGCTCGGCGCTGAAGGTGTCCCAGATGCTCGGGCCCTTGCCGTCCTCGTGCGCCGCACCCTCGATCTGGTAGCTGGCCGTGCTCGTGCCGAACCGGAAACCGGGTGGGAGCAGGGGGAACTGATGCGGGGGAGGCACATCCGCGAAGATATCGGCATGTCAGGGACCCTGTACGCCGGATCCACGAGGTCGCAGGAGTCCGTGCCCGGGCGGACCACCCGGCACTCGTTCTCGTTCGGTCCGCACTACGACCCGGCGAACCTCGGGTTCGGCCCCCTGGTGTGCCACAACGACGACGTCCTCGACCCCGCGGCCGGCTATCCCGAGCATCCCCACACCGAGCTGGAGATCGTCACGTGGGTGCTCGAGGGCGCCCTCGTGCACACCGACTCCACGGGCGCGTCCCACGTCGTCGAGGCGGGCCGTGCGCAGGTCCTCTCGGCCGGCACCGGCATCCGGCACAGCGAGGTCGCCGACCCCGCCTCAGGCCGCTGCCGCTTCGTCCAGGCGTGGCTGCTTCCCTCGGCTCCCGGTGCCCAGCCGTCGTACGTCCTGGGTGAAGCACCGCCGCCGGCGTCCGGCCTGGTCGAGGTGGCCGGCGGCTCCGGGCTGCCGATCGGCACGACCGGCGCCCGCCTGCTCGTGGCCCGCCTCTCCCCCGGCTCCTCCGTCGCGCTCCCCGACGACCCGCGCCAGCACGTCTTCGCCGCCACGGGAGCCGTCGTGCTCGGCGACACGACCCTCGCCGCCGGCGACGCCGTACGCCTGGTCGACGAGCCCGGCCGACAGGTCCGGGCGTCGGCGGAGACCGAGCTCCTCGTCTGGACCTTCGCCACCGC
>JAYSEC010000195.1:0-6657 GCA_041914085.1 Nocardioides sp.
CGCTGGCGCTCCTCGCACCTCAACCACCGAGGTGGGCTGGCGCTCCTCGCACCTCAACCACCGACGGGGCGGTAGCCTCGCGGCGATGCCCGAGCCCGCCGCAGTCCCGCCACCGGAGGTGTTCCGCACCCGCCCGGGCAACCGGCGTCGGCTGACCGTGGCCGCGCAGGCGGAGGTCGACCGGCTCGCGGCCGCGGGCGAGGCGTCCGGCTGGCTCAGCCCGCTGGCGTACAACCTGACGATCAGCCACAGCCACCGGTTCGTGTGGTTCCGCGTCGCCAAGGTCGCGACCCGCACGATCCGCCACCATTGCGAGACCCACGGGGTGAGCCTCGACGTCGACCACGCGATGCGGATCCGCTACCCGCTGGCGACGTTCGCCGACTACTTCACCTTCGCGTTCGTGCGCGACCCGCTCGACCGCTTCGTCTCGGCGTGGCACGACAAGGTCGTGGACCACAACTACTACGACTTCGACCCGGCCACCCACGCCCGGATGCAGACCGTCGAGGAGTTCGCGCGGTGGACCGCGGCGCAGGACCTGGCCGCAGTCCCCGGCACGGACCAGCACCTCACCCTCCAGAGCCGGATGATCGACCTCAACCGGGTCGACTTCGTCGGGCGGCTGGAGTCCTTCGACCGCGACTTCGCCGAGGTGTGCGAGCGCGTCGGCGCGCCGGCCGTGCCGACCGCCCCGAAGAACCAGACCGCACCCGGCGGCCGGGACCGGCAGGTCTCCGACGAGCTGCGCACGCTGGTGGCGCAGATGTACCGCCGCGACTACCAGCTCTTCGGCTACCAGGAGCCCATCTGATGCTCGAGCGCCCCACCTTCAGCACCACCTCGATGCGCGAGGGGTACGACACGGATGAGGTCGACCGTGCCGTCGACCTGATCTTCGACAACCTCGCCCTGCCGGAGCCGCGCTTCGGCGCCGACCAGATCACCAGCCTGCGCTTCACGCCCGTGCGGCTGCAGCAGGGGTACGACATGGGCGAGGTCGACAGCTGGCTCGACCTCGCCGCTGCGGAGACCGAGAGCCGCAGCGCGGGTGGGGCCGAGCCCGCACAGCGACCGGCGGACGCGCCGCCTGCGCCGGCTGAGCCGGCGCGGATGTCGTCCGCACCCTCGAGCTCGACCGCGATCACCGAGGTGAAGGCCAGCGGGGCCGGGCTCTACGTGATCGTGCTGGGGATGATCGTGATCATCGGCGTGCTGGCCTACGTGTTGCTCGGCTGACCCAGCCGCTTGAGCGCCTGCCGCACGAGCGCCGGGTCGGTGGTCGACCACATCGGCGGCAGTGACGCCTTGAGGAAGCGGCCGTAGCGGGCGGTCTCCAGCCGGGGGTCGAGGACGGCGACGACGCCACGGTCGGTCGTCGTACGGATGAGCCGGCCCGCGCCCTGCGCCAGCAGCAGCGCGGCGTGGGTCGCGGAGACCTCCATGAAGCCGTTGCCACCGGCCTGGTCGGCGGCCTTGGCGCGCGCGGACATCAGCGGGTCGTCGGGGCGCGGGAAGGGGATCCGGTCGATGATGACCAGCTGGCACGTGTCGCCGGGGACGTCGAGGCCCTGCCACAGCGAGAGCGTGCCGAACAGGACGGTGTGGGGGTCCTCGACGAACTGCTTGGCCAGCTCGGGGAGCTGAGCGTCGCCCTGCGCGAGCGTGGTCAGGTGGGGCAGCCGCGCGCGCACCGCCTCGGCCGCCGCCTCGGCGGCGCGGCGCGAGGAGAACAGGCCGAGGGTGCGACCGTCGAGGGCGTCGACAAGGTCGCAGATCTCGTCGAGCTGGGCCGGCCCGAGGCCGTCGCGCCCGGGCTGCGGCAGGTGACGGGCGACGTAGAGGATCGACTGCTGGCCGTAGTCGAACGGCGAGCCGACGTCGAGGCCCTTCCACGGCAGCGCGGTGTCGGGGTCGCTGGGCGCGACCAGCGACCCGACCCGCTCGGTGGGCTTGAGGCCCAGCGAGGTCGCCACGGTGCCGAAGTCGCCGCCGAGCATCAGCGTGGCGCTGGTGAACACCACCGTCTTGTCGGTCAGCAGCTTGTCGCGCATCGGGCCCCAGACCTGCAGCGGCGCGACGTGGAGGCGGGCGGGAAAGCGGTCACGCGCCTCCCCGAGCCACAGCACGTCGCGGTCGGAGCCGGCCGCCATCCGCTCGGCGTTGACGAACACCTCCTGCACCATGCCCTTGGCCTGGGTGCGGCCGGCGTCGGCCTCCCCCTCGCCGGGCGACTCGCGCGGGAAGGCCGACAGGCACGCGCGCGCCGCGTCCCGTACGGCGACGAGCGCGTCGCCGAGCTGCTGGGGGACCTGGTCGATCCGGCCGGGGCCCATCGCCTCGAACGCCTCGGCCAGCTGGGCGCCCGCGTCCTCGAGGTCACCGGCCGGGTCGCCCTCGGCGTCGGCGGTCCAGCGGCTCGCGCGCCGGGCTGCGCGCTCGACGTCGTTGGCGCCGAGCTCGTCGGTCGCCGCCTGCGTGACGCGGGCGGTGAGCTCGTGGGCCTCGTCGATCACCACGGTGTCGTAGTCGGGGATCATCGGGACGTCCTCGATCGCGTCGATCGCGAGGAGGGAGTGGTTGGTGACGATCAGGTGGCTGCGGTGGGCCTTCTCCCGGGCGAGCTCGGCGAAGCACTCCGCGCCGAACGGGCACTTCGTGCCGCCGAGGCACTCGCGGTGGTTGACCGAGACCTGCCGCCACTCGCGGTCGGTGTGGCGCGGCGCGTTGTCGCGCTCGCCGCTGCCGCCCTGCTCGGACTCCTCCTCCGCCCACGCCCGCAGCTCGAGGACCTTCTCGGCCATCGACCCGGTGGGCACATCGACGAGGGTGCCCTGGTCGTCGGGGACGCCGGCACGGATGCGGTGGAGGCAGGCGTAGTTGGAGCGGCCCTTGAGCACGGCGTAGGACGTGTCGAGCCCGGGGACGTCCTTGACCGCCTCGACGAGGCGTGGCAGGTCGCGCTCGACGAGCTGGTGCTGGAGGGCGAGGGTCGCGGTCGCGACGACGACCCGCTTGTCGTGGAGCAGCGCGGGCACGAGGTAGCCCAGCGACTTGCCGGTGCCGGTGCCGGCCTGCACGAGCAGGTGGCGCCCGTCCTCCATCGCCTCGGCGACCTCGGTCGCCATCTGCACCTGGCCGTCGCGCTGCTGCCCACCGAGGGCGGAGACCGCCTTGCCGAGCACCTCCGCGACGGGAGCGGCGGGGGCGGTCGTCTCGGGCACCAGAGCACCTTACGGGGCGGCGCCGACACCTCGTCGTACGCCATCCACAACGGGCGTCAGTAGTTCTTCTTGCGCCCGATCTGGCGCTCGATGCGCCGCTCGGGCTGGCCGAGGACCTTGGCCAGGATCTTGACGCGGTAGCGGTAGGCCACGACGCCCAGCACGACGATCAGCAGGAGCCACAACATGCGGTGAGCCTACGCCGGTCCGGCAAGGTGCCGGCCGGACTTGTCAGGCCATCGCTGAACTTGTCAGGGCGTGCACGGCCTGACAAGTTCAGCGATCCCCGGTCAGCCGGGGATCACGAAAGGACCCAGCAGCAGAGGTCAGACGACCGCGCCGGAGTCCTCGGGCGCGCGGACGACCTTCTCCTTCTTGACCCGGCTCATCGGCCACTTCGGTTGCATGTAGGTCAGCAGCGGGGTGGCGACGAAGACCGAGGAGAAGGTGCCGACGACGAGGCCGACGAGCAGCGCGATGGCGAAGTCCTGCAGCGAGTCGCCGCCGAGGACGGCGAGCGCGGCGAGGATGAACATCGAGCCGAGACCGGTGTTGACCGTGCGCGGGATCGTCTCCACGTTGGCGGTGTTGGCGACGTCCATGAAGTCGTCCTCGGGCTTGGAGGCCCACCAGCGTTCGCGGATGCGGTCGAAGACGACCACGGTGTCGTTGACCGACAGACCGATGATCGTCATCGCCGCGGCCAGGAAGATGCCGTCGATCGGCTTCTGCAGCCAGGCGAAGAGGCCGACGACGAGGATCACGTCGTGGAGCATCGCGACGACGGCCGAGACGCCGAAGGTCCACTTGAAGCGGACGGCGAGGTAGAGCAGCTGGGCCAGGAAGGCCACGCCGAAGGCGATGAGCGCGTTGTTGCGCAGCTCCTCGCCGAGCGAGGCGCCGATCGTCTGGTCGTCGACCTTGGTGACATCGCCGCCGACCGCGGACAGCTCGTCCTCGATCCGCTGCTCCTCGTCGTTGCTGATCTCACCGACACGGACCGTGAAGGCCGTCTCGCCGGTGTCGGCGGTCTGCACCACGGCCTCGGGGAAACCGGCGGCGGCGACGGCCTCGCGGGCCTGGTCGACGTCGATGTCCTTCGAGACCGAGTAGTCGAGCTGGCGACCACCGGTGAACTCGACGCCGAGCTGGAGGCCCTGGGTCGCGATGCCCGCGATGGCCACCACCAGCGCGGCGGCCGAGATGCCCAGCCAGGTCCTGCGGCGCTGGACGATCTGCGGGTTCTTGCGGTCCAGCCAGGTGCGGACCTTGCCGAGGTGGCCGAGTCCACTGACGGACGGGCGGCGGGCGACCGACTTGTTGGCGACCGCGAGGTCGCACAGCACCCGCGCGACGATCAGCGCGGAGATCATCGAGGCGACGACACCGATGGTCAGGGTGACACCGAAGCCCTTGATCGGGCCCGAGCCGAGGAAGAACAGCAGGCCGGCGGCGAGGAGCGTGGTGACGTTGGAGTCGATGATCGCGCTCCACGCCTTGTTGAAGCCCACGGTCAGCGCTCGCCTGAGCCCCGCGGAGGGATAGGCGGCGTACTCCTCCCTCGCTCTCTCGAAGACGAGCACGTTGGCGTCGATCGCCATGCCGATGGCGAGCACGAAACCGGCGAGGCCGGGCAGGGTCAGCGTGGAGCCGAGGCCGACGAGCATGGCGTACGCCAGCAGGGCGTACGACGCCAGCGCGAGGGTCGCGGCGAAGCCCACGAGCCGGTAGACGAAGATGATGAACAGGCCGGTCAGGACGATGCCGATGATGCCGGCCTCGATGGAGGCGTCGATCGCCGCGGCGCCCAGCGAGGGGCCGACGAGGCGGTCGGAGATGGCCTTGAGCTCCAGCGGCAGCGAGCCACCCTCGATCAGCGCCGCCAGGTCCTTGGCCTCGGTGGGCGTGAAGCTGCCGGTGATGTCGGTGGAGCCACCGCGGATGCCGACCTCGCAGCCGACGCCCTGGTTGACCTCGGGCGAGGAGATGACCGCGCCGTCGAGGACGATCGCGATGCGGCGCTTGGGGTCGCCGGTGGGGTTGCAGGCGGCCTTGCCGGTGATGTCCGCC
The DNA here is from genome assembly GCA_041914085.1 of Nocardioides sp. GTDB lineage: Bacteria > Actinomycetota > Actinomycetes > Propionibacteriales > Nocardioidaceae > Nocardioides. The sequence goes on from JAYSEC010000195.1 coordinate 5,295, forward strand.
CAGGTGTCGCCGCCCTTGCCGTTGAAGTCGATGGCGACGACCCACTGCACGCTGTTCTCGCGCTGCACGGCGCTGGCGCCGGTGACCTCGTCGCCCTGGATGACCGTGGGACCGATCTCGAGAGGCCGACCGTCCTCGTCGGCGATGACGGTGTTGTCCTTCTTGGAGGGCTTGGCCTCGAGGGAGGCGGCCGAGCCGACCACCTCGTGGATCGTGAGCTTGGCCGTGGTGCCGATCTTCTCCTCGGCGTCCTGGGCCTCCTCGTCGGAGGTGACGCCCGGCAGCTCGACGAGGATGCGGTCCTCGCCCTGGCGGATCACGTTGGACTCCGCCACACCCAGCGCGTTGACGCGCTGGTTCAGCACGCTGAGCGTCTTGTCGACGTTCTCGGACGTCGCCGGCGTCTCCTCGGTGCCCTCTGCCTGGAACACGAACTGCGCGCCGCCCTTGAGGTCGAGGCCCAGGTTCGGCTTGACGTTGACGGCCAGCGCCGCGCACCCGACCAGCAGGCCGAGCACGAGGATGAAGCGGATCCAGACACCACGTGACATGCGCGACATCCTCTACTACTCGACTCAGATCGCCCGAATCCGGGCCCGGGAGCGTCAACGGGCGGCACGACCCGAAGGTTCCGCCCCTCGACAGCGACCGCCGGCGGGTGTTGTGTGGACGGACTGCGGCCGACCCACGGCCGCGATCTCGGGAGGGGCCCCATGGCGACGCGCACGAAACGATTCCAATCTACCCGGGTGGTGGCGGTCGGTGGCTTGGTGGCCGCAGGCCTGGCCGCCGGCGCCGGGGTGGCATCCGGCAGCACCGGGCCGGACGACGGGCGACGCGCGCCGGCGCGCGCCGCGTCCGACGAGCCGACCCAGGTGGTGATGGTCCGGGCCCCCGAGGTCGAGGACCGCAACGAGGTCATCGCGCTGGGCCTCGACATCACCGAGCACGCCACCCAGCGCGGGATCGAGGTGGTCCTGCACGACGCGCAGGACGCCCAGGCCCTGGAGGACGCCGGGTTCACCTGGACGGTGACGGTCGACGACCTCGAGGCACTCACCGCGAGGAACAGGAAGGCGGACGAGAGGTACGCCGCCAGCGTGGCGCGCTCGGCGCTGCCCAGCGGGCGGACGTCGTACCGCACCTACGACGACTACCTCGCCGACATGAACCGGCTCGCCCGGCTCTACCCCACCCTCACCAAGCCGCTGACGCTCCCGAACCCGACGGTGCTCGGCGAGCGGATCCGGGGCCTGGAGATCAGCGTGGACGCCCCCGACGTGCGCGACGGCAAGCCGGTCTTCCTGCTGATGGGCGCCCACCACGCGCGCGAGTGGCCCAGCGCCGAGCACACCATGGAGTT
>JAYSEC010000196.1:0-6614 GCA_041914085.1 Nocardioides sp.
AGGGCGACCAGGTCCGCATCAAGCGCGACAACGAGGGCTCGACCGAGGTCATCGGCGCGACGCTCCCGATCGTGCTGTCCGTGACCGACCAGTCCGGCGAGGCCCGCTACCCCTCGTTCAAGGGCATCATGGCGGCGAAGAAGAAGCCGCTCGAGACGTGGTCGCTCACCGACCTGGGCCTCGACGCCGACCAGGTCGGTCTCTCCGTGGCCTACACGCAGGTCGAGGAGACCACCGCCCGCCCGCCGCGCACCGCGGGCGAGATCGTCACCGACGAGGACGGCTCGGGCGCCACCGCGCTGGTCGACTTCCTCGCGTCCAAGAAGTTCATCTGAGGAGCCTGCGAGATGTCTGAAGTTCTTGTTGTGGTCGACCACGCCGACGGCGAGGTCAAGAAGCCGACCTACGAGCTGCTCACCATCGCCCGCCGCCTCGGCGAGCCGTCCGCGGTGTTCTTCGGCTCGCCCGAGCAGGGCGACGCCGTGGCCGAGAAGGTGAAGAAGTACGGCGCCGCGAAGGTCTACGTCGTCGACGACGCCCAGATCAAGGGCTTCCTGGTGGCGCCCAAGGCCGAGGCGCTGCAGCAGCTGGCCGAGAAGACCAGCCCCGCCGCGGTCCTGCTGCCGTCGACGTTCGAGAACAAGGAGGTCGCCGGTCGCCTGGCGATCAAGCTGGGCTCGGGCCTGATCACCGACGCCGTCGACGTCGCCGAGGGTGGCGTCACCACCCAGTCGGTCTTCGCCGGCAACTACACGGTCCAGGCGAAGGTCACCACCGGCACGCCGATCATCACCGTGAAGCCCAACTCCGCCGCCCCCGAGGAGGCCGAGGGCGCCGGTGCGGTCGAGGCGTTCGCCGCGACCATCTCCGACGCCGCCAAGGGCGCCCAGGTCGTGGCCACCCAGCCGCGCCAGTCCACCGGCCGCCCCGAGCTCACCGAGGCCGCGATCGTGGTCTCCGGCGGTCGTGGCACCGGCGGCAACTTCGAGCCGGTCGAGGGCTTCGCCGACAGCCTCGGTGCGGCCGTGGGCGCCTCGCGCGCCGCGGTCGACTCGGGCTGGATGCCGCACGCCTTCCAGGTCGGCCAGACCGGCAAGACCGTCTCGCCGCAGCTCTACGTCGCCAACGGCATCTCCGGTGCCATCCAGCACCGCGCCGGCATGCAGACGTCGAAGACGATCGTCGCGGTCAACAAGGACCCCGAGGCGCCGATCTTCGAGCTCGTCGACTTCGGCGTCGTGGGTGACCTCCACACCGTGCTGCCCGCCGCGACCGAGAAGGTCAAGGAGCGCAAGGGCTGACCTGCGCAGCACTCCGTACGACGAACGCCCCCGGCCGCTGCGGCCGGGGGCGTTCTGCCGTGCGGGGCTCAGTAGCGGCTGCGACGCACGGTCCACGCGCCATCGCGCCGGACGATCCGCACCGCGTAGCGGTGGACGCGGCCACCGGCGATCTCGAAGCGGTAGGGCAGGTCGTAGGTCGATGCGCGGGCGGCGGTGCAGGTGCGGGGCGGGGTCGGGAGGGACGTCCGCGACAGCCGGTCCCACCCGTCGGCCGACGAGTGCTGCAGGACCGTCGGCCAGCCGCGGTGACGACCGGTCGAGGTGAGGAGCACGGCTCCGTCCGGGCCGTCCGGGACGACCACGTCGCAGCGGCCGGGAACACCGCCGGCCAGCGTGACGACGCCCCGCTCGGGCGAGATGACGTAGGTCCGGTCGCGCGCAGGGAGGGCGACGTACGTCCCGTCGGGCGACAGGCCGCGCCTGTTCCAGTCGCCGCGGACGGCTCGCCAGGTCACGCCGTCCTGGGTGGTGAGCACGACCTTGGCGTGACGACCGCACACCAGGCCGAGGGCCAGCACGCCGATCGGCTCGGCGGTCCAGCGGTCCGACCAGCTGCACCTGGCGCGGGCGGTGAAGATCGTCGACGGCGGACGCCAGGACTGCGACTGCGGGTCGTAGGACTGGGCCTGCACGGTCCGCCGGCTCGTCGACCCGAGGGCGACGAGGGGGAGTCCCGGCGCGCTGACGAGCTGCCGGTCGAGGGCGCGCCACGTCTGGAAGAGGCCCGGTGCGTCGATCGGGGCGACCTCCGTCACGGTCCACGTCGATGCAGCGTCGGGCCGGGACACGACCGCACGTCCGGCGGGATCGCCGAGGGTGCCCAACCAGAACGTGTCCGAGTCCACGTTGGCCAGACCGGCCTCGGTGCAGGAGAAGGGGACCACGACCTCCTGACGGAGCGGTGTGGCGTCCCCGGTGCGCGTGAGCACCACGAGTCGGGACGGCCGACCCGCACACGTGCCGTACGCGAACGACACCTGCTCGCCGTCGGTGATCGTCGCGGTGACGCTGTACTCCTGGCCCTTCGCGCGCAGCGGGTGGTCGCTCCAGCCGGCCGGGGTGCGGGTGGTGTAGCGCTGGTGCATCGGCCACACGGCCTTCTGGCCGTCGGGGGAGATGCCGGGCTCCTCGTGGGCCTCGCCGTCGAGGGTGTACGACGACCACGTGACGCCGTCGGGCGACCACAACGCCTGCGACGAGACGGGCGCCGTGTCCTCGGACCAGCCGCCGGTGTCGCACAGCGCGATGGCGGCGACGGCGCCGTTGGCGGTGCGCGCGTCGACGCTCCCGCAGCTCAGGTCCTTCTTCCGCACCACGTCGAGGCGCGGCCCCCACGTCCCCGTCGCGGCGTCCCAGCGCCGCGAGTGCACGGCGCGGTGGTCCGTCGCCGCCCAGATCCGCAGCCGGTCACCGTCGGCCATCGCGAGCTCGACACCGCCCTCGATCTCCTCCGGCAGCTGGGTCGCTGGCGCAACCAGCGGTGCGGGCTCGGCGCCCACGGTCGAGCCCGACAGGACAGCCGCTGCCGTCGCCAGCGCGACGACCACCCCCGTGATGCGAGACATGGGGGCCACCCTAGGCCCGCCGGACCTAGGCTGAGAGGCATGAGCAGCGAGGATGCGGTCCGCGAGGTCGCCGGCCGGGCACGGACGGCGAGCCACGAGCTCGCCACGGCGACCCGGGCGACCAAGGACGCCGCGCTGCGCGCGATGGCCGACGCGCTGGTCGCCTCGGCCCCCGAGATCCTCGCCGCCAACGCCGAGGACGTCGCCCGTGCGGAGGGCAGCGGCACCCCGGGCAACATCGTCGACCGGCTCCGCCTCGACGACGCGCGGCTCGCGGCGATGGCGCAAGGGTTGCGCGACGTGGCCGGCCTCCCCGACCCGGTGGGGGAGGTGCTGCGGGGCAGCACGCTCGCCAACGGGCTCGAGCTGCGACAGGTGCGGGTGCCGTTCGGGGTCGTCGGGATGATCTACGAGGCGCGTCCCAACGTCACCGCCGACGCCGCGGGGATCTGCCTCAAGGCCGGCAACGCGGTCCTGCTGCGCGGGTCCTCCAGCGCCCGGTCGAGCAACGCCGCGATCGTGGCCGCGATGCGCGGCGCGCTGGCCGGCAGCGGCCTGCCGGAGGACGTCGTACAGCTGGTGCCGGGGGAGACGCACGACAGCGTCAAGGCGCTGATGCGGGCCCGGGGCCTCGTCGACGTGCTGATCCCGCGCGGCGGCGCCGGACTGATCCGCAGCGTCGTGGAGGAGTCGACGGTGCCGGTCATCGAGACCGGCGTGGGCAACTGCCACGTCTACGTCGACGCCTCGGCCGACCTCGAGCAGGCGCTCGCGATCGTGCTCAACGCCAAGACCCAGCGCACCAGCGTCTGCAACGCCGCCGAGTCGCTGCTCGTGCACGAGGACGTCGCCGACGAGTTCCTGCCGAGCGTGATCGAGGCGCTGCACGGCGCCGGCGTCACCATCCACGGCGACCCCGCCTTCGCGGAGTACGACGACGTGGTGGCCGCGACCGAGGAGGACCACGGCGCCGAGTTCCTCGCCCTCGAGATCTCCGCGGCGGTGGTGCCGGACGTCGAGGGCGCCATCGAGCACATCCGCCGCTACTCCTCCGGGCACACCGAGGCGATCGTGGCCCGCGACCAGAGGACCATCCGCCGCTTCGTCGCCGCGGTCGACTCCGCGGCGGTCGTCGTCAACGCGTCCACGCGCTTCACCGACGGGGGCGAGTTCGGCTTCGGCGCCGAGATCGGGATCTCCACCCAGAAGCTGCACGCGCGGGGCCCGATGGGCCTGCCGGAGATGACCTCGAGCAAGTACGTCGTCGTCGGAGACGGCCACGTGCGCTGACGCGCGGGGCCAGACGATAGGATCGCGCCCATGCTGAGCACCGTCACCACGCTTGCCGCCGAGACCGCCGAGCACGGCGAGCCTGCGCTCCACCCCTACGTCGTGGGTGGCATCGCGCTGGCCATCCTGCTCGTCCTGCTGCTGGCAGTGATCTCCTTCGGTGGCGGCCGCGAGCACAGCTGATCCCGTGCCGGACCGGAAGGCACCGCGCCGCATCGGCGTGATGGGTGGCACCTTCGACCCCATCCACCACGGCCACCTCGTGGCGGCCTCGGAGGTGCAGGCCTGGTTCGACCTCGACGAGGTGCTCTTCGTCCCCACGGGCGACCCCTGGCAGAAGAGCGACCGCCAGGTGACCCCCGCCGAGCACCGCTACCTCATGACCGTCGTCGCGACGGCGGCCAACCCGCGCTTCAACGTCTCCCGCGTCGACATCGACCGCGCGGGCAAGACGTACACCATCGACACCCTCCGCGACCTGAAGGCCGAGATGCCCGACGCGGAGCTGTTCTTCATCACCGGTGCCGACGCGCTCGCCGACATCTTCACCTGGCGCGACGCCGAGGAGCTCTTCGAGCTCGCCAACTTCGTCGGCTGCACCCGACCCGGCTACGCCATGGACCCCGAGGCGCTCGCGCGGATCCCGGCCGAGCGGGTCACCATGGTCGAGATCCCGGCCCTGGCGATCTCCTCGACCGACTGCCGCGAGCGCAAGCGGCGCGGCGAGCCGGTCTGGTACCTCGTCCCCGACGGCGTCGTCCAGTACATCGCCAAGCACGACCTCTACGCCGCCACCAGCACCAGCACCAGCACCAGCACCAGCACCAGCAAGGACTCCGCATGACTGCCACCGACCACGCCCTCGAGCTCGTCGCCGTCGCCGCCCAGGCCGCGCACGACAAGAAGGCCGACCAGGTGCTGGCCTTCGACGTGAGCGACCAGCTCGCGATCACCGACGCCTTCGTGCTGGCCAGCGCCAACAACGAGCGGGCCGTCGGCGCGATCGTCGACGAGGTGGAGGAGAAGCTCCGCGACGCCGGCGCGAAGCCGATCCGCCGGGAGGGCCACAAGGAGGGCCGCTGGGTGCTGATCGACTACGGCGAGATCGTCGTGCACGTCCAGCACGAGGAGGAGCGCTCCTTCTACGCCCTCGAGCGCCTGTGGAGCGACTGCCCGCTCATCCCGCTCGACCTGTCGTGAAGCGGCTGGTCCTGCTCCGGCACGGCCGGACCGAGTGGAACGACACGCGGCGCGCCCAGGGGCACGCCGACATCCCCCTCGACGAGCAGGGCCGGGCCCAGTCCAAGGCGGTGGCGCCCGTGCTGGCCGCGATGGCGCCCGTCGCGGTGTGGAGCTCGGACCTCTCGCGGGCCGCGCAGACGGCGGCCCACGTCGCCGCGGAGGCGGCCCTGGAGCCCGTCCTCGACCCGCGCCTGCGTGAGTTCGACATCGGCCCGAACCGCACCGGCCTCACCAGCGAGGAGTACGCCGCCGCCCACCCCGAGGAGCACGCCCTGCTGCTCGCCGGCGACGACGCCGCGATCCCCGGCCGGGAGACCGACGACGACGTGCTCGCGCGCTTCGTCCCCGCCCTGACGTCGTACGCCGACGCGCTCGGCGAGGGCGAGACCGGCATCGTCGTCTCCCACGGCGCCGCGCTGCGGGTCTGCGTGCCGGCGTTCCTCGGGCTGGCCGACCCCGGCGAGGCCCTCGGCGTGCTGTCCAACTGCGGCTGGATCGAGCTCGAGCACGCGGCCTCCACCTGGACGGGCGGCGTGGAGCGCTGGCGCCTCACCGCGTGGAACCGCGTGGTGCTGTGAGCGACCGGGCCCGCGAGGTCGACCTCCGGCTCAGCCGCCAGCTGGCCCGGGTGATGGACGACGCGGTGACCGTGCCCGGCACCCGTCTCGGCGTCGGGCTCGATGCCGTCCTCGGCCTGCTGCCGGGCATCGGCGACGCCGTGGGCAGCGCGCTGTCGACCGTCATCGTGCGCGACGCGATCCTGGCCCGGGTGCCGATGACCGTGCTCGCCCGGATGGCGCTCAACCTCGTCGTCGATGCCCTCCTCGGGCTGGTCCCGGGGGTCGGCGACCTCCTCGACGTCGCCCACCGCGCCAACCGCAAGAACCTCCACCTGCTGCTCCGCGAGGTCGAGAAGCAGCCGCTGCGCGAGCCACCCACCGCCGCCTACGTGGCCGGTGCCGTCGCCCTCACGGTCGTCCCCGTGCTCGCCGGCGTGGCCGTCGCGATCCTCTCGATCTGGCTCCTGGTGCGCTGGATCAGCTGAGGGGGGACCCCGATTTCACGTCGGCAGGACTGTCGGCTAGTGTTCTCGGCTGTTGGGGCTGTGGCGCAGCTGGTAGCGCATCTGCATGGCATGCAGAGGGTCAGGGGTTCGAGTCCCCTCAGCTCCACC
>JAYSEC010000197.1:0-6540 GCA_041914085.1 Nocardioides sp.
CGCCGGCCCGACCTCAAGGTGATCATCACCAGCGCCACGATCGACGTCGAGCGCTTCGCCGCGCACTTCCGGGCGCCGGTCGTCGAGGTGTCGGGGCGGACCTACCCCGTCGAGATCCGCTACCGCCCGCTGCTGGAGCTGCCGGAGAACGACGAGGAGGGGGAGCCGGTCCAGCGCGACCAGACCGAGGCCATCGTCGACGCCGTGCGCGAGCTCTCGGCCGAGGGTCCCGGCGACGTGCTGGTGTTCCTCCCGGGCGAGCGGGAGATCCGCGACACCGCCGACGCCTTCGAGGGCCTCGACAAGCCCGACCGGCGGGGCGGCTCCCGGCTCGAGATCGTCCCGCTCTACTCGCGCCTCAGCGCGGCGGACCAGCACAAGGTCTTCTCCACCCACCCCTCGACCGTGCGCCGCGTGGTGCTCGCCACCAACGTCGCCGAGACCTCGCTGACGGTGCCCGGCATCCGGTACGTCGTCGACACCGGCGTCGCGCGGATCAGCCGCTACTCCGTGCGCACCAAGGTGCAGCGGCTGCCGATCGAGCCGATCAGCCAGGCGTCCGCCAACCAGCGCTCCGGCCGCTGCGGACGTGTGTCGGAGGGCATCGCGATCCGGCTCTACTCCGAGGAGGACTTCGAGGCGCGGCCGGAGTTCACCGACCCCGAGATCCTGCGCACCAACCTCGCCAGCGTCATCCTGCAGATGGCCTCGCTCCGCCTCGGCGACATCGCGCGCTTCCCCTTCGTGGAGCCGCCCGACCGCCGCAACGTCAAGGCCGGCACCGACCTGCTCGAGGAGCTCGGCGCGGTGACCGTCGCTCCCGAGTCGGGACGTGTTGCGGACGGGTCGTCCGGGCGGCCGCATCGCAACACGTCCACGTCGGCGCCGCGGCTGACCGCCCTCGGCAAGCGCCTCGCCCGGCTCCCGATCGACCCGCGGCTCGGGCGGATGATCCTCGAGGCCGAGCGCCTCGGCTGCCTGCGCGACGTCCTGGTCATCGCTGCCGCCCTCTCCATCCAGGACCCGCGGGAGCGGCCGGAGGAGCAACGTCCGCAGGCCGACCAGCTGCACGCGCGCTTCACGCACGAGTCCAGCGACTTCCTCACCTGGCTCAACCTGTGGCGCCACGTCAAGCAGCAGCAGAAGGAGCTGTCCTCCAGCGCGTTCCGCCGCATGTGCAGGCGCGAGCACCTCAACTACATGCGCATCCGCGAGTGGCAGGACTACGAGTCGCAGCTGCGCCAGGTGTGCAAGGAGCTCAAGCTCGACATCGGGCACCCGGCCGACCTGCCCGACGAGGACGGCATCCACCAGGCGCTGCTCTCCGGCCTGCTCAGCCACGTCGGCGCCCGGGAGGAGCGCGAGAAGGCCCGGCCGGGCGAGCGGCGCCCCATCGCCACGTACCTCGGCGCCCGCAACGCCCGCTTCGCGATCTTCCCCGGCAGCGTGCTGAAGGGGCGCAACCCCGACTTCCTGATGAGCGCCGAGCTGGTCGAGACGTCGCGGCTCTGGGCGCGGCAGAACGCCGCCATCAAGCCCGAGTGGGCCGAGCGCCTCGGCGCCCACCTCGTGAAGCGGACCTGGTCGGAGCCGCACTGGTCGCGCAAGCGGGCCGCGGTGATGGCGCGCGAGCGCGTCACCCTGTACGGCGTCCCGCTGGTCGCCGACCGCCTCGTGCAGTACGGCAAGGTCGACCCGCCGCTGGCCCGCGAGCTGTTCATCCGCCACGCGCTCGTGCAGCGCGAGTGGGACTCCCGCCACCGCTTCCTCGCCGAGAACACCCGTCTGCTCGAGGAGGCCCAGGAGCTCGAGCACCGGGCCCGGCGCCGCGACATCGTCGTGGACGAGGAGACCCTGTTCGAGTTCTACGACCAGCGCGTGGGCGCCGAGGTGGTGAGCGGCCCGCACTTCGACCAGTGGTGGAAGCGCGCCCGCCAGAAGCGCCCCGACCTCCTCACCTTCGACCCCGCGATGCTCACCCACGACACCGCCGGCGAGGTGCGCGAGCGTGACTTCCCGACCGAGTGGCACGACTCCGACGAGGCCGGGCTGACCTTCCCGATCAGCTACCACTTCGAGCCCGGCGCGGCCGACGACGGGCTCACCATCGACGTACCCGTGGCGACCCTCAACCGCATCGACGCCGACGACTTCTCCTGGCTGGTGCCCGGCCTGCGCGAGGAGCTGGTCACCGAGCTGATCCGGTCGCTGCCGAAGAACCTCCGCGTCGCGATGGTGCCGGCCCCCAACACAGCGCGGGAGTTCCTCGCGGCCACGCCACCGGGAGCCGAGCCCCTGCTCGACGCGCTCGAGCGCTTCGCGCGCAGCACCCGCAGCCTCGTCATCGAGCGCGACGCGTGGGACTGGTCCAAGGTGCCCGACCACCTGCGGCCGACCTACCGCGTGCTCACCGAGGAAGGCGCCGAGGCCGGTCGCGGCAAGGACCTCGACGCGCTCAAGGAGCCGCTGCGGCCCACCTTCGAGCAGGCGATGGCCGACGTCGCCGCCGACTCCGGCGTCACCGCGACCGGGCAGACGACGTGGACCTTCGGCACCATCGACGAGTCCTTCGTCCAGCGGCGCGCCGGCCACGAGGTGCGCGGGTTCCCGGCGCTGGTCGACGAGGGCGCGAGCGTCGGGCTGCAGGTGCTCGCCACCGCCGACGAGGCGGCCGCCCACCACCGCCTCGGCGTGCGCCGCCTCGTGCTGCTCGCGCTCGGCCCCGGGCCGTCGGTCGACGACGTGCTGGCCGCGGCGGGGCTCGACCAGCGGGCCAGGCTGGCCCTCGTCGGGTCGCCGTACCCCTCCGTCGGCGACCTCGTCGAGGACCTCCGGGCCGCGATCGTCGGCGAGGTGGTCGACGCGCGGCCGGCCGTGCGCGACGAGGCGTCGTACGACGCCGTGGTGGCCGCGGCCCGCGACGCCGTGGCGGGCGGGACCAGCGCCGCGGTGCACGACGTCATGCGCGTGCTTGAGACCTGGCGCACCACCGACCGGGCGCTCTCGGGCCGCGCCGACCTGATGACGCTCCCGGCGCTGACCGACATGCGCGCCCAGGTCGCCCGCCTGATGGCGCCCGGCTTCATCGGCGAGGCCGGCGTCTCCCGGCTGCGCGACCTGTCCCGCTACCTCGCCGCGGTGACCCACCGGCGCGAGCGGCTCGACGGCCAGGTGGCCCGCGACCGCCAGCTGATGGACCAGCTCTCGGGCCTGCAGGAGGCGTGGCTGCACGCCGTCGCCGCGCTGCCGGAGGGCCAGCCGATGCCGCAGCACCTGCGGGACGCGCGCTGGCTGCTGGAGGAGTACCGGGTGTCGCTCTTCGCGCAGCAGCTCGGCACCCGGGAGAAGGTCAGCGACCAGCGCATCCGGAAGGTGATGGGCGCGGCGGACCCGCGAACGGGGCGGCCCCGCGCCTGAGCGATGAGTTTCCGGGCCCGCGCCCGTCATACGTGTGTCAGGACACGACGCACGGAGAGGATGGACGATGGGCGCACAGGTGGAGGAGCGGGACGTGACGGACCTGGAGGGGATCGACGAGCCGGCGTTCTGGGCGCTGGCCGACCGGCACCGGCGCGAGCTGCACGTGCACTGCTACCGGATGCTCGGGTCCTTCGAGGACGCCGAGGACGCCGTGCAGGAGACCTTCCTGCGGGCCTGGCGGCGGCGCGAGACCTACGAGGGCCGCTCGACGTTCCGCGCCTGGCTCTACCGGATCGCCACCAACGCCTGCCTGGACCTGCTCGCCAGGCGGCGCCCGGAGCCGGCGACCGGGGGTGAGGTGCTGTGGCTGCAGCCCTACCCCGACCGGCTCCTCGACGAGCTGCCGGCGAGCGACGCCGACGAGCCCGAGGCGCTCGCCGTGGCGCGCGAGACCATCGAGCTGGCCTACGTCGTCGCGGTGCAGCACCTCGCGCCGCGCGCTCGGGCCGCGCTGATCCTGCGCGACGTGCTCGGGTGGCCCGCCAAGGACGTCGCCGAGCTGCTGGGCGACAGCGTCGCCTCGGTCAACAGCGCGCTCCAGCGGGCCCGCGCCGGCATGCGCGAGCACCTGCCCGCCGAGCGGCAGGAGTGGACGGGCGGCGATGACGACGCGGACAACCGCGAGCTCGTACGCCGCTTCACCGAGGCCAGCGTGGCGACCGACATGGACGCCATCGCCACCCTGCTCCGCGACGACGTGCGGTTCGCGATGCCGCCCACGCAGGGCCTGATCGTCGGGCGGGACGCGGTGCTCGCCGACTGGACCGCCGGCGGCTACCCGGGGATGACCGGGCTGCGTCCGGTCCCCACGGCGGTGAACCGCCAGCCCGCGGTGGCCTACTACCTGTGGCGCGAGCAGGAGGCGGCGTACCTGCCGCTCACCATCGACGTGCTGCGTCTCAGCGGCGGGCAGGTCACCGAGGTGACCATCTTCGACGCCGACCAGTTCGCTCGGCTCGGGCTCCCGGAGCGGCTGGAGGCCGGCGATGAGTGACACCACGTCGGACACGCGCCGCGCGACGACCCGGGGGCACGGCCCGCTGGTGGCAACCGGCCTGCTCGGCACCGCCGGGGCGATGGCAGCGACGGCAGCGGGCGCTGCTCTCGCCCGGGTCGCGGGCGTCGGCTTGGAGGTCCCCGACGGCGGCGAGACGATCCCCGTCTCCGGGGTGGCGTTCGTGACCGGGGTCTTCTCCCTGGTCGGCGTCGGCCTGGCGCTCGCCCTGCTGCGGTGGAGCGCGCGTCCGGCGGAGCGGTTCGTGACCACGGCGGTCGTGCTGACGGCCGCGTCGCTCGTCCCGCCGTTCGTGGTCGGCGCGAGCCTCGGCACCAGCCTCGCGCTGGTGGCGCTGCACCTCGTCGCGGCAGCGGTGATGGTCCCCGCGCTGGCACGCGGACTGCGCACCCGTTCCGCACACCGGTCGGTGGGGTCCGCCTAGTCTGGAGCGATGACCGGTCGCACCCACCACCGTCCGATGACGCCCGGCGACGGCTTCTTCGCCGAGATCGCCGGGGGCACCGACCCCGCCCGGGTGCGGGAGGCGGGCGACCTGGCTGCGACCATCCTGGTCCGCGGGGCGCGGGAGTCCGACGACCCCGCGCTCGCGGAGCGGGTGGTCCACCTCGCGGAGAGCGAGGGCCTCGAGACCCTCGCCGAGGTCTGGTCCGGTGCCCCCGCCGACACCCTCGCCGGCAGCCTGTGGCGGCTGTTCGTGCTCCGCGCCTGGGTGCACGCCGATCCCGAGCGGGTCGCCGAGGAGTACGACGCCGGCCAGCGCCGCGCCGACGTCGCCCGGGTCGTCGCCGGCGTGGCCGACCCGCCCGGTCCCGACGAGCTGCGGTCGATGGTCGACGAGGTGCTGCGCGGGATCGCGCGCGGCGACTTCGCGGTGACGCTGTTGCGCGCTGCGGCCTTCGCGCGCGTGGTGGCGGCCGGGCGGGCGACCCTCGGCGCCTCGAGCCACGACGACATCGCCCGGATGCTCGTGCTGTCGGAGCAGCTCGAGGCCGCCGGACACGGGGAAATCGCCAACACACTGGCCTAGCGGATTAAAATGGTCCTCGAGTGCGTCGGGCTGTGGCAGCCCCGGGTCCCACAACGAGCCGCTACGAGCGGCCACGCGCCGTGAGGCGCTCCCGGTCCGGCGCACTCACACGTCTCCCGCCGCGCGTCGCCTAGTCTCGCGACCATGACGACCTACGAGCCCGAGATCGACGGCGAGCCGGATCCCGGCGAGGTCGTCTGGGCATGGGTGCCCTACGAGGACGACCCCAGCCAGGGCAAGGACCGTCCGGTGCTGGTCCTGGGCGTCGAGGGCGACGGCTGGACCGGGCTGATGCTCAGCAGCCAGGACCACGACCGCGACGCCGAGGACGAGGCCCGCCACGGCCGCTACTGGATGGACGTCGGCACCGGCGGGTGGGACTCCCAGGGCCGCCCCAGCGAGGTCCGGCTGGACCGCACCATCCACCTCGACCCCACCGGCGTACGACGTGAGGGCGCGGCGCTGGACCGGGCGGTCTTCGACGCGGTGGTCGCCGCGGTCCGGGCCCTGCCCCGCTGAGGCGCAGGTCTCACTCCCGCGGGGCGCCCGGCGCGCGCCGACCGGGGATTGGGCTGATGCCCTAGGGTTTCGGCGTGCTGCTGCGACGTCTCTCCCTGGTCGGCTGCGCCCTGACGGTGGCGCTCGCCACGGCTGCGTGCACCGATGACGCCGAGCCCGCGACCGAGCCGTCGGCGTCCCCGACGAAGACCGGCAAGCCGACGGCGAAGCCGCGCGAGGTGACCTTCGGCGCCTACGGCAGCGAGGAGGAGGTCGCGGCCTTCCAGAGCGTCGTCGACTCCTTCAACGCCGCGTCCAGCACCCGCAAGGTCACCCTGAAGTCGTGGCCCGACCACGAGTCGGCCCTCGAGGACGTGCTCGCCGGCAACGCGCCCGACGCCTTCCTCACCTCCCGCATCGACCTCGACCAGCTCGTCGACGCCGAGGTGCTCCAGCCCGTGAGCCTGCTGCTCGACGAGCGCGGCGTCGACTTCGGCGACCGCTTCTCGCTCGACGC
>JAYSEC010000198.1:0-2510 GCA_041914085.1 Nocardioides sp.
GCTTCATGGACCCGACCGACCGGGGCACCGCGTTCATCTTCGCCGACGGCGCCGGGGCCGTCGTGGTCGGCCCGTCCGACGTACCAGGTATCGGCCCGACCGCCTGGGGCTCCGACGGCTCCCAGGCCCACGTGATCACCCAGACGCCGAGCTGCCTCGGCGGCCACTCCGACCGTGAGCACCCCGTCGTGCAGATGGAGGGCACCGCGGTCTTTCGGTGGGCGCCGTTCGCGATGGCCAAGGTGGCGCACGAGGCGCTCGACCTGGCCGGCGTCGGCGTCGACGAGCTCGACGCCTTCATCCCCCACCAGGCCAACCTGCGCATCACCCAGACCCTCGCCAAGAACATCCAGCTCCCCGAGTCAGTGGCCATCGCCACCGACGTCGTCGACGCGGGGAACACCTCGGCCGCCTCGGTGCCGCTCGCGATGGAGGCGATGCTGCGCAAGGACGAGGCCGCCGCCGGCGACACCGCCCTGCTGATCGCCTTCGGCGCCGGCCTCAGCTACGCCGGCCAGGTCGTGACGCTGCCGCCGCTGGGGTAGGGGCTCAGGGCTCAGCAGGGAGAGTCGCCGTATCGGGGCGGAGCGTCTGGGGGCACCTCGGCAGTGTCGGGTACGTTCACGCGGTGCAACGACCGTGGGTCACGTGGAGCAGACGTCGGTTCTTCTGGACCATGGCGCCGCTCGCCGCGGTCCTGATCGCCTCGCGCATCGTCGTGCTTCGCGCGATCGATTCGCAGCCGATCGGGATGATCGTGCAGGTCGTGTCGATCGTGATCTCTTCGATCGTGCTGTGCGTGGTGCTCACCTGGGCCGCTGAGCACGACCGTCGACACTCTCGCGACGACTGAAGCGAGGAGGGGAGCGCGTCAGTCGACCCGCTCGGCAAGGGCGACGATGATGCCCTCCGGACCCCGTACGTAGGCCATGCGCCAGACCTCCTCGTACTGCCCGATCGCGCCGACGAGGCCGTAGCCGTCCGCGGCCACGGCGTCGACGGCCGCGTCGAGGTCGTCGACCTCGAAGGCCAGGCTGCGCAGACCGAGCTCGTTGGCCATCGCGTCGGGCGAGCCGTCGACCGGGTCGGGCCGCACGAAGCTCGACAGCTCAACCGGGCTGCCGCCACCGGGGCAGGCGAGCATGACGATCTCGGTGCGCGACCCCGGGATGCCGATCACCGTGTCGAGGAACTCGCCCTCGACGGGCTGCCGGCCCTGCACCTCCAGGCCGAGCCGGACGAAGAAGTCGGTCGCCCGGTCGAGGTCGCGGACCGTGACGCCGACGTGGTCGAAGCGCTTGACGTGTCCCATGGATCGATCCTCCTGCGTGTCGTGGTCGTCGTACACATCCGGGACGAAGCGGCGGGAGCGTCCTCGACATGGCCCACGAATCCCGGTCGCGCGGGGTCCGGTCGTGGGCTACGGTCGGTGGCCTCGCCTCACCCCTGGGGCGACCGGGCTCCGCAGGCACGCCCTGCGCGGCGACCGGGATCCGTGAACAGTGGTCCGACCACATCGGCAGGGGTTGCCCGGCGGGCCGGTCCACAGGGCCGGTCCGCCGAGGTCCTGCCCTCGGTCAGGGCCGGGCGAGCCGCTCGGCGACGACCGCCCAGACGTCGGGGTCGATGCCCATGCCGATGTGGGTCGAGGCGACCTCGACGTGCTCGGCCTCGGGGGACGTGTGGTCGAGGCACGCCTGCCAGGCGACGATCCCGTCCCGCCGGGAGAACATGATCGTCAGCGGCACCGGGACGGGGGCCGTCGGGTCGAGCCGCTCGGCGACGCGGCGGGCGTCGGGCCGCGGGCCCCGCTGGTAGGCGCGCGCGACCGTGGTGTGCCGCGGCCCGCCGGTGACCGGCGTGCCGTAGGTGATCACGCGCCGTACGGCGTCGGGGTGGCGCCGCGCGACCTCACGCGCGATGACGCCGCCCAGGCTCCACCCGACGAGCGAGGCGGGCCGGCCGGTCTCCGCCACCAGCTCGAGGACGCGGCCCGAGAGCCGCTCGACGTCGCGGCGCGGGTCGCCGGTGTTGGTGCCGAAGCCCCATCCGCGGGCGTCGTACCCGAGCCGGAGGAGGTAGCGGCGCAGCGGCAGGCCGGACAGCTCGGGGGCGCGCCAGCCCGGGACGTCGACCACGAGGTGGCCGTCGCCGCGGGGCGCCGACGACAGGCGCGGCACGGCGCCGAGCAGCCGCACGCCGTCGAGGAGCGAGGCGAGCTCGCCCAGCGCGGTGGCGTTGCCCGGCGGACCGGTGGGGAGCCCGAGCCGGCCCACGTCCGCGCGGTGCCGCGCCCGGGAGCGCAGTCCGGCCGCGGCCAGCGGGTCGCGCAGGGGGAGGGGTGGCATGCCGCGACTGTACGGCCCCTGGATCGAGGCTGGCGGCGGTCAGCGGCGCGTGTGGTGCAGCCGCGAGACGACCTCGCGGCGCAGCACCTTGCCCATGGGGTTGGTGGGCAGCTCGTCGACGAAGACCACCCGGCGCGGCACCTTGTACGGCGTCAGCGCCTC
>JAYSEC010000198.1:2610-6534 GCA_041914085.1 Nocardioides sp.
GACATGGTCACCACGTCACCCGTGCGGAACCACCCGTCGTGGAAGGCGGCCGCCGTCTCCTCGGGCAGGTTGCGGTAGCCGGAGAAGACCTGCGGGCCCCGCACGAGCAGCTCGCCGCGCTCGCCGAGGGGGACGTCGCGGTCGAGGTCGTCGGGGTCGGCGATGCGGACGTCGACGTCGGGGAAGGGCACGCCGATCGCGCCCGGCCGCCGCGCGCTCGTCATCGGGTTGCCGACGACCACCGGCGAGGTCTCGGTGAGGCCGTAGCCCTCGACGAGCAGCCCGCCCGTGGCCTGCTCCCACCGCTCGACGAGCGCGGCGGGCAGCGGCATCGCACCCGACAGCGCGTAGCGGATGCCGCGGATGGAGACCCCGCGCCGCTCCGCCTCGTCGACGATGCGCTGGTAGAGCGGTGGCACGGCCGGCACGAAGCTCGGCACCTCCCGCGCCACCGCGTCCATGATCAGGCCGATCTCGGGCTTGGGCAGCAGCACCAGCTTGGCCGCGAGGGTGAGGCCGAGCAGCACGCTGACCGTCACGCCGTAGGCGTGGAACAACGGCAGCGCGACGAGGAAGGTCTCCCGTCCCGCCTCCAGGCCCGGCACCCAGGCGCGCCCCTGGAGCACGTTGGCCACGAGGTTGCGGTGGAGGAGCGGGACGCCCTTCGGCACGCCGGTCGTGCCGGAGGTGTAGAGCAGCAGCGCGACGTCGTCCTTCACCGGGCGCGGGTGCGCGTCGTCCAGCGGCGCGGAGGAGGCGAGGTCGTCCCACCGCATCGCGCCGGGCGCTGGAGCCGTGAGCTGCGCCCGGGCGGCCCGCGCCCGGGGGACCGGCAGGCGCAGCGCGAGGCGGGTGCGCCAGGGGAGCCGGGTCGTCATGTCGACGGCGACGACGTGCTCGAGGGCGGAGCCGGCGACGAGCTCCTCGACGACCGGCACGACCTTGTCCCACACGATCGCGACGCGGGCGCCGTGGTCGGCGAACGGGCCGCGCAGCTCGGCAGCGGTGTAGAGCGGGTTGTGCTCCACGACGGCGGCACCGAGGCGCAGGACGGCGAGGAAGGCGATCACGTTCTGCGGGCAGTTGGGCATCACCAGGGCCACGTTGTCCCCGGGCCGTACGCCGAGGGCGTGCAGGCCGCCCGCCACGCGTCGTACGTCCGCGTCGACCTCGGCGTAGGTCGAGACCCGGCCGAGGAAGTCGAGCGCCGGCCGGTCGGCGTGCAGCCGTACGGCGTCCTCCCACAGGTCGAGCACGGTCGTGTCGCCGTACTCCAGGTGCAGCGGCACGCCGGGTGGGTAGGAGGCAGCCCAGGGAGGCTGTGGGTCGGACACGCCAGGTCTCGCTCTCGATCGGGCAGGGGAGGTGTGGACCCAACGTATCGAGGCCCGCCGGCCGAGGCAGGAGCAGTTCGGTCCCGTCGCGCGGGACCTACGCCCCTGACGGTGCCGTCCCCGACGGCCGAGGCTGGGGTCAGCAGAGACGGCGACCCGCCGCGAACACTGGAGGCGACCATGCACACCGCGAGCAGACCCGGCACCCACCCCACCGACGCGATCTCGCGGGTCATGGTGTGGCCGGTGGCCATCGTGCCCGGCGAGGCGACGCTGCTGGAGGTCGCCGAGGCCCTGGCCGCCGACGGCATCGGTGCGGTGTGCGTCGTGGAGAACGGTCACCTCGCGGGCGTCCTGTCCGAGCGCGACATCGTGCACCACCTCGCGCAGGGGTCGAACCCGGAGCACGTGACGGCGGCCGACGTGATGACCACCGACCTCGTCACCGCCCGCCCGGCCGACACCGTCCTCGACACCGCCCGCCGGATGGTCGAGGCGCAGGTGCGCCACCTCCCGGTGATCGACGGTGACCTCATCGCCGGCTTCGTCTCGATGCGCGACCTCTTCGAGGTGCTCGTGGACGACGCCGGGCACGACGAGGACGTCGTGGTGGTGCCGAGCGGCACCCGCGTGGTCGTCCGGCAGGACTGAGGCGCCCGGCCCGTCAGAGGGCCGCGACGACCTCGGTGCCCTGCTTGATCGCGCGCTTCGCGTCGAGCTCGGCGGCGACGTCGGCCCCGCCGATGAGGTGCGCCTCCCGGCCGAGGCCGTCGTAGAGGTCGCGCACCGAGTCCTGCCCCGCGCACACGACGATGGTGTCGGCCTCGATCACGCGCGCGACGCCGTCGACGGTGACGTGCAGGCCGGCGTCGTCGATGCGGTCGTAGGTCGCGCCGCTCACCATCGTGACCCTCGACTGCTTCAGCACGGCGCGGTGCGCCCAGCCCGAGGTCTTGCCCAGCCCGATGCCGATCGGCGTCGTCTTGCGCTGGACGAGGGTCACCTCGCGCGCGGGCGTGCGCGGCTTGGCCTCGGTGAGCCCGCCCTCGTGCAGCGCGGGGTCGCCGACGCCCCAGTGCGCCATCCAGTCGTCGAGGTCCTCCTGCTCGTGGGTGAGGAAGACGCTGACGTCGACGCCGATGCCGCCCGCGCCGATCACCGCGACCCGCTGGCCGGGGACGACGGCGCCGCTCAGCACGTCGGCGTACGACGCCACGCTGGGGTGGTCGATGCCCGGGATCTCCGGGATGCGGGGCTCGACGCCCGTCGCGACGACGACCTGGTCGAAGCCGGCGAGGTCGGCGGCCGACGCCTCGGTCGAGAGGCGCACGTCGACCCCGAGGACGTCGAGCCGGCGGGTGAAGTAGCGCAGCGTCTCGGCGAAGTCCTCCTTGCCGGGCACCTGCATCGCGAGGCGGAACTGGCCGCCGATCGACGGCGACCTCTCGAAGAGGGTCACGGCGAACCCACGCTCGGCCGCGGACGTCGCCGCCGCGAGGCCGGCCGGCCCGGCCCCCACGACGGCAACGGTCTGCAAGCGGCGCGTGGGCATCAGCACCAGCTCGGTCTCGTGGCAGGCCCGCGGGTTGACGAGGCAGGAGGCGCGCTGGTTGGAGAACACGTGGTCGAGGCAGGCCTGGTTGCAGGCGATGCAGGTGTTGATCTCGTCGGCCCGCTCGTCCATCGCCTTGGCGACGAAGGCCGGGTCGGCGAGCAGCGGGCGCGCCATCGAGACGAGGTCGGCCTCGCCGGCGGCGAGGATGTCCTCGGCCAGCTCGGGGGTGTTGATCCGGTTCGACGCGCACACCGGCACGTCGACGACCTGCTTGAGCCGGGCGGTGTGCGAACGCCAGGCGCCGCGCGGCACCTGGGTGATGATCGTGGGCACGCGGGCCTCGTGCCAGCCGATGCCGGTGTTGAAGACCGTGACGCCCGCGGCCTGCAGGTGCAGCGCGAGCTCCGCGGTCTCGTCCCAGGTCTGGCCGCCCTCGACGAGGTCGAGCAGGGAGATCCGGTAGACGATCGGGAAGTCCGGTCCGACGAGCTCGCGCGAGCGGCGTACGACCTCGACGGCGAAGTGCATCCGGCGGGCCGGCGAGCCGCCCCACTGGTCGTCGCGGTCGTTGGTGCGGGCGGCCAGGAACTGGTTGATGAGGTAGCCCTCGGACCCCATGATCTCGACCGCGTCGTAGCCGGCCTTGCGGGCCAGGGCGACGCTCTTCGCGAACGCCGTCGCGGTGTGGTCGACCTCCTTGCTCGACATCGCGCTCGGCTTGAAGGGCGTGATCGGCGACTTCTTGTCGGACGCGCTCTGCGAGAGCGGGTGGTAGCCGTAGCGGCCGGCGTGCAGGACCTGCAGCGCGATGGCGCCCCCCGCGTCGTGCACCGCGCCGGTGATCCGCTCGTGGCGCATCGCGTGGAGGCGGTTGGTCATCTCCGAGGCGAACGGCTTGAGCCAGCCGCGCTTGGTCGGCGCGTAGCCGCCGGTGATGATCAGGCCGACGCCGCCCCGCGCGCGCTCGGCGAAGAAGGCGCCGAGCTTGTCGATGTCCCACGGGTGGTCCTCGAGGCCGGTGTGCATCGAGCCCAT
>JAYSEC010000199.1:0-6480 GCA_041914085.1 Nocardioides sp.
CCCGGTGGTTGAGGTGCGAGCGCCTGTCCCCGGTGGTTGAGGTGCGAGCGCAGCGAGCCTCGAAACCACATGTCTCCATGGGTTTCGAGGCTCGTCGCTGGCGCTCCTCGCACCTCAACCAGCAAGGGCGGGGTGCTGGCGCTCCCCCGCACCTCGACCAGCGAGGGCGGGGCGTCGGATCAGAAGGCGGACTCGTCGAGGTCCATCAGGTCGAGGGTGGTGCCCTCGGCGATGGCGCGCTCGGCGGTGATCTTCGGCAGGTTGGTCTGGGCGAAGAACTGGGCCGCGGCGACCTTGCCCTCGTAGAAGGCCTTGTCCTTCTCCGACACCTCGCCGGCCAGCTTCTGCAGGGCCACGTCGGCCTGGCGCAGCAGCAGCCACGCGCAGACGACGTCGCCGAGCACCATCAGCAGGCGCGAGGTGTTGAGGCCGACCTTGTAGATGTTGCGCAGCTCCTCCTGCGACGACATCAGGTCGTTGATCATGTGGCCGACGATCGCGTTGGCGTCCTCGAGCGCGGTGGCGAGCAGCGCGCGCTCGTTCTTGAGGCGGCCGTTGCCCGCCTCGGACGCGATGAAGCCCTCGATCTCCTTGGCCAGGTGACCGAGCGCGCGGCCCTGGTCCTTGACGATCTTGCGGAAGAAGAAGTCCTGGCCCTGGATCGCGGTGGTGCCCTCGTAGAGGGTGTCGATCTTGGCGTCGCGGACGTACTGCTCGATCGGGTACTCCTGCAGGAAGCCGGAGCCGCCGAAGGTCTGCAGCGACTCGGTGCCCAGGAGCACCCACGAGCGCTCGGAGCCGTAGCCCTTGACGATCGGGAGCAGCAGGTCGTTGACCGCGGCGGCGAGGCTGGCCTCGTCGGAGTCGGCGGTGCCGGCGTGCTCGGCCAGCATGACCTGGTCCTGCCAGGTGGCGGTGTAGAGCACCAGCGCGCGCATCGCCTCGGCGAACGACTTCTGCGTCATCAGCGAACGGCGCACGTCGGGGTGGTGGGTGATCGTGACGCGGGGCGCGGTCTTGTCGGCGGCCTGGGTCAGGTCGGCGCCCTGGACGCGCTCCTTGGCGTAGTCGAGGGCGTTGAGGTAGCCGGTCGAGAGGGTCGCGATGGCCTTGGTGCCGACCATCATGCGGGCGTTCTCGATGACCTGGAACATCTGCGCGATGCCGTCGTGCACCTCGCCGAGCAGCCAGCCCTTGGCGGGCTCGCCGCCGCCGACCTGCGGGTCGCCGAAGGTGACCTCGCAGGTGTTGGAGACCTTGATGCCCATCTTGTGCTCGACGTTGGTGACGTAGACGCCGTTGCGCTCACCGGTGAGCTCGCCGGTCTCGAGGTCGAAGTGGTGCTCGGGCATCCAGAACAGCGAGAGGCCCTTGGTGCCCGGGCCGCCGGCGCCCTCGACGCCCTCGGGGCGCGCGAGGACGAGGTGCATGATGTTCTCGCTCATGTCGTGGGTCGCGCTGGTGATGAAGCGCTTGACGCCGGTGATGTTCCACGAGCCGTCCTCGTTCGGGACGGCCTTGGCGCGGCCGGCGCCGACGTCGGAGCCGGCGTCGGGCTCGGTGAGCACCATCGTGCATCCCCACTGGCGGTCGACCATGTACTGGGCGACCCGCTTGTCGCGCTCGTTGCCGTTGCGGTGGACCACGTTCGCGAACGCCGGCCCGGCGGCGTACATCCAGACCGGGGCGTTGGCGCCGAGCACCATCTCGCCGAGGGCCCAGATGAGCGACGACGGGGCCGGGGTGCCGCCCATCTCCTCGAAGACCTGCAGGCGCCAGAACTCGGAGTCCATCCAGGCCTGGTAGCTGGCCTTGAAGGACTCCGGCACGGGGGCGGTGTGGGTGGCCGGGTCGAAGACCGGCGGGTTGCGGTCGCTGTCCTCGTAGGAGGCGGCGAGGTCCTCGCGGGAGAGGCGCTCGACCTCGCGCAGGATCTCCCGCGCGCTCTCTGCGTCGATCTCGCCGAAGGGACCGGTGCCGAGCACCTCGTCCCGGCCGAGCACCTCGAAGAGGTTGAACTCGATGTCGCGGAGGTTGGTCTTGTAGTGGCTCACAGCTTCCACCTGTTCCGTGTCGCGGGCGGGGGCGCGAGGGCATGGGCTACTCGCGGGTAACAAAATCATGCCTCGCCGCCGGGCGGGACGCAACACGAACGTCCAATGTCGCGGGTCACAGGTGGGTGCAGCGTGCGCGGACTCGCCGTGCGGCCGGTCGGTTTTGTCTATCACCCCAACTATGTCTAGTCTGTCACGTGACAAACCACGGTCACCTGACCTAGACCTGATTGACGACCGAAAGGAGCCTGCGGATGCGCAAGCTCATCGTGCTCGGTGTGGTGGGCCTGATCGCCCAGCTCATCGACGGCTCCCTGGGCATGGCCTACGGGGTGACCTCCTCGACCCTGCTGCTGGCCGCCGGCGTCGCCCCCGCGGCCGCCTCGGCCGCCGTCCACTTCTCCGAGATCGGCACCTCGCTGGTGTCCGGCGCCTCCCACCACAAGCTCGGCAACGTGGACTGGCGCACCGTCTCGATCCTCGCCGTGCCCGGCTTCGTGGGTGCCTTCCTCGGCGCGACGCTCCTGTCGAACCTCGACGCAGCGGTCGCCAAGCCGGTCGTCGCGGTGATCCTGCTCAGCCTGGGCTTCTACGTCGTCTACCGGTTCCTCCGCCTGGGCGGCGCCCGCCCGACCTTCAAGGGCCACCCGTCCGCGATGTTCCTGGCTCCCATGGGTCTCGTCGCGGGCACCCTCGACGCCGTCGGCGGTGGCGGGTGGGGCCCGGTCGGCACCACCTCGCTGCTCTCCAGCGGCCGTCTCGAGCCGCGCAAGGTGGTCGGCTCGATCGACACCTCCGAGTTCGTGGTCGCGGTCGGCGGCTCGCTCGGCTTCCTGATCGGCCTCGGCGCCCAGGGCATCAACTGGGGGTACGCCGGTGCGCTGCTCGCCGGCGGCGTGGTCGCCGCCCCGATCGCGGCCTGGCTGGTCAAGCACCTCGCGGCCCGCGTCCTGGGCACCGCGGCCGGCGGGCTGATCATCCTGACCAACTCCAAGACGCTGCTCGAGGCCGTGGGTGTCCCCGGCGTCGGCGTCGCTGCCGTGGCGGCCACCGTCTTCGTCCTCTGGGTCGCTGCCATCGTGTGGGCGGTCAAGCAGGAGCGGCTCGCCCGGGCGGCGCACCTCGACGAGCGCGAGCTCGAGGGCGCGCCCGCCTGACGGCTCGCCGTACGCCGCCGCCGCTGCTGAGCAGGGGTGGCGGCGTACGACGTCGTGCCCCGGCTCGCGTCAGGGAGGGCCAAGCATGACTGACTCGGCCGACATATCTGACAAACTGGGCTTATGCGCGTCTCCGCCAAAGCCGACTACGCCCTCCGGGCCCTGATCGAGATCGCGGTGCGCACCGACGGAGCGGCCGTCAGCGCCGAGCAGCTCGGCAAGGCGCAGGGGATCCCCCACGGCTTCCTCCAGGCGATCCTGGCCGACCTCCGCCGCGCCGACATCGTGGTCTCGCAGCGCGGCCAGTCGGGCGGCTGGCGCTTCGCGCGGCAGCCGTCCTCGGTGACCGTCGCCGACGTGATCCGCGCCGTCGACGGCCCGCTGGTGTCGGTCTACGGCCTGCGCCCCGAGGCGGTCGAGTACGACGACTCGGCCCAGGTGCTGCAGCACGTGTGGATCGCCGCCCGCAGCTCGCTGCGCGCCGTCTTCGAGCAGGTCACCATCCAGGACCTGGCCGACGCCAGGCTGCCCGCCGGGGTCGCTGCGCTGACCGAGGACGACGACGCCTGGCAGCCGCACTGACCCACCCGGCGGACGTCACGCAGCGAGCGTGCGGCCCACCTTGCGCCGACGCCGGGAGATCCTGGCCAGGCCCTTCTGCAGCCGCGCCTCCTCCTCCATGAGCGCGATCCGCGCGACCTGGACGGCGAGCTGCTCGTCGGTGAGGTGGGCGGGCAGGACGTGGGTACGGCCGTCCTTGGCCAGTCGCAGCCACGCGGCCGGCGGCTCGAGGTCGAAGCCGCTCGTCACGACCAGGACCACCGTGAAGTCGGCGAGTCCGTCGAGCGCGAGGGCGGCCTGCTCGGGTGAGGCGTCGAAGAAGGCAGGCATGCTGACGAAGCAGTCCGCCTTGGCCTTGCGCGCACGGCGGCACAGCGTCGCCCACGAGCCCTCGACCTGCTTGCGCTTGAGCCCGTGCTGCTGGTGGGTCCGCAGGATCTCGGTCGCGGCGTGCGCGAGCACCGCGTCGGGTGCGTCGAGCACCGCGACCCCACCGAGCCGGAGCGTCTCGGTCATCGCGGAGACGTCCACGGGCTGCGGGCCGATGTGGAGCAGGAACAGTCGCTTGGCCATGGCGCGAGCCTGACCCCGGCGGGTGGCCCCGGCGTGAACGGCGGGCAGCCCCCGCGTGGGTATCTGGGGACGTCCTGGTAGTTCCGGGACGGCTTTCACCCACCAGATCGTCCCTAGGTAACCGGGAAGAAGTGTGCCCCGGGGTGTGACGCGAGGGGTGGTCGAGTGCGTCGTACCGGGTGGCAGGCTCAGACCGGTTCGACCTGGACCGCGGTCAGCCAGGTGACCAGCGGGCGCAGTGCCTTCCAGTCGGCGCGCACCCGGTCGACGAGGCCGGCGTCGATGGCGTCGGCCTCGAAGCCGTAGGACCTCCCCACGAAGAGCTGCTTGTGGCGCAGGAGGTGGATGCGCGGGTGGTCGGCGTCGTACCCACGCGGGGAGGTCTTGAGCTGGTCGCCACCGATGTCGAAGCCGTCCTTCTCGAGCTTCCGCAGCAGTCGCTCGAGGGCCCTGCCGGTCTTCTCCTCGGCCATCGCCTCGCGGATCGCGGCGAGCCTGCGCCCCTCGGCGTCGTAGAACCCGGCGCCGACCCGGGTGCCGCGGGGCGAGATCTCGAAGTACCACCCCGTAGCGGGCCCGGCCGACACGAAGGCGCCCTGGTGGGTCTTGTAGGGCGTCTTGTCCTTGGCGAACCGGACGTCGCGATAGGGGCGGAACACCTTCGCCGTGCCGAACTCCGGCTCGAGCTCGGCCATCAGCGCCTTCATCGGCGCCTCGACGGACTCCTTGTAGACGTGCTTGTGGCTCTCCCAGAACGACTTGGTGTTGTCGACCTCGAGGTCGTCGTAGAAGTCCAGCGCGGCGACGGGGAATCCGGTGAAGCTCACCCGTCGAAGGTTAGGTGACGTCCGCCCACACCTGCTCGTCCCCCTGCTCGCCCATGGCGGAGATCGACAGCACCCCGCCTCCGCACACCGGCTCGGCGAGGAAGGCGTTGCCGACGGACGTGGTCTCGTAGGCGACCTCGAGGGTGTGGTCGGGCGTCCAGCGCATCAGCCGGGCGGGCTCGTCCGGGGCCTGCGGGTCGCGCACGAAGAAGACCGAGCCGCCGCAGGGCACGAGGGAGCCGGTGGTGCCGGCCCCGAGGTCGAGGTAGGCATCGCCGACAGTGGCGTGGAACGTGGCCTCCTCCTGGCGCCGCGGCTTCGGCACCTCCGACCAGACCATGCCGTCGGCGGTCGCGGCCACGTCCCAGCCGAGGCACTCGGTCGGTCCGTCGACCGGCTGCGGGACCCCGCTGTCGTCGAGCAGGTTGAGAGTGCGGCATGCGACCGGACGGGCGTCGTCGAAGGTCATCATCCCGATGCCGTGCTCGCTGGCGGTCAGCCCGGACCAGCCGGTCCGGTCCGGCGCGCACCATCCGTCCTCGCCGTTGCTGTCGGCGAGGGCGCTGGTGGCCAGGCAGTACGCCCGGTCGTCGCCGTACGTCGGGTAGTAGAGGTCGCCTCCGACCAGCGCCCACGACCCCCCGCTGGCAGGGGGCGGCCCGGCGAGCGGCGACGTCTTGCCCGTCGCGAGGTCGACGACGTCCACCTCGCTCGGGGCCGTCTCGGTCTTGTCCTGCCGGACGACGACGGCCCAGTCGGTGCTCATCAGCACCTCGGAGACGATGCGGCCGGGCCCGGCCTCGACGGTGAGCGCGTCGCCGTCCCGGGAGAGGTCCACGGCGGAGCCGCCCTCGTTGCCGAGGGCCTCCCACTCCGGGCCCCTGACGTAGCGGGCCCCGCCAGCGACGCCGGCGTCGCGCCAGTCGAGCAGCCGCTCGACAGGCTCGGCCACCTCGGGGTCCTCGCGGGTGCCTCCCGTGGCGGCGGGCTCGGAGGCCGGCGCGGGGCTGGTGCTCGATGGGGTCCGCGACGGTGCGTCGGTGGCGGGGTCGTCGGTGGCGCCGCAACCGGTGAGGGCGAGCAGCAGCGCCAGCGCGGTCGTCGTACGGGCGCGCACGTCAGACCCCGACGTTGTGCTGGAAGTGAGCGAGGTTCGCGCGGTAGGAGCGGTAGGCGTTGCGCCACTGCACGCGGCCGATCGCGGGCTCGCTGGGGTCGAACCTCGACTGGTCCCACGGCTCGAAGTAGCCGATCTGCGGGTTGCCGCCGGGGTTCTGGTCGAAGCCGCGGCCGACCTGGAAGTGCCCG
>JAYSEC010000200.1:0-3693 GCA_041914085.1 Nocardioides sp.
GGGACCGCGAGGAACCGCCCGGTCGGCGGTCGGGACCGCGAGGAACCGCCCGGTCAGCCGACGAGCTCGTCGACCGTCCGGCTGGTCTCGTGGTCGACGGGCGTCTCGGTCGCGCGCGAGACGGTGGAGCGCCGCGGCCGCCAGGACGTACGCCGTCCCACGACCGAGGCCGGCCACCACTGCGCTCGTCGTACGTCGCGGGGCGTGACGCCGGCGGCCAGTGCCTCCTCGACCAGCGCCGCGTCGGCGTGGAACCGGTCGGCGGTGAAGGTCTCGGGGTCGCGGGCGTAGCGGCTGCGCTCGAGGGCGCCCACCAGCCGGTCGAGGGCAGCGGCGGCCTCGGGCGCCTGGTCCCGGCCGCGGCGCGGGCGGTCCGGACGTGCGGCCCCCTCGGTGGGCTTGGCCAGCAGGCGGCCGAGCCACTCGCCGGCACGTCGCGGGGAGCGGCCCACCGGCCAGGCGTGACCGAGGTCCTGGGCCACGTCGCGCAGCTCGACCCACAGGTCCTCGACGTCGCCCGCGAGCCGGCGGCGCCGGCGGTTGCGGCGCAGCAGGCGCGGGGTGAGCAGCAGCAGGCCCACGAGCAGCAGGCCGGCGACGCCGGCGAGGATCGGGAACCACGGGATCGAGCTGGTCTCCTCCTCGGCCGCGGCGGCGTCGGTGTCCGCGGTCTCGCCGCGCTCGGGGAGCAGCTCGGTGGAGCGGCTCGCGCTGGGCGAGGCGCTCTCGGTCACCGGGGCGAACTCGGTCGTGGTGTAGTCGGGCACGTTGCCGGCGCGGTCGGACGGCGTGGGCTCGAAGCGCACCCAGCCCGAGCCGGGGAAGTAGAGCTCGGGCCACGCGTGCAGGTCGTGCGCGGAGAACTCCCACGCACCGTTGGTCGCCTTCGTGGGCTCCAGGAACCCGACGGCCACGCGGCTGGGGATGCCGAGCACGCGCGCCATGATCGCCATCGACGCGGCGAACTGCTCGCAGTAGCCGACGCGGTCCTCCATGAACGCCAGCAGGTCGGCGCCGCCGTTGCCGGCCGACTCGACCTGTGCGCGGTCGTAGCGGAAGCCGCCGTCCTCACGGAACCACTGCTGCAGCACCTGGGCCTTCTGGAACCGGGTGGGCGCGTCCGCGGTGACGCTCGCCGCCAGACGGCGGATCTCGTTGTTCAACGAGGGCGGCACGTCGGTGAAGATGCCGGCGACGCTGCCGGCCCCGGAGACGGCGCCGTTCATGGCGGCGGCGTCGTAGGTGAGCTGGGCGCCGGTGAAGTCGTAGCTGCGGTCGGCCGTGGTCACGTCGTCGCGCGCGGCGATGAAGTCGCGGGTGCTGGTGTCGTAGCGCCAGTCGGTGCCGGCGGCGATCCGGGTGACCTGCGCGGTCGTCGGCAGCCAGGTCGAGGCGAAGTCGGACCCGACGCGGACGTCGTAGGTGAACTCCTTGCGCGCCACCGCGCTGCTCACGCCGTCGAGCGGCGGCAGGGGACCGGTGGCGGTCTGCTCCTCCGGGATCTCGCGGTCGCCCGGGGTCCACTGGGAGCCGTTGAAGTTCGCCAGCACGGAGAGCCGGAGGTAGCTGGGCCGCGGGCCGGACGTCGTGACCCACAGCAGCGGGATGTCCTCGCCACGGCGCAGGTCGCGGCGCAGGTCGACCATCGGGTCCTTGACCTCGACCTCGCGCGTCCCGGGGCCGTTGCCGTCGAACACCGTCATCTGCATCGTCGGCACCGCAGCGGGCACGACGACCGCGAGCGCGATCGCGGCTGCGCCGAGGGCGAACGCGGTGTTGCCGATCGCGCCGGTGCGCACGGAGAAGGAGCCCTTCTCGCCGTCGGGGGCGCGACCCCAGCTCGTGACGTGGTCGCTGTGCTGGATGAAGACCAGGGTGAGGAAGAGCCCGGCGACGGCGACGAAGAGCCACCACGACACGGCCTCACCGGTCACCGCGACCGGGAGCGTGTACGCCGCCAGCAGCACGATCCCGGCCACGGGGGCACGTCGCAGGCTGCAGGCCACGAAGTCGACGAGGACGACGACGAGGGTGCCGCCGATCAGCAGCAGCGGGTGCACCGGTGGCACCCCGGCCTGGACGGGTGCGGCGTACTGGCGCGAGGTCTCCAGCGCGTCGCGGAGGGCAGCGAGCAGCTCGTCGACGTTGTCGGGCGTGGGGAGCGGTGACCCCGTGGTCGTGCCGAGCACGAGGAGGCCACCCACCACGAGCTGGCCGGCGAGGATCGCCAGCACCGGCAGCCGGCTCCAGCGCGCGAGCGCACCGCCGCCGGCGAGCACGACGCCGATGAACAGGAGCGGGAAGCCGACCTCGGCGAAGCCCTCGGTGAGCACCCGCCACGACAGCACGGTCGCCCACGCGGCGAGCATCGCCAACCCGGCCAACCGGAGCTGGTGGGGCAGGCTGCTCCAGCTCGCCCTCATCGCGCGGCTCCCGCCGAGGAGGTGGCGCGGCTCTGCATGAGCCCGAGCTCCTGCCACGCCGTGTCGAGGCGGTCGCGGGGGCCGAGCGTGATCGAGCGCCACCCGGTCGAGGTGAGGTGGGCCGCGGATCCGGGCCCCGGCTGCACCGGCAGGTGGGGTGCCCACGCATCGACGTCGAGCGCGATCGCCAGGCTGGAGGACGCGTGGTGCTGCAGGCGGCGGAGGAACGGCAGGTCGGTCTCCCCGAGCCCGCCGAAGACGCCGACGATCAGCCCGCCGTGGCCGGGCTCGGCCAGCCACTGCGTGTCGGGGGTGGGGGCGTGGTCGAGCTGCACCACGGCCAGCGCCTCGAGCAGCGGGATCGTGCTGGCCTCCGCGGTCTGCGAGTGCCACGTCGTCTCGCGGCTGTCGCCGGACGCGGTGACCAGGCGGACGGTGTAGCCGTGGTGGGTCAGGTGGACCGCGATGGACGCGGCCGCCGAGACCGCGCCCTCGAGCGAGCTCGCAGCGCCCTGGCCCCGGTGGGAGGTGCCGCGGTTGTCGAGGAAGACGGTCGCGCGCGACTGCCACGGCTGCTCCTCGCGGCGCACCATCAGCTCGCCGACGCGTGCCGAGCTGCGCCAGTGCACCCGCCGCAGGTCGTCGCCGCGCCGGTACTCGCGCACGGTGACGTCCTCGGCGCTGCCGGTGGCGAACGCGCGCGGCCGGTTGTCGCCGGACCCGGTCCACGCGCCGCCGAGGGGGATGTTGGGGAGCGCCGTCGTGCGCGGGGTGACGGTCAGCCGCGTGGTGGCGTGGAAGGTGCGGCTGAGCTCCACGAGGCCGAAGGGGTCGGTCACCCGCACCGACATCGGCCCGATCTCGAACTGGCCCCGCAGCTCCGAGCGCACCTGGTAGGTGGCGTGCCGTCGCCAGCCGTGCCCGAGCCCCTCGAGCACGAAGCGGGGTCGGGTGCCGAGGACGTAGGGGAGCCGCTCCTCCAGCAGCAGTACGCCGGTCGGCGTCCGCGACTCGTTGGAGACCGTCAGCTCCACCGTGGCGGGCTGCCCGGCCACGACGAGCTGCGGGGAGAGGGTGCGCACCAGCGCGAGGCGGTAGCGGGAGCGGCCGACCCACCACGCGGTGAGGAGCGGGAGCGCCGCGACGAGCACGCCGATGCGCACCACCGAGGAGTGCCCCACCACGATCGCCGCCACCACCGTCGTGATGCCGGCAGCCAGGAACGCCCGTCCCCGGACGGTCAGCGCAGCGAGGGCCTCACGCACGGCCG
>JAYSEC010000200.1:3793-6396 GCA_041914085.1 Nocardioides sp.
GGGGACCGGCACCGACTCCACGATCCCGTTGAGGATCGCCGAGGTGGTGCGCCCGCTCATGGTCGCCTCGACATTCGGCAGCAGGCGGTGCGCGAGCACCGGCTGGGTGATGCCGTGGATGTCGTCGGGGAGGACGAAGTCGCGACCCTGGGTCGCGGCGACGGCCTTCGCGGCCCGCACCAGGTGGAGCGTCGCGCGGGGCGACGCGCCGAGGTGCAGGTCGTTGCTGGTGCGGGTCGCGGTCGTCAGCGCGACGGCGTACCGGTGGACGGCGGAGGAGACGTGCACCCGGCCCACGATCTCGATCACCTTGCGGATCTCGCCGGCGTCGGTGACGGGCTCGAGGTCGTCGAGCGGGTTGTGGGCCGTGTGCCCCTCGAGCATGGCGATCTCCGCCGACTCGACGGGGTAGCCCACAGACACGCGTGCCATGAAGCGGTCGCGCTGGGCCTCGGGCAGGGCGTAGGTGCCCTCCATCTCGATGGGGTTCTGGGTGGCGATCACCATGAACGGCTTCTCGAGCTGGTAGGTCGCGTTGTCGACGGTGACCTGGCGCTCCTCCATGCACTCCAGGAGGGCCGACTGGGTCTTGGGGGAGGCCCGGTTGATCTCGTCGCCGACCACGATGTTGGCGAAGATGCCGCCGGGCCGGAACTCGAACTGCCGGGTGTCCTGGTTGAAGACCGAGACGCCGGTGACGTCGGAGGGCAGCAGGTCCGGGGTGAACTGGATGCGCCGGACCGAGGAGTCGATGCTGCGGGCGAGCGCCTTGCTCAGCTGGGTCTTGCCGACGCCGGGGACGTCCTCGATGAGCAGGTGGCCCTCGGCGAGCAGCACCACGAGCGCGGCGTTGACGACGTCGGGCTTGCCGGCGATCACGCGTTCGATGTTCTGGCGGACCGCACCGGTCACCCGCCTCACGGTGTCCAGGTCAGGTGCCTGCCCCGATGCCCCAGTCGTCACGTCTCGCCCATCCCCTCGTTCGTGCTGCACACCACGGTATGTGGTGCGCGCAACATACCCGTCCACATGTCCGTCCACAGCGTCCTGACCGCGACCACGACGGCGATCCACCCCGATCCACCCCGATCCTCCCCACTTCTCCCCACCACCGGCGCGCGATGTCCCCCACCCACGCTCCACCCGGGGCCTGCTGAGCGTGGAACCGGGCGTCTCCACGCTCGGACGAGCGTGCCGCGGCGGGGGAGCGGCACCCGGCGTCGCGTCGGGAGATCGCCGAAATTCGTGCCTGCAACACGCTCGATCTGGTTGACGGTGGAGGGAAGTGGAGTAATGTGGGGCGAAGTGGGGGGCAGGGTCGATCTACCCGCCGAGCCAGTGGGAGGTGCCGGATGTTCTTCGGCACCTACACGCCCAAGCTCGACGAGAAGGGCCGCCTCTTCCTCCCGGCGAAGTTCAGGGACGAGCTGACGGAGGGACTCGTGGTGACCAGAGGACAGGAGCGCTGCCTCACTGTCTGGTCGCTGGAGGACTTCGGCCGGCTCACCGACCGGCTCCGCGAGGCGCCGGTCACGCAGAAGAGCACCCGTGACTACGTCCGCATGCTGTTCGCGGCCGCCAGCCAGGAGCTGCCGGACAAGCAGGGACGGATCAACATCCCGGCCCCGCTGCGGGAGTACGCCTCGCTCCGCAAGGAGTGCGTGGTCATCGGGTCGATGAACCGGATCGAGATCTGGGACCCGACGGCCTGGGCGACCTACTCGGAGGAGCAGGAGCAGAAGTTCTCCGAGCTCAGCGACGAGGTCTTCCCCGGCATCTGAACGCCGCACGGCAGCACCGAGACGAGCACCACCCACAACTCCACAGCTGACACCCGGACCCGCATCACCAGGTCTCGAGCCCGCTCCCTCGCGTGCCATCTGGGGCACTTCCCCGGCACCAGAGGGCATCCCATTCGCAATCCCATGGCAAGGGAGCGGGCAGGGACCTGGTGCGGCGGCTCACCCCGTGCCACTTGGCGGGGCGTGTCAGCCGCACCGCCAACGAGCAGCACCAGCCAGCACCAGCCAGCAGCACTCAGCAGTCAGTGGGGTCGAGACATGAGCACCACCCAGCCCTGGGCACGCACCACGGCGGCACCGCCGCTGCGGGTGCGCGACCAGGCGCGCGAGGCGGCCGCGCTCATCGCGTTCTCCGCCGCCACGGCGTCGTGCCTGGCCTTCGCGCTGCTGCTGCTCGCGCACCTGGGACACCAGGGCTGAGCATGACGACTCCCAGCCACGCCCCGGTGCTCCTCGACCGGGTCGTCGCCCTGCTGAGCCCTGCACTCGAGGCCGAAGGATCGGTCTACGTCGACTGCACGCTCGGTCTCGGCGGCCACAGCGAGGCGGTCCTCGAGCGCCTGCCGCACGCGCGGGTGATCGGGATCGACCGCGACCCGACGGCACTGGCGATGTCGACCGAGCGGCTGGCGTCGTACGGCGACCGGTTCACCGCCGTGCACGCCGTGTACGACGAGCTGCCGGAGGTCGTCGGGAGCCTCGGGCTCGCGCACGTCGACGCGGTCTTCTTCGACCTCGGCGTCTCGTCCATGCAGCTCGACGTCCGCGACCGCGGCTTCGCCTACGCCGAGGACGCACCGC
>JAYSEC010000201.1:0-2446 GCA_041914085.1 Nocardioides sp.
ACCGACCACGCGCCGCACGCGCGCCACGACAAGGAGCACGCCTTCGTCGACGCGGCCTTCGGGATGCTCGGCCTCGAGACCGCGCTCGCGGTCGTCCGGACGGTCATGGACGACTTCACCTGGGCCGACATCGCCCGGGTGATGTCGGTGAACCCCGCTCGCATCGCGGGGCTGCCGCACCAGGGCCAGGCGCTCGAGCCGGGCTCGCCGGCGAACGTCGTGCTGGTCGACCCGGGCGCCTCGGTGACCGTCGACCGGTCCACCTCGGCCTCGCTGTCGCGCAACAACCCGTGGCACGGGCGCACCCTCACCTCGCGGGTGGTCCACACGGTGCACGCGGGCCGCGTCACGGTCAGGGACGGCGCACTGGCGTGACCGGGACGAGCGGGCGCAGCGCGCTCAGCGCCGGCGCGGACGCAGGTCGAGCACGTTGTCCTGGCCGCGGTCGCGGACCGTCGTACGGCCACGGGCGACGGTGACCGCGTTGCGGTCGCCGGTGACGACGAGGCGGTCGGCGCGGGTCAGCTCGAGCGTGTTGTCCGACCCGGTCACGCGGGTGCGGTACGCCTTGCGCGCGGTCACGCTGTCGGAGGCCCGGAGCCGGAGCACGTTCACGGTGTCGGCGGTGAGCGCCGACCCGGCACTGGCCAGCTCGGCCCGCTCGACGAGGCCGGCGACGCTCACGACCGAGCCGCCGCCCGAGACCGTGAGGTGCTGCACGCTCGGGGTGGTGACGGCGTTGCCGGAGCCGGTGACCGACACGGCGCCCAACGGCTTGGCGGTCACGTCGTTGCCGGTGCCCTCGACGGTGAGCCGGGTGGCCGAGGGCATCGTGACGGTCGCGTCGTCGGCCGTCACGCGCACCGCACCGCACGTGCCCTGCAGGTCGTAGGACACGCCGTCCCACGGGAGCAGCGTCTCGCTCCCGAGCTCGCACTGCACGGGGACCGTGATGCTGGCAGCGCTCGCGGGGAGCGAACCCAGGGCGGTCGTGCCGAGGGCGAGGACGAGGAGGCTGCTGGCCAGGACGCGGCGGCTGGAGGTCACATACCGACAGTACGCAACCGCGTGGGACGCCGCCGTGGGCCCCGTCACATCACCCGGCTGAGCCGGTGCGGGGGTCGCGGTCGGTGAGGCAGTAGACCTGCCCGCCGGGCGCCGTCAGGACCGTCCAGAACTCGTTCACCGCCCGCACGTCGGCACCCAGCCGGACGTGGGCAGCGGTGTCGGCCTCCCGGTCGGCCGTGGCCAGGTCCGGGTGGGCGCGCACCGGTCCCTCGTCCTCGTCGAGCCGCTGGAGCAGCATCCGGGGTCGGCCGTCCTCCACGAGCCGCACGAACTCCGGCAGGGAGCCGACCTGAGGCTCCCGCCCGGTGAGCGCTGCCCAGAAGGCGACCTCCACGTCCCAGTGCGCGCAAGGGATGTCGACGCACACCTGGTCGAGGACGGTGGAGCCGGAGCGCTCGAGGAGGGGCTCGCCCTCGACCAGGGTGTGGCAGAGGAGGAGGCCGCCGGGCGAGCGCATCACCTCGACGTCGTGGTAGGTCCACGCCGGGGTGGCGCCGAGCTCGAGGGCCCGCTCGGCGGCGGCCGCGCGGTCGGCGGAGTCGAGGTCGAGGTGCAGGCCGGGCGGCCCGTCCACCGCCTGCATCTTGACGTACGCCGGTCCCGCGGGCGGCAGCAGCGTGAGGAACTGGCCGTCCTCGCCGCGGCGCTCGGACGGCGTCCAGCCGGTGACGGCCGACCAGAAGGCGACCGCCTCATCGAAGGCCGCGGCAGGGGTGTCGAGGAAGAGCTGGATCCAGGCAGGGCGGGGGAGCACGGTCCGATCCTGACACCTCGTAGGGTCGGGGGATGAGCGACTTCCCGCCCGTGGTCCCGCAGCTGCTCCACACGGTCCTCGACGCGGTCGACGTCCGCGCGGAGGCCGAGTTCTGGCGCGACCTGCTCGGTCTCGCCTACCGCGACGGCGACGAGGCGCCCGACGACGGCGCGGACGACGCCGACTGGCTGGTGCTGACGCACCCCGACGGACGACGCTGCCTGGCCGTCCAGCAGGTCGACGCCCTCCCGCCGAGCCGGTGGCCCGAGCCGGGCCACCCGTCGGTGTCGCACCTCGACACCACCGTGCCGTCCCGGAGCGCGCTCGACGCCGTGCACGAGCGCGTGCTCGAGCTCGGCGGCGAGCTCCGGTTCGACCGCACCGACGACCCCGAGGAGCCGCTGCGCGCGTACGCCAGCCCGGCCGGCCACGTCTTCTGCGTCTTCGTGGCCTGACCGGGGCGATGATGGTCCGGTGACGACCCCGCTGCCGTACGACGTGCCTCCCGGACCCGCGTCCGGCACCGCCGGCTTCCGGCTGATGCCGACCGACGACCTCGCCACCGGGTCGTCGACCCTGGAGGCGGCCGCCTCGGCTCGCGGTCGCGCGGTCCGGCTCGACTAC
>JAYSEC010000201.1:2546-6382 GCA_041914085.1 Nocardioides sp.
CGTCGAGGTGCGGGTCGCCGGCGCCTCGGTCGAGATGGTGATGCGCAACCACGTGCCCGAGCAGGACGACACCCCCGCGGTGACGTACGACGTCATGCGGGCGTCGTGGGCCTCACGGTCCTGACGGTCCTGACGGGGCTCACGCCAGGCCGAGCGCCCGCGCCTCCTCCCGGAGGTCGTCGCGCACGCTGGGGTGCGCCGCGTGCTCGATCAGGTTGCGCGCCTGCTCGCGCTCGTCGCGGCCCCACATCCACGCGATGCCCTGCTCGGTGACCACGGCCCCGTGCTGGAAGGACGTGACCGGCTCGTCGACCAGCGGCACGATCGTGGACACGTCGGCGCGGGGGTGCCAGCTGCGCAGTGCCATGAAGGCGCGGCCGCCGGGGGAGTGGCTGGCCCCCACGGTGAAGTCCGTCTGGCCGCCGAAGCCGCTGTAGATCCGGGCGCCGATGCGCGAGGCGTTGGCCTGGTCGAACAGGTCGACCTGCAACGAGGTGTTGATCGAGGTCATCGCCGGCTGGCGGGCGATCTCGGCGGGGGAGTTGGTGGTCTCGGTGCGCAGCATCTGCACCCGCGGGTTGTCGTCGACCCAGTCGTAGAGCTCCTCGCTGCCGAACACGAACGACGTCCGCAGCGGCGTGGCCGGGTCGAGCGCGCCGGCCTTCTCGAGGGTGAGCACGCCGTCGCTGAACATCTCGGTCCAGATCCGCAGGCCGCGGCGGTCGAGGACGCCGGCGACGGTCGCGTCGGGCACCTCGCCGATCCCCGCCTGCAGCGTCGCGCCGTCACCGATCTCGGCCGCGACCAGCGAGCCGATCAGCCGCGCGTCGTCGCCCGGCACCCGCGCGGTGTGCGTGGTCGGGGCGACCTCCACGTCGACCCCGAGGTCGAAGGCCTCCACCGGGAGGACGGCGTCGCCGGAGGTCCAGGGCATCCGCGGGTTGAGCTGGGCCACCACCAGCGCGCCCCGCTCGCGCGCGGCCTCGATGGCCGCGGGCAGCACGTTGACCTCGAGCCCGAGCGACACCAGGCCGTCGCGCGGCGCCGTCGTGTGCACCACCACCACGTCGGGCGCCAGCGGCCCGTGGAAGAGCCGCGGCACCATCGACAGCCGGCACGGGACGTAGGACAGGCGCGGATGGCCCCGGAAGCCGGGACCGACGAACGTCGTCTCGGGGACGACGCCGTCGTGCAGCGGGAGGGAGGTCTGGGCGTTGAGGGCGTGCAGCCGGACGGCCGGCAGCTCGGCGAGCACCGGCTCGAGCAGCGTGACCGGCGACGCGAAGTTGCCGCTGGTCGCGAGGCGGGGCACCCGGCCCAGCGACTCGCAGTGGGCTCGGACGGCCTCGACGGCCCGGGCGATGTCGACCACGCGCATGCGGACAGCCTGCCAGTAGCCCTCCCGCGGGGGACGGATCAGGCGCGCTTCTTCACCCGCACCACGTTGTTGGCACCACGGACCGTGACCCTGGTGCTGCCCTTGGTCACGACGGCACGGTTGTTGCTGCCGACGATCCGGAGGACCGGCAGCCGACCGAGCCGCACCGAGTTGTTGGCTCCCTTCACGGTGACCTTCGGTGCCCGGGAGGCGATGAGGGTCGCGTTGCTGCCCTGGATCGTGGCCGCGCCCACCGCCCCGGCCCGGACGACCTGGTTGCCGTCCTCCACCCGGAGCCGGGCGATGCTCGCGGCCCGCACGGTGTTGTTGCCGTCGACCATCGACGTCCGCCCGACGGTGCCGGCGAAGGTGGCCTCGTTGTTGCCGCCGCTCACGGTGACGTCGCCGGCGCCGGGGGCGGAGAGCGTGTTGTTGCCGCCGCCGAGGGTGACGGTCCCGACCGGGCCGGAGGCGGCGATCTCGAGGTTCGCACCGGTGACCGTGAGGGAGCTGGTGGCGGGCAGCACGACCGTGATGTTGGACGCGTCGACGCGGACGTCGGTGCACACGCCGGTCAGGGTCACGTCGTCGAGCGTCGAGCCGATCGTGACCGGACCGCCGGCGCAGTCCTGCACGACGCCGGCGTGCGCAGGCGTGGCGACCGCCACGAGGGTGGCAGCGGCGCCGAGGACGGTGGTGGCCGCGAGCGCGGCACGGGACAGGACTGACGTCGTGGGGTTCTCCATGGCCGCGATGCTCCCCCTGCGCGACCGCCGCGAAACGGACCCGCCGGCAAAATCGGTTGGCGGGCTCGCAAGCCGGCCCTAGGCTGGGCGCACCATGTGGATCCAGGACTGACCCGACTCGCGTCCGCGGCGGCGCCCTCGTGCGCCCCATGCCCGGCGAGTCCTCTCCTGATCGCGAAGGACGTCCGCATGCCTGCACCCTCCTCGACCACCTCCTCCCTCCTCGCCCCGCTCGTCGTCACCGGCCTCTCCGTCGGCTACCCCGACCGGTCGGTCCTCACCGGTGTCGACCTGCTGGCCCAGCCCGGCCGGCGCATCGGCCTCGTCGGCGAGAACGGCGCCGGCAAGTCCACCCTCCTCCGGGCGGTCGCGGGCCGGCTGCCGTCACGCGCCCCCACGCCCGGCCCCATCCCCGCCCCCGACCACCGCGTCCTCCTCGGCCAGGAGCCGCCGTGCCGCGCCCGGGCGCCGGTCGCGGACGTCCTGGCCATGACGCTCGCGCCGCTGCGCGACGCCGTCGCCGAGGTGGAGCGCTCGGCCGCGGCGGTCGGCACGCCGGAGGGCGACGCGGCCTACGAGCGCGCCCTCGAGACCGCCCTGGCGCACGACGCGTGGGACGCCGACCGCCGGGCCTCGCTCGCGGCCGCAAGGCTCGGGCTCGACGACCTCGACCCGGCGCGCGTGGTCGGCACCCTGTCGGGCGGCCAGCGGACCCGGCTCGCGCTCGCCACGATCATGACGACGCGGCCGACGTGCCTGCTCCTCGACGAACCGACCAACCACCTCGACGACGACGCGATCGAGGTGCTGACCGGGTTCCTCACGGACCTGCCGGGCGTCGTGGTCCTCGCCAGCCACGACCGCGTGCTCCTCGACGACGTCTGCACCGACCTCGTCGACCTCGACGCGGGCGAGCTCGGCACCGACGGCAACGGGGGCCGGCGGTTCGGCGGCGGGTGGACGGCGTACGAGGCGGCGCGGGCGGACGCGCGCAGGCGCTGGGAGCAGACCTACGCCGAGCAGCAGGAGGAGATCGCCCGCCTGCGCGACGCCACGCGCATCGGCACCAGCGCGATCGCACACAACCGTGGTCCCACCGACGGTGACAAGTACATCTACTCCTTCAAGGGCGGACGGGTGGACCAGACGCTCGCCCGACGCAAGAAGGACGCCCAGCGCCGGCTCGAGGTGGCCGAGCGCGACCAGCTGCGCAAGCCGCCGGCACCGCTCCGATTCCGCGGCGACCTCACCGCGGCTGCCTCGGGACGACTCGTGCAGGTCCGCGACCTCGAGGTGGCCGGCCGGCTCCGGGTGGCACGGCTGGACGTCGCGGCGGGCGAGCACCTGCTGCTCACCGGCCCCAACGGCTCCGGCAAGTCCACCCTGCTGGGAGTGCTGTCGGGACGACTGACCCCGTCGAGCGGCACGGCCGTGGTGAGCGCGCGGACCGTCCGCGAGCTCACCCAGGACCCGCAGCCCACCGACCCGTCGCGCTCCGCGCTGGCGACGTACGACGCCGCGGTGCGCGCCCTGCCCGACGCGCCGCCGCTGCGGGAGCTCGGGCTGCTCCACCCCCGTGACCACCGCACGCCCGTCGGGAGCCTGTCCGTCGGCCAGCGTCGGCGGCTCGGTCTCGCGGTCGCCATCGCCGGCGCACCCGACCTGCTGCTCCTCGACGAGCCGACCAACCACGTCTCGCTGGCGCTGGCCGG
>JAYSEC010000202.1:0-6370 GCA_041914085.1 Nocardioides sp.
GTGCGCCCGGTGAGAGTCGAACTCACACTGTCACGGACCTAAACCGTGTGCCTCTGCCTGTTGGGCTACGGGCGCAAGGGGCCCATCCTCACACGTGCGGCGGTCGTGGCCCCTGCGACGTACGTGAGGGGGCGACATCCGCCGCACGTGCGGCGTGCGTCCTCAGTCGAGGCCCAGGTCGCGGCGCAGCTTGGCGACGTGGCCGGTGGCCTTGACGTTGTACTGGGCGAGCTCGACCTTGCCGGCCTCGTCGATCACGAACGTGGAGCGGATCACGCCCTCGACCTCCTTGCCGTAGAGCTTCTTGGTCCCGAAGGCGCCGTAGGCCTTGTGCACCGCGACGTCCTCGTCGGAGAGCAGGGTGAGGGTGAGGCTGTCGCGCTCGCGGAACTTCGCGAGCTTGGCCGGCTTGTCCTTCGACACGCCGAGCACCTCGTAGCCCGCCCCGCGGAGCGAGTCGAGCGACTCGGAGAAGTCGCAGGCCTGCTTGGTGCAGCCGGGGGTCATCGCGGCCGGGTAGAAGTAGAGGATCACCTTGGAGCCCCGCAGGTCGGCCAGGCTCACCTGCTCGCCGGTGTCGCTGGTGAGGGTGAAGTCGGGCGCGGCGTCGCCGGTGGTGAGGCGGTCGGACATGGCTGCTCCTGTGCTCGAAGATGGGCCGGTGTGGTTGTTGCAAGGGATTTGCAATAAGGTCGCAGGGTGCCGACGCGGTATCGGGGGATCCGTGTCGGCCACCAGACATCCAACCAGCCCGGCGAAGCGACCGGGCCAGCCCCAGGAGCGACCACGTGCACGTGCCCGACGGCTTCCTCGACGCCCCGACCTCGGTCGCCACGGGTGCCGTGGCCGTCGCGGCCGTCGGCATCTCGCTCTGGGGCGCGCGCCGCGAGCTCGACGACCGTACGGCGCCCATGGCCGGGCTCGTCGCGACCTTCGTCTTCGCCGCCCAGATGATCAACTTCCCCGTCGGGGCCGGCACCAGCGGACACCTGATGGGTGGAGCGCTCGCCGCCGTCCTGGTCGGGCCGTGGACCGCGGTGCTCTGCGTCTCGGTCGTGCTCCTGGTCCAGGGCCTGCTGATGGCCGACGGCGGGATCACCGCGCTCGGCACCAACATCACCCTCATCGGGATCGTCACCGTCGCCGTCGGCTGGGCCGTCTTCGTCGCGCTGCGCGCCGTGCTGCCCGCTCGGCTGTCCCTCGTCGCCCCGGCCGCCGCAGCCGGCGCCCTGGTCAGCGTCCCGGTGGCGGCCCTCGTGTTCACGGCCCTGTTCGCCGTCGGCGGCCAGGCGCCCGTCGACCTCGGCGCCGTCGCCGCCGCGATGCTCGGCTGGCACACCCTCATCGGCGTCGGCGAGGCCGTGGTCACCGGCCTGGTGGTGAGCAGCGTCGTCGCCTCCCGCCCGGACCTCGTCCACGGTGCCCGCCCCTTCCTCGCCGAGCGCGAGCTGGAGACCCGGAAGGTCGACGTCGCATGAGCACCCGCCGCTTCTTCGCCGTCGCGCTCGTCGTCAGCCTGCTCGTCGCGGGCGTGGCCAGCTACTACGCGTCCTCGCACCCCGACGGCCTCGAGTACGTCGCCGAGCAGACCGGCTTCCTCGACTCGGCCGAGGACTCCGCGACCGCCGACAGCCCCCTCGCCGACTACCAGACCTCCGGCATCGACGACGCCCGCCTCAGCGGCGGTGTCGCCGGAGTGGTCGGCGTCCTCGTCATGCTCGTCCTCAGCACCGGCCTGTTCTGGGTCATCCGTCGGCGCGAGCCTCGGGACGCGCCCGACCGCACGGAGGCCTGATGGGGGCCGGGCACGGCCACCGGCTCCACTTCCACGGCCACAGCCCCGTCCACCGCGCCCCCGCGCACCTCAAGATCCTGGCCCTGCTGGCCTTCATGCTCGTCGTCGTGGCGACGCCCCGCGACGCCTACCCGGTGTTCGCCGCGGAGCTGGCAGTGCTGCTCGGCGTGATCGCGGTGTCGCGGGTGCCGGTGACGTACCTCCTGCCCCGGATGGTGGTGGAGGTGCCGTTCGCCCTCTTCGCCGTGCTCATGCCCTTCATCGCCCAGGGGCCCCGCACCGAGGTGCTCGGGCTCACCGTCTCCGAGCCGGGGCTGGCAGCCGGGATCGCGCTCCTCGTCAAGGGCAGCATGGGCGTGCTCGCGTCGCTGACCCTGGCCGCGACGACCGAGCCGCAGGACGTGCTCCGTGGCCTCCAGCGCCTGCGGATGCCCGACCTCGTCGTGCAGATCATGGGCTTCATGATCCGCTACCTCGACGTCGTCACCGCCGAGCTGTCGCGCATGATGACCGCGCTTCGGTCGCGCGGCTGCGACCCCCGCTCACCGCGCCACTGGCCGGTGCTCGCGCGGTCGCTGGGAGCGCTGTTCATCCGGTCCTACGAGCGCGGCGAGCGCGTGCACCTCGCCATGCTCTCCCGCGGGTACGACGGTAGGTTGCCGGAGTGAGCCTGCCCGTGCTGGACGTGCGCGACCTGGCGTTCGCCTATCCCGACGGCCACCAGGCGCTCTTCGGCGTCGACCTCCACGTCCACCAGGGCGAGCGGGTGGCCCTCCTCGGCCCCAACGGTGCCGGCAAGACCACGCTCGTGCTCCACCTCAACGGCATCCTCACCGCCGGCCGCGGCACGGTCGAGGTCAGCGGGCTGCCCGTGGCCAAGCAGCACCTGCGCGAGATCCGCCGCCGCGTCGGGATCGTCTTCCAGGACCCCGACGACCAGCTGTTCCTCGGCACGGTCCGCCAGGACGTCGCGTTCGGCCCGGCCAACCTCGGCGTCACCGGCGCCGCGCTGGACCGGCGGGTGATGGAGGCGCTGGAGAAGGTCGGCATGGCCGACTTCGTGGACCGGCCGCCCCACCACCTGTCGTACGGCCAGCGCCGCCGGGTCGCGGTCGCGACCGTGCTGGCCATGGAGCCTGAGGTGCTCGTGCTCGACGAGCCGTCGTCGAACCTCGACCCGGCCTCCCGGCGCGAGCTCGCCGACATCCTCCGCAGCCTCGACGTCACCGTGCTGATGGTGACCCACGACCTGCCCTACGCCCTCGAGCTGTGCCCCCGCAGCGTCGTGCTCAGCGAGGGGGTGGTGGTGGCCGACCGGCCCACGTTCGACGTGCTCACCGACGAGGCGCTGATGTCCGCCCACCGGCTCGAGCTGCCCTGGGGCTTCGACCCCCGGCGCATTGATAGCCTTCCCGGGTGACCCAGGACATGAGCGCGCT
Organism: Nocardioides sp.; assembly: GCA_041914085.1. Lineage (GTDB taxonomy): Bacteria > Actinomycetota > Actinomycetes > Propionibacteriales > Nocardioidaceae > Nocardioides. The sequence goes on from JAYSEC010000202.1 coordinate 3,235, forward strand.
CGAGCGCGAGATCGAGGAGACGCGCCAGCGACTGGCCGCGACCATCGACCAGCTCGCCTACCGTGCCCACCCCAAGACGATCGTCGGCCGCCAGGTGACCACGGTGAAGTCGCACTTCGTCGACCTCGACACCGGTGCGCCGCGCACCGACAACATCCTCAAGGCGGCCGGTGCCGTCGTGGGTGTGATCGTGCTGTTCGCCGTCGTCCGCAAGGTCGCGAGCTGAGCACGCCCGTGGGCGGGTCCGCCCCGATCAAGATGCTGCACGACCGCCTCCTGGTCGAGGTGGACAAGGAGGCAGGCGAGCGCCGCTCCACCGGCGGCATCGTCATCCCCGCCACCGCTGCGATGGGCGCCCGCCGCCTGGCCTGGTCGCGCGTGATCGCCGTCGGACCGCACGCGCGGGCCGTCGAGGTGGGCGACCGCGTGCTGTTCGACCCCGAGGACAAGGCCGAGGTCGAGGTCCACGGCGAGGTCTACGTCGTCATGCGCGAGCGCGACGTCCACGCCGTCGCCGCCGAGCGCCTCGACGGCGGTTCCACCGGCCTCTACCTCTAGCCCCCCCGACCAGCCAGGAGCGCCTGATGGCCTACCTCGTCAAGCAGTCCCACCGCGCCCCGGCCGTCACCGAGCCGGTCCCCGTCGACGACTCGCTGCCGCGCGCGTGCGTCATCGGCGCCGGGTCCTCGGGCATCGCCGCCGCCAAGCAGCTCTACCTCGCCGGCATCCCGTTCGACTGCTTCGAGCGCGGCGGCGACATCGGGGGCACCTGGGTCTACGACAACTCCAACGGCCAGTCGGCCTGCTACGACACCCTCGAGATCAACACCTCGTGCCCGCGGATGGCCTACTCCGACTTCCCGATGCCGGCGGACTACCCGCCCTACGCCCGGCACGACCAGGTCCACGGCTACTTCGAGCAGTACGTCGACCACTTCGGCTTCCGCGACACCATCACCTTCCACACCACCGTCGAGGACGTCTCGCGCGGCGCCGACGGGCGCTGGGACGTCCGGGTCACCGGCCCGGACGGGACCGAGACCCGCACCTACGACGCGGTGCTGGTCGCCAACGGCCACCACTGGGACCCGCGCTGGCCCGAGCCGGCGTACCCGGGAGAGTTCGACGGCGAGCAGATCCACGCGCACGACTACCGCTCCGGCGAGCAGCTCGAGGGCCGCGACGTGGTCGTGGTCGGCGCCGGCAACTCCGCCATGGACATCGCCGTCGAGTCCTCCTACCGCGCCCGTACGACGACCTGGTCGGTGCGGCGGACCGAGTGGGTGCTGCGCAAGTTCTTCCTCGGCAAGCCCAGCGACCAGGGCCTCCTGCCGCCGGGCTGGGTGCCGTGGTGGGTGACCGCCACGCGGCTGCGCATCGGCGCGCTGACCGCTGGCAGCATGACGAGGTACGGCCTGCCCGCCCCGAGCCACAAGCCCGGGCAGTCGCACCCGGTCCAGTCGGAGAAGATCCGCGAGCGGCTGGCGGCGGGCGCCGTCACGGCCAGGCCGGGGATCGAGCGGCTCGACGGCGACCGCGTCGTGTTCGTCGACGGCACCAGCGCGCCCGCCGACCTGATCGTCTGGGCCACCGGCTACAAGGTGAGCTTCCCGTTCCTCGGGCCCGACCTCGTCTCCGTCGAGGACAACGAGCTGCCGCTGTGGAAGCGCACCGTGCACCCCGACCTGCCCGGCCTGTTCTTCATCGGCCTGCTCCAGCCCATCGGCGCGGTGATGCCCCTGGCCGAGGCCCAGTCCGCCTGGGTCGCCGAGATGCTCGGTGGCCGCTACCTCCCGCCGTCCGACGCGGTCATCCGCCGCCAGATGGTCGCCGACCACGAGCGGAACGCCCGTCGGTTCTACGCCTCCCCGCGCCACACCATGGAGGTCGACTTCGACCACTACCTGTGGGACCTCGAGCGCGAGCGCGCCGCGGGACGCGAGCGCGCGGAGGCGGCCACCTCGCGGTTGGCCGGGGTCCCGGCCGCGCCCGCCCCCACGGGCGGGGCACGGGTCCGGCGCACGCTCGCCGGCCTGGCCCTCCGGGCGGCGCGGTGGAAGGCCGTGGGGGAGGTGCCCCAGCGTGGCGTCCTGGTCGGCGCACCCCACACCTCCAACTGGGACTGGGTCCTCACCCTCCTGCTCGCGTGGCGCTACGGCATCACCATCCGGCTGCTGGTCAAGCGTGAGCTCTTCGTCGGCCCCCTGGGCTGGCTGCTGCGCCGCACCGGCGCGGTCGAGCTGGACCGCAAGAACCCCGCCACCACGATCAAGGAGCTGCTCGCCGAGGCGGAGGGCGGCGACCCGTGGCTCCTCGGCATCGCCGCCGAGGGCACCCGCTCGCGGGGGGAGTACTGGAAGTCCGGCTTCTACCGGATCGCCCAGCAGACGGGCCTGCCCATCACCCTGGCCTACCTCGACGTGCCGTCGCGCACCGTGGGCTGGGGGCCGACCTTCCACCCGACCGGTGACGTCTCGGCCGACATGGACGTGCTGCGGGAGTTCTACGCCGACAAGACCGGCTTCAAGCCGGAGGGCTTCACCCCGCCCCGGCTCCGCGAGGAGGGCTGAACGCAGTCGCCCGCCCTAGGGGTGTGGGCGATTACCCGTGCTGGCACGCGAGGGCTAGGTTGAACGCGCAACCGAAGGGAGCAAGCAAATGGCATTTCTGCTGTGGATCCTTGCCGTCATCCTCGTGGTGTCCGGCATCGTCTCGCTGATCCGGGGTCAGATGCTCTGGGGCATCGTCCTGATCATCGTCGGCCTCCTGGTCGGCCCGGGCGGGGTCAGCCTGTTCACGAAGTAGCAACCGCAGGACGCAAGGAGCCGGTCCCCGAGGGACCGGCTCCTTGCTGTTCCCGGGCCAGGTCCGCACTCCGGGTGCGCAAACGCCGAGAGCCGGCCCCGAAGGACCGGCTCTCTGCCCTCGATGAGGGTGGTACGCCATCAGGGACTCGAACCCCGAACCCGCTGATTAAGAGTCAGCTGCTCTGCCAATTGAGCTAATGGCGCAGGCGGTGAAGCGAGGACAACATTACCGCGTCCCGACCGGCGTGCGAAATCGAGGGGGCCCACCGGTCACAGGTCGGCCAGGACGGCCTGCGCGGCGTTGTGACCCCCGAGCCCGGACACGGCGC
>JAYSEC010000203.1:0-6342 GCA_041914085.1 Nocardioides sp.
TCCATGGCGAAGGAGCAGGGCCAGAAGATGGTCGCGCAGAACAAGAAGGCCCGCCACGACTACCACATCGAGGACACGTGGGAGGCCGGCCTCGTCCTCATGGGGACCGAGGTGAAGTCCCTGCGCCAGGGGCGCGCGTCCCTCGTCGACGGCTTCGCCGAGATCGACAACGGCGAGGCCTGGCTCCTCGGCGTGCACATCCCCGAATACAGCCAGGGCACCTGGACCAACCACTCGGCCCGGCGCCGCCGCAAGCTGCTGCTCAACCGCTCCGAGATCGACAAGATCGAGCGCAAGATCACCGACAAGGGCTACACGATCGTGCCGCTGTCGCTGTACTTCAAGGACGGCCGCGCCAAGGTCGAGATCGCACTCGCGAAGGGCAAGAAGGCCTACGACAAGCGCCACACCCTCGCCGAGCGGCAGGCCAACCGGGAGAAGGTCGAGGCGGTCCAGCGCCGGCTCAAGGGCCACCGGGACTGAGCGGCCGGATGGATCCCCGCGCGTTCGCGGCGGACCTGGGCCTGCCCGGCCTGCAGGACCTGCACACCCACTTCCTGCCGCCACGGGTGATGGCCAAGGTGCGCGCCCAGTTCGACTCCGCCGGACCACTGATCGGTCGGCCGTGGCCGCTGCACTACCGCGACGAGGACGACGCGCTGGTCGAGACGCTGCGCTCCTACGGAGTCCGGCGGTTCACGGCCCTTCCCTACGCCCACAGGCCCGGCATGGCCGAGTTCCTCAACGACTGGGCGGCCGGGTTCGCGGCGCGGGTGCCCGAGGCGGCGGTGTGCGGCACCTTCTTCCCCGAGCCCGAGGTGGCGGCGTACGTCCGCTCCCGCTCGGAGACCGTCGAGGTGTGGAAGGTGCACGTGCAGGTCGGCGCGTTCACCGTCACCGACCCCCTGCTGGACGAGGCGTGGGGCGTCGTGGCGGACACCGGCGCGCCGGTGGTGCTGCACGCCGGCAGCGGGCCGGTGCCGACCGAGCACACCGGCCCCGGCCCGGTCGCCGAGCTGCTCGCCCGGCACCCCCGGCTGCGCCTGGTGATCGCCCACGCCGGCGCGCCGGAGTACGCCGAGTTCCTCACGCTCGCGGAGTCCCACGAGCGCGTCGCGCTCGACACCACCATGGCGTTCACGCCCTTCTTCGAGGAGATGGGCGGCGCCTACCCGGCCGACCTGCTGCCGCGCCTGCGCGACCTCGGCCTGGCGGGCCGGGTGCACCTGGGCAGCGACTTCCCGAACATCCCCTACCCGTACGCCGTCCAGCTCGAGTCGCTCGCGCGGCTCGGCCTGGGGGAGGAGTGGCTGCGGGCGGTCTGCTGGCGCAACACCGCCGCGCTGCTGGACTGATCCACTCCGGGAATGTCGGCGGGGACCCTTGACGCAGGATAAGTAAGTGCGGTGAACTAACTAATGTGACCCCGAACACACCCGTCGGACGCCCGCTCCGACCGCAGGGCAAGCTCCTCCAGGAGGACGCCCGCCGGCACCACCGCTCCCTGCTGCTGCAGCAGCTCTTCCGGGAGGGCCCGGCCAGCCGCGCGGACCTCGCCCGCGCGAGCGGCCTGACCCGGGTGACGGTCTCCGACCTGGTCGGCGAGATGCTCGCCGAGGGGTTCGTCACCGAGCTGGGCGCGCCGGCGGAGAGCAGGGTGGGCAAGCCCCCGACGCTCGTCGGCCTGGCGGCCGACTCCCACCACATCATCGCCCTCGACCTGTCCGAGACCGACTCGATGTCCGGCGCGGTGGTCAACCTCGCCGGCACCGTGCTGTCGCGCCACGAGGTGCACGTGGACGGGGCCGAGGGGGAGCAGGCGGTCGAGCTGGTCCAGCAGCTGGCGGCCGAGCTGATGGAGATGACCGAGCGCCCGGTGCTCGGCATCGGCGTCGGCAGCCCCGGCGTGGTGGACACCGCCGGCACCGTCATCGACGCGCCCAACCTCGCCTGGAGCGACACCCCGCTCGCGGCCCGGCTCGGCGAGGTCTTCGACGTGCCCGTCTTCGTCGCCAACGACGCCAACACCGCCGTGCTCGGCGAGCACACCTTCGGCGAGTCCGGCGACGGCGGCCTGATGGTGATCCGGGTCGGCACGGGTGTCGGCGCCGGGCTGGTGCTGGGCGGCTCGCTGCTGCACGGCCACCTCGGTGCCTCCGGCGAGATCGGCCACGTCGTGGTCGACCCCGACGGCGAGCGGTGCGCGTGCTCGCGCACCGGCTGCCTGGAGACCGTGCTGTCGGCGCCGCGGCTGCGGCGTCGTACGGCCGAGGACGGGGTCGACGGACCGGCCGCCCTCGCCGAGGTCGGCACCCGGCTGGGGGAGGTGCTGGCGCCCATCGTCGCCGCGCTGAACCTCCACGAGATCGTGCTCAGCGGCCCCGCTGAGCTTCTCGGCGGTCCGCTGCTCGACGCGGCGGACCGGACCATCCGCGAACGGACGATGCCGGTCAGCTCGGCCGGCCTCACCGTCCGCACCTCCAAGCTCGGTGATGACGTCGTGGTCGTTGGTGCGGCCGTCCTCGTCCTCGCCGGCGAGCTGGGCGTCTCGTGAGCCCCGCTACCCCAACAGGTACCCGCACGAGGTACACCGATGAGAGGAACACTGTGGTGCGCATCAAGAAGTCACTGACCGGGGTGGCGGTCGCAGCTCTCGCGCTGACGACGCTCGCCGCGTGCGGAAGCGACGACGACAGCTCGTCGAGCGACGACGGCGGCGCCGAGTCCGCCGACATCCGCGTCTGGCTCAACGGCACGGACACTCCCCAGGAGGCCCGCGACTGGCTGAAGAAGACCTTCGAGGACCAGAACCCTGGCTCCACGCTGACCATCGAGCAGCAGGAGTGGGACGGCCTCGTGGAGAAGCTCACCACGTCCCTCTCCAGCGAGTCCGAGACGCCCGACGTCGTGGAGATCGGCAACACCCAGGCGCCGACCTTCACCTCGGCCGGCGCGTTCGCCGACCTGACCGACGAGCTCGACGACCTCGGCGGCGACGACCTGCTGCCGGGCTTCGTCGAGGGCGCGACCGTCGACGGCAAGACCTACGCCGTGCCCTACTACGCCGGCTCGAAGTACATCTTCTACCGCAAGGACCTCCTCAAGAAGTCCGGGCTCGAGGTGCCGACGACGCTCGAGGAGTTCGTCGACGCCGCCATCACGCTGAAGAAGGACAACCCCAAGCCGGCCAGCTTCTCCGGCTTCTGGTTCCCCGGGCAGGACTGGCGCAACGGCGCCGCGTTCATCTGGGACGCCGGGGGCGACCTGGCCACCGAGGACGGCGGCGAGTGGACCCCGGCGCTCAGCTCGCCGGAGTCGGTCGCCGGCCTGGAGACCGCGCAGAAGCTCTTCATGGAGGCCTCCGGTGCGCCCAAGGACGGCAACGAGGCCGACCCGTGGACGCCGTGGTGCGCCGGCGAGGTCGGCATGATGTCGACGCCGGGCTGGGTCAAGGGCCTCATCGAGGACCCGGAGACCGGCTGCCCGGACACCTTCGCCAAGCAGATGGGCGTCTTCGCGCTGCCCGGCAGCGACGGCTCGCCGGCCCCGGTGCTGCTCGGCGGCTCCGACATCGCGGTCGCCGCGAAGTCGCCGAACCAGGACCTCGCCCGTGAGGCGGTCGCGCTCATGCTGAGCGACGACTACCAGACGATCATGGCCGAGAACGGCCTGACGCCGGCCAAGGAGTCGCTCGCCTCGCTGCTCGGCGACGACGAGTACGCCGAGGCGACGGTCGCCGCCGCGTCCAACGCCAAGCTCACCCCGGCGGCCCCGGGCTGGGCCAACGTCGAGGGCTCGCGGGTCCTCGAGGACCTGTTCAGCGCGATCGCCCAGGGTGGCGACGTGGCCGAGCTCGCCGGCAAGGCCGACGAGCAGATGAGCGGTCAGCTGAACGGCTGACCCCGCAGACGGCACGGCGGGGGCGGCGCGAGCCGCTGCCCCCGCCGCAGCCTGCTCGGGAACGGATGACGAGCCAGCATGATGAGCACGCGAACCGCCGCACGTGAGGAGGCCGCGATGACCGAGCGCGAGGACGCCGTCCGTCCTCCCGTGCGCTCCCGTCGCGTCGCCCCCCTGCCGTACCTCCTGATCACCCCCGCCGTCCTCGCCCTCTGCCTGGCGCTCGGCTACCCGCTCGTGCGGCAGGTGCTGCTGTCCTTCCAGGAGTTCGGCCTGGCGCAGCAGTTCGGGCGCCCGCCGGAGTGGGTCGGGCTGGCCAACTACCGTGAGCTGTTCACCGACGCCTACCTCTGGCGGGTGACCCTCCGCACGGTCGTGTTCTGCCTGGTCAACGCGGCCGTCACGATGCTGGTCGGCGTCGGCCTCGCGCTGGTGATGCAGTCGATGTCGCGACCGGTGCGGCTGCTCGCCCAGACCGGGCTGCTGCTCGCGTGGGCGATGCCCGTGGTGGCCTCGCTGACCGTGTGGCAGTGGCTCTTCGACACGCAGTACGGCGTGATCAACTACCTGCTCACCGCCCTTGGGGGCGACTTCCAGGGCCACGGGTGGCTGCTGCGGCCGCTGTCGTTCTACTTCGTCGCCACCGTGGTCGTGGTGTGGATGAGCGTCCCCTTCGTCGCCTTCACGGTGTATGCCGCCCTGACGCAGGTGTCCGGCGAGCTCGTCGAGGCCGCCGAGATCGACGGGGCCGGCCGGGCCCAGCGCCTGCGCCACGTCGTGCTGCCGAGCATCCGCCCGGTCCTGATGGTCGTCGGGCTGCTGCAGGTGATCTGGGACCTGCGGGTCTTCGCCCAGATCTACATCCTGCAGAAGGCCGGCGGCAGCGCCTCCGACACCAACCTGCTCGGCACCTACATCTACCGGCTGGGCATCGGCGGCGGCGACTTCGGCACCTCGGCGGCCGTCGCGATCTTCATGCTCGGCCTCACCGTGCTGCTGACCTTCCCCTACGTCCGGGCGATGATCCGCCAGGAGAGGACCGAAGCCTGATGTCCCGATCGACGCCCCGCTCGACCCGCTGGCTGGCCGACGGCCTCGGCGTGCTCACCTTCGTGGTCGCCGCCTTCCCGGTCTACTGGATGGTCAACAGCTCCTTCCTCGACCGCAACGAGATCCGCAACCCGGTCCCGACGTGGGTGCCGTTCGGCGGTGACCTCGACAACTTCCGCACCGTCTTCGAGACCGACCAGTTCGTCGACGCGCTCAAGGTGAGCCTGATGGTCACCGGCCTGACGATCGTGGTTGCGCTGTCCTTCGCGTTCGTGGCCGCGGTCGCGGTGTCCCGCTTCCGGTTCCGCGGGCGGATGTCGTTCATCGTGACGCTGCTGGTGATCCAGATGATCCCGGTCGAGGGGCTCTTCATCTCCCAGTACAAGATGCTCGAGACGATGGAGCTGCTCAACACCGTCGTCGGCCTGACGATCGTCTATGTCGCCGGCGTGCTCCCCTTCACCATCTGGACCCTGCGCGGCTTCGTCGCCGGCGTCCCCTACGAGCTCGAGGAGGCAGCGATGATGGACGGTTGCACCCGCATGCAGGCCTTCCTGCGGGTCACCTTCCCGCTGCTCGCGCCGGGACTGGTCGCGACGGGCGTCTTCGGCTTCATCCAGGCCTGGAACGAGTTCACCCTCGCCCTCGTCGTGATGACCCGCGAGGACCGGCGCACCCTGCCGCTGTGGCTCTCGACGTTCACCGACGTCAACAGCGGCACCGACTGGGGCGGGATCATGGCGGGCTCGACGCTCATCGCGGTGCCGGTGATCATCTTCTTCCTCGTCGTCCAGGGTCGGATGGTCAGCGGCCTCACCGCCGGCGCGGTGAAGGGATGAACGACGTCCGCGCCCTCGCGCTGCAGGTGCTGCTGCCCGGCTTCACCGGTACGACGCTGCCCGACGACTACCGCGCGCTGCTCGAGGAGGGGCTCGGCGGGATCTGCTACTTCGGCAGCAACACCGCCGACGGTGCCGATGCGACGGCCGCGCTGAGCGCCGCGATCCGGGCGGCCAACCCCCGCGCGGTGATCGCCGTCGACGAGGAGGGCGGCGACGTCAGCCGGCTGCACACCCGTGCACCCAGTCCGGTGCTCGGCGCCGCTGCCCTCGGCGCGATCGACGACCTCGACCTGACGGAGGCGGTCGGGCGGTGGGTCGGGCACGAGCTGGCCGCGGTCGGCGTCACCCTCGACCTCGCCCCGGACGCCGACGTCAACAGCGACCCGGACAACCCCGTCATCGGCACCCGCAGCTTCGGCACCGACCCCGAGCGGGTCGCCGAGCACGTCGCGGCGTGGACGCGCGGCCTCCAGTCCACCGGCGTCGCCGCGTGCGCCAAGCACTTCCCCGGGCACGGCGACACCGCCACCGACAGCCACCTCGACCTGCC
>JAYSEC010000204.1:0-6318 GCA_041914085.1 Nocardioides sp.
GAGCCCGAGCAGCACGACGGTGAGGCTCTGCCCGACCTCGTCGTGCAGCTCCTGGGCGATGCGGTGCCGCTCGGCCTCCTGGGCGGCCAGGGCGCGCGCGTCGCCGGCCCGTCGCTCCTCGGCGAGCCGCAGCATCAGCCCGTTCACGCTCTCCGCGATGCCGCGGATGGGGCCCGACCCCTCCTCGGGGAGCCGCCGGGGCGCGAGGTCGTCGATGCCCTCGAGACGCGCGATGAGCCGCTGCAGCGGCGCCAGCGCCCACCGGATCAGCAGCGCGTTGGTCAGCAGCATCACGACCAGCCCGAGACCGATCACCACGATCTCCGACGGCACCGGGTCGGCCGAGACGCTCGCCGGCGACAGCACCAGCACCAGCGCGCCGACCACGAACACCACGCCGTTGATCAGGCAGATCGTCCAGAACAGCGGGAGGTGGCGCGGCCAGTGCATGTGGTCACCCTCGCAGATGGGGTCCAGCCCCCATGGGGTCGAGCGCCCGCGCTCCGAAGACTGGTGGCATGCCGCCACCGGACGAGAACACCACCGTCGATCCCACGGGTGCCGCGTGGGTGGTCTGGCTGGTGATCGTCGGCCCGGGGCTGCTGTTCGTCACCCTCGCCTGCGTACGACGGGTGGGCCCGGGCGAGCTGGTGCTGGTCGTGCGGCAGGGGCGCGTCGTGCGCGCCCGCCACGACGGCTTCCTCGCCCGCTGGCCCGGCCTCGAGCGGTTCGAGCCGGTGCCCACCGGGCCGCAGGTCCTTCCCTTGGTCGTCCGCTCGCGCACCCGTGACGGCGTCGACGTGGTGGCCCTGGCCGACCTCACCCTGGAGGTGAGGCGGGTCCAGCCGGGGACGGACTTCGTGCCGGCGGAGCAGGTCGTCCGCATGGCCGAGGAGACGGTCGGAGCGGCGGTGGAGGGGCTCGAGGTCGGCACGCTCGTCGACGACCTGGAGGCGCTGGAGGACCGGTGGCCCCGGCAGGTCAACCGCCGGCTCCCCGCGGGCACGGTCGCCACCGGGGTCGCGGTGACCGAGGTGGAGGCGCGGCTCACCGGAGGTGCCACGTGAGCGAGACGCCGTACCTCGTCGAGGTGGCCGTGTCGGTCGCCCTCCTGGCCTCCGCCATCGGCTTCGCGGTCGGGCTGGCCATCGGTCGCGGACGCCAGCCCCGGTGGCAGGAGAAGGGCAGCTTCGTGCACAAGGTGTCGATCGGGTTCGCCACGCTCGACCGCCTCGACGCGGTGCTGCTGCGCTTCGAGGTCGAGCCCGGCTCGCGCCTGTCCGGGGTGGAGATCGGGGAGCTGCGGCTGCCCGCCGGCTCGGCCGTCGCGCTCGTCACCCGCGGCACCGAGGTCGTCGTCCCGGAGGCCCGCAGCGTGCTGCGGACCGGCGACCAGGTGCTGGTCGTGGCCGCCCTCGGCCAGGTCACCGAGGTCGAGGAACGCCTCCGCTCCGTCAGCCGCTACGGCCGCCTCGCCGGCTGGGCCGAGGACATCGCCGAGGAGTCGGGCTCGACCCGCCGGTACGGCGTGCGGCACCGGGCCAGGGTGGGGACCGCGTGATCCTCACCTCGGCGGCACTGGCCGTCTTCATCGTCAGCTACGCCCTCATCGCGACCGAGCGCGTCCACCGCGTCGCCGCCGCGCTCGGCGGCGTGGCCGGCATGGTCGTCATCGGCCTGGTCGACGCGGAGACCGCGTTCTTCGACGAGCACACCGGCGTCGACTGGAACGTCATCTTCCTGCTCTTCGGGATGATGATCATCGTCGGCGTCCTCAAGCAGACCGGCCTCTTCGAGTTCCTGGCGCTGTGGGCGGCCAAGAAGTCCGGCGGCCACCCCTACAAGCTGCTCGTCCTGCTCGTGCTGGTCGGCGCCGCCGTGGCGCCGATCCTGGACAACGTCACCTGCGTGCTCCTGGTCGCGCCCGTGACGCTGTCGGTGTGCCGGCGGCTCGCGCTGCCGTCGGCGCCGTACCTGATCTCGCTGATCCTGGCCTCCAACATCGGCGGGATGTCCACCCTCATCGGCGACCCCCCGAACATCATCATCGGCAGCCGGGCGGGCCTGAGCTTCGACGACTTCCTCGTCCACTCGCTGCCGCTGACCGTCGTCCTGCTGGTGCTGTTCGTGGTGATGGCACGCTGGCTGTTCCGCAAGGACATGCAGGTGATGGGCGACGTGCACGGCCTCGACGACCTGCGCCCGGCCGACGCGATCACCAACGTGCGGATGCTGCGCCGGTCGCTGGTGGTGCTGTTCCTGGTGATGGTCGCCTTCAGCCTGCACACGGTGCTGCACCTCGACCCGTCGGTGGTGGCGATGATGGGCGCGGGCGCGACCGTGCTGGTCTCGCGGACCGAGCCCGAGGAGTTCCTCGAGGAGGTCGAGTGGGGCACCCTCGCGTTCTTCATGGCCCTGTTCGTCCTGGTGGGCGCGCTGGTGCAGGTGGGCGTCATCGGGGCGATCAGCGAGTGGGCCGCCGAGGCGATGGGCGACCGCGAGCTGCTCGGCGCGACCGCGCTGCTCTTCGGCTCGGGCGTGGTCGGAGCCTTCGTCGACAACATCCCCTACACGACCGCCACGGTCCCGGTGGTCGAGGAGATGGTGGCCGGCACCGGCGCCTCCGGCGCCGACAGCCCGCTGTGGTGGGCCTTCGTCTTCGGCGCCGACCTCGGCGGCAACGCCACGGCCGTGGCCGCGGGCGCGAACGTGGTCGTGCTCGGCATCGCCGCCAAGGCGGGGGAGCCGATCAGCTTCTGGGGGTTCACCAAGTACGGCGTGGTGGTGACGGCGATGACCCTCGTCGTCGCCTGGCTCTACGTCTACCTCCGGTACTTCGCGCTCGCCTGACCCGCGACCCCCGATCCTGCTTGGCACACCTTGCCAACGACCGTCGGGTTCGTTGGCCGATCATGCCGGTGGTCGCCGTGGCGCGCATCACTACGGTTGCGTCCATGAGGGTCCTGCTCGCACTCGGCGGAAACGCCATGACGAACGCCGACGGCCGGGCCCGGCCCGAGGACCAGATCGCCGCCGCGCAGGTCGCCATGGCCGCGGTCGCCGGCCTGCTCGAGCACGACCACGAGGTCGTCGTCACCCACGGCAACGGCCCGCAGGTCGGCAACCTGCTGGTCAAGAACGAGCTCGCGGCCGCCGTCGTGCCCCCCGTCCCGCTGGACTGGTGCGGCGCGCAGACCCAGGCGACGCTGGGCTTCGTCCTCATGGACGCGCTCGACCGCGAGCTCGCGCTGCGCGGGGTCGAGCGTCGGAGCGCCGCACTCGTCACCCGGACGCTGGTCGACGCCGACGACGAGGGCTTCACCCGCCCCACCAAGCCGATCGGCCGCCACCTGCCCGAGGCCGAGGCCAAGGTGCTGATGGACCACGGCGAGACGTGGGAGGACCGCGGCGAGAAGGGCTGGCGGCGCGTGGTCGCCTCGCCCGAGCCGCGGGAGATCCTCGACGCCCCCGCCGTCCTCGCGCTCATCGAGGCCGGCTTCGTCGTGGTCGCCAACGGCGGCGGCGGCATCCCGCACGTACGCCGTCCCGACGGCTCGCTGGCCGGGGTCGAGGCCGTCATCGACAAGGACCTCGGCGCCGCGCTCCTGGCCGGGACCACCGGCGCGGACGTGCTCGTCATCGCCACCGACGTGCCCAACGCGGTCGTGCGCTGGGGCACCCCCGAGGCCGAGCCCCTCGGCACCGTGACCGTCGCGGAGCTGCGCGCGTACGCCGCCGAGGGCCACTTCGCGTCCGGCTCGATGGGCCCCAAGGTCGACGCCGTGTGCCGCTTCGTCGAGACCACCGGCAAGCGGGGCGTCATCACCAGCCTCGACCAGATCACCGCAGCGGTCGCCGGAGAGGCCGGCACCGTCGTCGTACCGTCCGCCGCTCCCGGCCGTTGAGCTGCGAGCGCAGCGAGCCTCGAAACCCACCACCAGAAGGAGCCCAGATGCCCAGCGCCATTGAAGTCCGCAAGGTCCCCATCCACTCCGTCGCCGACGCCTCGGAGCTGACGAAGCTCGTCGACGAGGGCGTCATCGCCGCCGACCGGGTCTTCGCGATCATCGGCAAGACCGAGGGCAACGGCGGCGTCAACGACTACACCCGCATCATCGCCGACCGGGCGTTCCGCGAGGCGCTGGTCGCCAAGGGCGCCGACCCCGAGCAGGTCAAGGGCATCCCGATCGTGTGGTCCGGCGGCACGGACGGCGTGATCAGCCCCCACGCCACCATCTTCGCCACCACCGACGTCCCCGAGGACGACCCGTCGCGCGAGGAGCTGCGGCTCACCGCCGGCTTCGCGATGAGCGAGGCGATCCTGCCCGAGGAGATCGGCTACACCGCGATGATCGAGAAGGTCGCCGCCGGCGTGAAGGTCGCGATGGAGCGCGCCGGGATCACCGACCCGGCCGACGTCCACTACGTCCAGACCAAGACCCCGCTGCTCACCATCCACACCATCCGCGACGCCAAGTCGCGCGGCAAGAAGGTGTGGACCGAGCACACCCACGAGTCGATGGACCTCTCCAACGGCGTCACCGGCCTCGGCATCGCCGTGGCCCTGGGCGAGATCGAGATGCCCACCGACGAGGACGTGATGCACAACCGCGACCTCTACTCCTCGGTCGCGTCCTGCTCGTCCGGCGTCGAGCTCGACCAGGCGCAGATCGTCGTCGTCGGCAACGCCAAGGGCGTCGGCGGCAAGTACCGCATCGGCCACTCGGTGATGAAGGACGCCCTCGACGCCGACGGCATCTGGGAGGCCATCCGCTCCGCCGGCCTCGACCTTCCCGAGCGCCCGCGCACGAGCGACCTCGACGACCGGCTGGTCAACGTCTTCCTCAAGTGCGAGGCCAGCCAGGACGGCATGGTCCGCGGCCGCCGCAACGCCATGCTGGACGACTCCGACGTGCACTGGCACCGCCAGATCAAGTCGTGCGTCGGCGGCGTCACCGCCGCCGTGACGGGCGACCCGGCGGTCTTCGTCTCGGTCTCCGCGGCCCACCAGGGGCCCGAGGGCGGCGGCCCGGTGGCCGCCATCGTCGACCTGTCCTGACCCGTCCTGCCCGTTCGCGCAGGTTGCTCCACACCCCGTCCGCGGGGCCGGCAGCGGATTGTCGGTCCCGCGTGATGGGGTGTCCTGCATGAATGCCCCACGGAGTTCTTCTCCGCCGCTGCGCTCCCCCGAACAACTCCGTGGGGACCCCAAGAGCGCGACGACCACCCGCTACCACCTCGTGCGGCCCGCGCACGACGTCGTCGTGCCCGAGCTCGACGAGCACCAGCAGCGCGTGGTCGACCACGAGGGCGGTCCGCTGCTCGTCCTCGCCGGGCCCGGCACGGGCAAGACCACCACCCTGGTCGAGGCGATCGTCGACCGCATCGAGCACCGCGGGGCCTCGCCCGACGCGGTGCTCGCCCTCACCTTCTCCCGCAAGGCCGCCGAGCAGCTGCGCGACCGCGTCACCGCCCGCGTCGCCCGCACGACCTCCGCGGCCGCCTGCTCCACCTTCCACTCCTTCGCCTACGCACTCGTCAGGAAGTACGCCCCCCACGAGCTCTACGAAGGAGCCATCCGGCTGCTGTCCGCACCGGAGGCCGACGTGGTGCTGCGCGAGCTGCTGCGCGACAACCCCGAGTCGGTCGTGTGGCCCGAGCCCCTGCGGCGCGCGGTCGGCACCCGGGGCTTCGTCCGGGAGGTGCAGGCGGTGCTCGCCCGCGCCCGGGAGAAGGGGCTCGACCCCGCCGGGCTGCGCGGGCTCGGCATCGAGCACGACCTGCCCGAGCTCGTCGCGGCCGGCCTGTTCCTCGAGCAGTACCTCACCGTCCTCGACAGCCTCGGCGCCACCGACTACTCCGACCTCATCCGCCGCGCGGTGATCGAGGCCGAGGCCCACCGCGACGAGCTCCGCGCCCGCTACCACCACGTCTTCGTCGATGAGTACCAGGACACCGACCCGGGGCAGGTCGCGCTGCTGCGCGCGATCGCGGGCGACGGGCGCGACCTGACGGTCGTGGGCGACCCCCACCAGTCGATCTACGGCTTCCGCGGCGCCGACGTGCGCGGCATCCTCGACTTCCCGGCCGCCTTCGCGACCTCGTCCGGGGTGCCCGCGCCCGTCGTCGTGCTCCGCCGCACCCGTCGCTTCGGGCCGCGCATCCTGCTGGCCGCCGGGCGCGTCGCCTCGCGGCTGACGCTGACCGGCAGCATCTCGCCCGACGCGCGCGAGGCGTTCTTCGCCCCCGAGGCCGTCCCCGGCCCCCAGGGCGACGGCCGCGTGGAGGTCGTCACCTACGACACCGAGCGGGCCGAGG
>JAYSEC010000205.1:0-6290 GCA_041914085.1 Nocardioides sp.
AGGTCGGCCAGGACGGCCTGCGCGGCGTTGTGACCCCCGAGCCCGGACACGGCGCCACCCCGGCGGGCGCCGGAGCCACAGAGGAGCACCACGTCGTGCTCGGTCTGCACGCCCCACTGCTGGGCCGGCGTCTCGAGCCGCGACCGGTTGGGTGCCCACGGCCACTCGAGGTCGCCGTGGAAGATGTGTCCGCCGGGCATGGCGAGGTCCTTCTCGACGTCCTGGGGGATCTTCGCCTCGAGGCACGGGTTGCCGTCGGCGTCGGTGGCCAGGCAGTCCTGGATCGGCTCGGCGAGCACCGCGTCGAGCGAGGCCAGGGCGCGGCTGGTGGCGACGTCGCGCGCCGACGGGTCCGCGTCGAACAGGCCGGCTGGGGTGTGCAGCCCGAAGTACGTCAGCGTGTGCGCCGACCCCGCGCGCTCGCCCAGGATCGAGGGGTCGGTGAGGCTGTGGCAGTAGACCTCGCCCGGCATCGGGTCGGGCACCGCACCGCCGGCGGCGGCGTCGTACGCCCGTTCGAGCTGGGTGTAGTCCTCGGCGAGGTGGAGGGTGCCGGCGAACGCGACCTCGGGGTCGGCGCCCGAGCGCAGGCGCGGCAGCCGGTCGAGGAGGAAGTTGATCTTCAGCTGCGAGCCCACGGGCTTGGTCTCGGCGTCCTCCCCCTCGCCGAGCAGGATGCGCAGCACCCACGGCGCGACGCCCGAGAGGACCCGCCGTGCGGTGACCGACCGCTCCTGCGAGCCGTCGTGGAAGGTCACCTCGGCACCGTCCGGGCCCGGTGCGATGGCGCTCACGCCGGCGCCGGTGACGATCTCGGCGCCCGCCCCGACCGCGGACCGGGCGAGCGCGTCGGTGACCGCGCCCATGCCGCCGATCGGCACCCGCCACTCGCCGGTGCCGTTGCCGATGAGGTGGTAGAGGAAGCAGCGGTTCTGGATGAGCGAGGGGTCGTCGAGGGACGCGAACGTGCCGATGAGGGCGTCGGTGGCGACGACGCCGCGGACGGTGTCGTCGGTGAACCGGGACGTGATGGCCCGGCCGAGCGGCTCGGTGACGACGTCGTTCCAGATCCGCTCGTCGACCAGCGAGCGCACGTCGCGCTCGAGGGGCAGCGGCTGCATGAGGGTGGGGGAGACGGCCTCGGCGAGCCGGCCGACCTCGGCGTAGAAGTCCTGCCAGGCGGCGTACTCCTCGTCGCCGCCGGTGAGCTCGCGGAACGACGCGCGCGTCGCCTCGCCCTCGGGGCGCTCCACGAGCAGCCCGCCGGTGCGGTCGCCGCGCACCCAGGGGGTGTACGACGCCGTGGTGCGCGAGGCCAGCCGCACGTCGAGGTCCAGGTCGGCCATCAGCTGCTCGGGCATCAGGCTCACCAGGTACGAGTAGCGCGAGAGGCGCGCAGGCTGGCCGGCGAACGGCTCGACGGACACCGCGGCACCACCGGTGTGGCCGAGCCGCTCGAGGACGAGGACGCTGAGGCCGGCGCGGGCGAGGTAGGCGGCGCTGACCAGGCCGTTGTGGCCGCCGCCGACCACGACGACGTCATAGCTGCTGTTGCCGGGAGTCACCGGCCCAACGTAGACCCTCAGCCGCTGAACGAGTCGTTGGGCACGACGACGGCACGCCCCCGCACGTTGCCGTGCGCCAGGTCGCGGTAGGCGAGCGGTGCGTCGTCGAGCGTGTAGATCGTCGACTCGGCGTGGAGCAGGCCCCGCGAGGCCAGCTCCAGCACCTCGACGAGCTCCTGGCGGTTGCCCCAGTAGGTGGTCTGGACGCTCGTCTCGTAGGGCAGGCCGAAGAACGACACCGGCAGGGTGCCGCCGGCGATCCCCACGATGGTGAGGTCGCCCATCTGGCGCACGACCTGGGCGCCCGTGGCCAGCGTCTCGTCGGACCCGACGAAGTCGAGCACGACGTCGACGCCGCGACCCTCGAAGGTGGCGGCCCGGACCTGGGCGGCCGCGTCCGGTCCGGGCGACATGGCGAGGTCGGCACCGAGGGTGACGGCGTGCTCGCGTGCTGCCTCGCGCCCGTCGATGGCGATCACCCGCGCGGCGCACACGGCCTTGAGGACCTGGACGGCGAGGTGGCCGAGCCCGCCCACGCCGATCACCAGCGCGGTCGCTCCGGGGCCGAGCTTGGCGAGCGAGCGTCGTACGGCGTGGTAGGGGGTGAGCGCCGCGTCCGTCAACGGCGCGGCCTCGACCACCTCGAGGCCGTCGGGCAGCGGGACGAGGTGGCGGGCGGACTCCACGAGCATCAGCTCGGCCATCCCGCCGTCCATCCCGAGCCCGCCCCCGCCGCTGGGCACCGGCGCCAGGTCAGGGCGCTCGCAGTAGGTCTCCAGACCCGCCAGGCAGTGCTCGCAGCGACCGCAACCCCACGCGCCGACCACGGCGACCGGCTGGCCGACCTCGACGCCGGTGACGCCGGCGCCCAGCGTGTGCACCCACCCGGCGTTCTCGTGGCCGAGCGTGAACGGCGGCGACCACGGCAGCGTGCCGGGCTCGAACTCGTGCATCAGGTGCAGGTCGGAGTGGCAGGCGCCGGACGCGCCCACCTGGATGAGGACCTGACCCGGCCCCGGCTCGGGCACGGGCACGTCCTCGAGCACCGCGTCGCTCTTCCAGCTGTTCAGTCGCAGGGCCTTCACCGGAGCCTCCTGTGGTCGGGATCGGTCGTCGGGATTCGTCGTCGGGACCCCTCCAGCATCCCCCTTCGCCCGGCGTGGGATCAGGGTCGCTCGGCGTCGTGGCTCGGGCCCTTGGTCCCTACGTGCCGTCCGCCCTGCGGAGGACCGTGGAAGGAGAGGGACCCGTCCCGCTCGCGACCCGGAGGAGGACGCCATGATCGAGCACTCGGACAGCAGCACGGCACCCCCGGTGGTGGTCGCCGTCGGTCCCGACGACTGCCGCGCCGCGGTCCGGTACGGCGCCGAGCAGGCGCTGCGCGCCGGCGCCCCGTTGCACCTGGTGCACGCGGTGCCGGTGGTCCCGCAGGGCCCGGACACGGTGCTGATCACCGCTGAGGGCGTGGAGAAGTTCGGGCGGGAGAGCCTGGCGCTCGCCGCCGAGCAGGCCGAGGACGTGGTCCACGGGCTGGTGCCCGTGGTCGAGGTGCTCCACAAGGGGGCGCCGGTCCCGGTGCTGGTGCGCGCGGCGAAGCAGGCGCGTCTGGTCGTCCTGGAGCACCGGCACCTCTCCCGCCTGGCGCGGTTGGTGAACCGCACGATCGCCGGCGGCGTGGCCGCCCACACCCGCGTGCCCGTCGTCGCGGTGCCGACCGCTTGGCGTCCGCCGGGTGGCGACCCGGTCGTGGTCGTCGGCGTCGACGTGCCCGAGCGCTCCGCCGCCGTCCTGGCCGCGGCCAGCGCCGAGGCCCGGGTCCGTGGGGCGTCGCTGCGCGTGGTGCACGCCTGGTCGCTGCCCGATCCCTATGACGGGCTGCGCATCAGCCCGGAGGAGGCGCAGCGCTGGACCGACCGCTCGCGCGCGGAGATCTGCTCGGCGCTGGACGCGCTCGGCGACGTCGAGGTCGCGATCGAGGCCGACGTCCGGGTGCGGCGGGCCAACACCGTCGAGGCGCTGCTGGAGGAGAGCACCGACGCGGACCTGCTGGTCGTCGGACGCCACGACCCCCTGCTCCCGGTCGGCTCGCACATCGGTCCGGTCGCGCGCGCTGTGCTGCGCGAGGCCACCTGCCCGGTGCTGCTGGCGGCGCCGGAGGTACGCCGCTAGGGAGGTGCCACCCCACCCCCGCCCCCGTAGGGTCGACGGTCGGGGGGAGGGAGGGGTACAGCATGTGGGAGACGGTCCGATCACGGATCGACGACAGGCTCAGCGACCCGGTGTGGTGGAACGACGTCCTCCAGCTGGGCAAGACGGTCCTGGCCGCCGTGGTCGCGTGGGTCCTCGCGGCGAGCGTCCTCGACCTGCCGCAACCGTTCCTGGCGCCGTGGTCCGCGCTGCTGGTCGTGCACGCCACCGTCTACCGGACGTTCTCGAAGGGCAGCCAGCAGGTGGCCGCCACGGTCGTCGCGGTGGTGCTTGCGTCGGCCGTGGGCGAGACCCTGGGGCTGAGCACGGGAGCGGTCGCCCTGCTGCTGGCGGTCGCGCTCCTGCTGGGCGCCGTGCCGTGGCTGGGTGCCGAGGCGACCACCATCGCGACCACCGGGCTCGTGGTCCTCACCACGGGCTTCGACAGCGACGTGATGCTGATCTCGCGCCTGCTCGACACCGCCATCGGCGTGGCCGTCGGGCTCGCGGTCAACGCCGTCGTCTGGCCGCCGCTGCGCCGCCACACCGCCGCGAAGGCTCTCGACCGCATCGACGACGGGATCGGGGAGCTGCTGGTCGACATGGCCGACGGGCTGGCGGAGAGCGGGAGCACGGAGGACGCGCGGGAGTGGGTGGAGCGCACGCGCGACATCGACGAGGACCTCGACCAGGCGTGGGCGCTGGTGCGCCAGGCCCAGGAGAGCGCCCGGATGAACCCGCGTCGCTCGGCCCGGCAGATGCGCGACCCCCAGCAGTGGCACGAGCTGCTGCGGCGGCTCGAGCAGTCGGTGGCGGAGACGCGGAGCCTGGCCCGGACGCTCGGCGCGCAGGCGCACCACGGTGCCCTCGACGAGCGGTTCGCCCGCCGGTGGGTCGCCATGCTCCGCGAGGCCGGGCGGGCCGCGGTGGAGGCCGACCCCGCCGCGCTGGTCGACGTACGCCGGCAGCTGCAGGAGTACAGCGACGAGCTGCGCGCCACGGAGCGCTCGCCCCAGTGGCCGGTCTACGGCGCGCTCATCATCAACCTGCGCAACATTGTCGACTCCCTCGACAAGGTCGCGGCAGCCAACCCCATCCGGGGCCGGCCGCTGCGGCTGGGCATCCCTCGACGCCTCGGAGGCGTCGAGCGCAGCTGACGCCGGAAAGCGTAGGAGTCTGCTCCGGCGTGCACGGGCGAGCGAGGACGAGGACCTACGCGCAGACGGGCACCGGCCTTCGGGCCACGCGGTACACCAGCCCGGCGACGACGACGGCAAGCCCGACCAGCCAGCCGCCGCCCACCAGCAGCGAACCCGCTTCGTCGAAGTTGCCGGTCAGGGCGGCGTCGTACAGGACACGGCTGGCGCCGTAGCCGGGCAGCAGGTGAGCCAGCGTGGTGAGCTCCGGGTTGAGCATCGGGCTCTGCTCGATCGCCAGGTCCAAGAACGGGAGCAAGAACGCGACCAGCACTCCGCCAACTCTTCCGAACAACCAGCCGACCACCACCCCGACAAGGGCGTAGGTGAGGGCGATGAGCAGGTTCGCGAGCACGTACGGCACCCACTGGCCGGGGGTGAAGAACACGGCCGTCACCGCGAGCGACGTCGCGGTCACCACGACAGCCAGCACCGCCACCACCGTCAACCGCGCGGCGACCAGACTCCCCGGACGGAACCCCGCCAGGGCGAGCCGCCGGTCCGCGCTGCGCGCGTCAAGAGCGGTGAACATGCCGACGACGGCGGCCAGCGCCCCGACCGAGATGGGCGCCATCAGACCGGGATGGGTGTCAGGGAACCAGAACGTCGCCGCGACGGTCCGGCCGGCCTCGCGAACCATCATCATCTCGTAGCCCTCGGGCGTGGTGAACGCCGACAAGGCGACGAACACGCCCGGAACGGCCACCAGCAGCGCCCACAGCACGTGGTTGCGCCCCACCTCGCGCACACCCATTCGGGTGCCGACAGCCAGGTGCCCCAAGCTCGAGCCCGGCTGGATGCGCGCGTGCGGGCGCGCGACACGGCTCGTCACCGACACGACCATCCAGCTCAGTGCCACCGCGACCACCGTCCACGCCAAGGCCCAGCCCAGGTCGCCGGGGCGACCGGCGTGACCGGACGGCTCGTCCATCATCCACAGGCTCAAGTAGTGCGTCGGAAAGAACCGGGACACGAGCGAGTCGGCGGGACGGAACGCGGGCCCGAAGACGACATCGAGGAGCCACACGAACAAGATGAGCACGGTCCCGTTGACCGGGTTGTCCACCAGCGAGCCGATGAGCGCCCCGAGTGCCAGGTAGATGATCGCGAACGTGAGCGTCGCCACCGCCACCCGGGTGGGGTCGTCGAGCCCGCCGACGCGCAGGAGGAGCGTCACGTACGACGTCGTTGCGGCCACCAGCGCGAGCGTCGCACCGGTCATCATTCGGGCCAGCACCAGGCGCGAGGACGCCAAGCCGGCGAGGCCGAGGCGCCGGTCGGCGCCGCGGGCGGAGCGGACCTGGAAGTACATCGCGACCGCGGCAACGAACCCGGCCGTCCA
>JAYSEC010000206.1:0-6219 GCA_041914085.1 Nocardioides sp.
TGGTGGCCGTCCTCGCCTCCCTCGGCGGCGTGGTCACGCTCGTCTCCACCGACCGCGAGGCGCGTACGGCGACCGCGCCCGACGTGCCGGGCGGCGCCATCCCCAGCACGATCATGGACCTCACGGACCTCCGAACCTCCGACGAGCTCACTGTCGGTCGTGCCTCGGTCGCCTTCGTCAGCGACGACGGCAGGGCGGTCGTGGTCACGGCGCGTGACGGCGAGTACCACGCGCCCGACCTGCCGGGCTGGGACGGCGGGTTGCTGGACCTCAGCCCCGACGGGACCCACCTCAGCTGGACCATCGACACCGACCCCGAAGGACGACCGCGTGACGGGTTCGCGCTGGCGGACCTCGAGAGCGGTGACCTGAGGCTCATGTCGAGCGGCGCGACGGGATCGATCACCCCCGACGGGATCTCGTGGGCACCCTCGAGCCAGTGGCTGACCTGGTACGCCGACGACGCCGTGACGCGGACGAACATCACCTCCCACTCCCAGGAGACATCCGTCGTCGGCAAGGAGGTCGAGTGGGCGGCGGTGGACGACGACGGCCTCGTGACGTTCTATGCCGACGGGCCGCGTCAGTGGGCCGCGGACGGCGGGACCTACGGACGCAAGAGGATGGCCGGCGAACACGCCTTCGACGGCGCCCGCCGGGGCCGCAACGACGCCGCGATCGCATCTCCCGACGGCACGACGGTCGCACTCTCCTCGCATGCGGCCGTGTCGGCGGTGGACTTCCTGGGCACGGACCGCTTCGAGGAGCGGACGCTCGCGACCGACCTCTACCCCGACGGCGCCGTCGTGCGTGCCCTCGGCTGGGCCACCGACACGCTCGTCCTGGCCCAGGTCGACGGGCCGCCCGGCTCGTACGTCGAGGGTCCGCACCTGGCCCTCTTCAGCGCCCCCAACGCGCCAGAGCGGCAGTGGACCTACCGGGTGGTGAGCCGCGAGGTCCCGGACCAGGACGTCAGCATCGCGGTCGACCTCGTCCCTGACCTCGACGGCACGTCCTCGCAGCAGCTGACCCACGACTTCGACGCCCAGGACGGGGTCGGCGATCCGCTCACTCCGATGGGCATCGAGCTGTCGCTGCTGATCGGCCTCGGCGTCGCGGCAGCGATCGCCGTGCTCATGGGCCTGCGGTGGCTGTGGCGCCGCTTCCTCGGGTAGTCAGGCGCGCGGGTCGCGGCCGGCGAACGCGGCGAGCCGGTCGTAGGCCGACGCGTCCGCGCCGACCTCCACCTCCGGGGCGAACGCCCCCTCGCGGTTCTCGTCGGTGAGCCCCTGTCGCATGAAGGCCGCGGCCCGCTCGGCCACCTCGTCGTCGAGCGGCTGCGGCCGGCCGAGCGCCCGGACGAGGTCCCACGTGTGGACGCCGATCTCCGCGGTCGGCATGTCGGCCTGCGGCGCCCGGTCGTCCGGCTGCTCGTGCCAGTGGTGGAGCAGGTCGTCGCCGTGGTTGCGGAAGTGGCCGGCCCACTGCCCGTCCGGGACGTCGGCCGGCGCCGCCCAGTCCACGTCCTCGCCCCGTGCGTGCTGCAGGAAGTGCTCGGGCGCGGCCGCGAGGTGGGCGGCGAGCTGCCGGACCGACCAGTCACCGCACGGCGTCGGGCGGTCCCAGTCGTCGGCGTGGATGGAGGCGAGGGCGTCGCCGGCCTGGTCGAGGGCACGCGAGAGGACGACGACAGCCTGGTGCGGAGTGGCCATGGCACCACTCCACCGCCAACCGGACCGGCACGCAAGGGTCGGTCGCGGAGGCACCCGGGACCTTCGCCCCTTTTTCCACCGTTCCGCACCGGGTGACCATGCCTGCATGACCCCTGACCTGCCCCTGATCGAGACGGACCACGCCTGCGCCTGCGGGGAGCACGACGCGGCCCACCCGGAGCTGGACGCGCGCGTGATCCCGCACGCGCTGCGGCACGGCGCCATCCTGGGAGCGCTGTCCCGGGTGCGCCCGGGATCGGCGATGGTGCTGGTCGCGCCGCACAACCCCCTGCCCCTGCTCGCCGAGATCGACCGCGAGGAGAACGGCGCGATCGCCGTCACCTACCTCGCCGAAGGGCCTGAGGCGTGGCGCCTGCTCCTGACCCGCGCGGCCTGACGGCACCGTCCGCGCGACCGCAGCAGGCGCGCGGCTCATGGGGGCTGCGCGACCGCCCGGGCGTGCTGTGGCTGGTCCTGGCGGTGCTGGTGGCCGTGGCCCACCCGTGGGTGCCCGACGCCGTGTGGCTGCTCACCCACCTCGTCCTGCTGGGCGCGCTGACCCACTCGGCGATGGTGTGGAGCACCCACTTCGCCGCGACGATCCTCAAGTCACCCCCGACGATCGACGACCGCCGGGTCCAGTCCCGGCGCCTGCTGCTCCTCCTCGCCGGCACCACGATGGTGGTGGTCGGCGTCCCCACCGCCTGGTGGCCGCTGACCCTCGCCGGCGCGGTCACCGTCAGCACCGCGGTCGGGTGGCACGCCGTCCAGCTCGTACGACGTCTGCGCCACGCGCTGCCCGGGCGTTTCCGCGTGACCGTCCGGTTCTACGTCGCCGCCGCCGCGTGCCTGCCGGTCGGCGCGACCTTCGGCGTCCTGCTCGCCCGCCAGCCGGCCGACCCGTGGCACGGGCGGCTGCTCGCCGCCCACGTCGCGACCATGGCGCTCGGCTGGCTCGGGCTCACCATGACCGGCACCCTCGTCACCCTCTGGCCCACCATGCTCCGCACCCGGATGGACGACCGCGCCGAGCGGCTGGCCCGCCAGTCCCTGCCGGTGTTCCTCGTCGCCCTCCTGGTCATCGACGCCACCGCACTGGCGGGGCTGGCCGTCGGCACCGCTGCCGGGATCGTGCTGTGGCTGGCGGCGCTCGCCTGGTGGGGCCGGGCGCTGGCCGCACCCCTGCGACGGCGTCCGCCCCGCGAGCTCGGGCCCGCCTCGGTCGGGCTGGCCCTGCTGTGGCTCGCCGGCGGACTCGTCGCCGCCGCGGTGACGGTCGCGACCCGCGGCGTCGACGACCTGGGCGACCTCGCGGGCCGGATCGCGGCAGTGGTCGCCGCCGGGTTCGGGCTCCAGCTCCTCACCGGCGCGCTCAGCCACCTCGTCCCCAGCGTCCTCGGCGGCGGCCCCAGCGTCGTGCGCGCTGGGCAGCGGTGGCTGGAGAAGGGTGCCGTCGCCCGGCTCACCCTGGTCAACGGCGGCCTGCTGGTCTGCCTGCTGCCCGTGCCGTCGACGGTCCGCGTGGTCGCGTCCGCACTGGTGCTGCTGGCCTTCGCCGCGTTCGTCCCGCTGATGCTGCGCGGCATCCGCGCCGCAGTGGCGGCCCGCCGCGCCCTGGTGGCGGGCGAGCCGGTCGCGACGCCGGAGCGCCCGGCGTGGTCGCTCGGCCAGCTCGGCGCGGCGACCAGCGCGCTCGCGCTGGTGGTCGCGGTCGCCGGCGTGCTGGCGGGCCCGGCCGCCTCCTCCGACCTGACGGCCGGAGCGGCGCCGACCGGCGAGACCACCACGGTCCGCGTGGAGGCGAAGGACATGGCCTTCCACCCGTCGACGATCGACGTGCCGGCCGGGGACCGCCTCGTCGTCGAGCTGGTCAACACCGACGACGAGGACACCCACGACCTCGTGCTGCCCAGCGGCGCCCACACGCCGCGGCTCGCTCCCGGGGACAGCGCGACCCTCGACGTCGGTGTGGTGGGCGCCTCCACCGAGGGGTGGTGCTCGGTCGTGGGACACCGCCGGATGGGGATGGTCCTCACCATCCGGGTGGGGTCCGGCGAGCCGGCCCCGGCCGCCGACCACACCCACGTCGCGCACGGCTCGGACCACGACGCCGCGGCCACCTCACCGGCGTACGACGCGACGCTCCCGCCGGTGCGCGGCCGGGTGCACCGGGTCGACCTCACGATCGACGAGACGGTCCTCGAGGTGGCGCCGGGCGTGTGGCAGCGACGGTGGACCTTCGACGGGCAGGCGCCGGGACCGGTCCTGCGCGGCCGGGTCGGGGACCGGTTCGTGGTCACGGTGCACAACGCCGCCGAGATGACGCACTCGATCGACTTCCACGCCGGCGAGCGGGCGCCCGACGAGGTGATGCGCGCGATCCCGCCGGGAGGGAGCCTGGTCTACCGGTTCACCGCGCGCCGGGCCGGGATCTGGATGTACCACTGCTCGACGATGCCGATGAGCAGCCACATCGCGGCCGGCCTCGCCGGAGCGGTCGTCATCGAGCCGCCGGGCCTCGCGCCCGTCGACCACGAGTGGGTCCTGGTCGGGTCGGAGACCTTCCTCGGCGAGGACACGACCCGGGAGGGCGCCGACGAGGTCGACGACGCCGCCGTGGCGGCGGAGGAGCCGGACCACCTGGCGTTCAACGGCCGTGCCTTCCAGTACGACACCGAGCCGCTGCGCGCCCGGGTCGGCGAGCGGGTGCGGGTGTGGGTGCTCGACGCCGGACCCAACCGCCCGATGGCCTTCCACGTGGTGGGCGAGCAGCTCGACGCCACCTGGAACGAGGGCGCGTGGACGCTCCGGCTCGGCACGAGCGGGGGCGCGCAGGTGCTGCCGCTCCTCCCGGCGCAGGGCGGTTTCGCCGAGCTCACCTTCGACGAGCCGGGGCGCTACCCCTTCGTCAACCACGTGATGGTCGACGCCGAGCGCGGTCAGCACGGCGTGGTCGAGGTGACGCGGTGAGGACGGTCAGCCCTCGGTGAGATAGGCGAGCTGGGCCCGCACCGAGAGCTCGGCCGCCCCCCACAGCACCGGGTCGACGTCGGCGTAGACGATCTCGACGATCGCGCGCGGCAGCGTCTCGTGGGGGAAGGTGCCGCCCTCGCGCGCGATGGCGTGCAGGTCGCGCAGCGCCTGCCGGACCTGGTCGAGGCGCTGCTCGCGGTGGGCGAGGTAGAAGTCGAGCGCGCCGAGGGCGTCGTCGATGACCGGACCGTGCCCGGGCCAGACGGTGCTGATCCCCTGCTCCCCGCAGAGCGCGTGGAGTCGCTGGAGGGAGGAGAGGTACGCACCCAGCTGGCCGTCGGGGTGCGCCACCACGGTCGTGCCCCGGCCCAGGACGGTGTCGCCGGTGAGCACCGCGCGGTCCTGCGGGACCACGAACGACAGGGAGTCGGAGGTGTGGCCGGGCGTCGCCACGACGTGCACCTCGAGCCCGCCGACCGCGACCACGTCGCCCTCGCCGAGGCCCTCCGACCCGAGGCGGTAGGCGGGGTCCAGTGCGCGTACGCCGCACCCGTGCCGCTCGGCGTACTCGCGGGCGGCCTCGCTGTGGTCGGCGTGGTGGTGGGTCAGCAGGACGACCGCGACATCGCCGGCGGCCGCGTCGATCGCGTCGAGGTGCGACTCGATGGACGGGCCGGGGTCGACGACCACCGACCGCGAGGAGTCGGGGTCGCGCAGCACCCAGGTGTTGGTGCCGTCGAGGGTCATGATGTCGGCGTTCGGCGCCAGGACGCACTGCCCCGTCGCGCCGAAGGACCCTCCGGTCCACGGCTCCTGGGTCATCGGGCGGCCATCAGGGCGGTGTAGTGCGGGGGCGTGGAGAGGATGAACTCGTCGCCGTCGGCGACCACCTCGGGCATGAACATCTCGACGGTCCGCCCTCGGGCCTCGGCGAGCACGGCGTCGGGGTCGGGGTGCTGGGCGACGTCGAGGCAGGTCAGCCACGTCGGCGGCAGCATGAGGATCTGCTGCTGCTCGACCTGCTCCACGGCCTGCTGCGCGCCGAGCCAGGAGACGGAGGAGGACTCCGAGGACACGTCGCGGGTGACCTGGCCCTCGGGCAGCCGGGCGACGAAGAACCACGTCCGGTAGCGGCGCGGCTCGAAGACCGGCGTCAGCCAGCCGGACCAGGCGCCGAGCAGGTCGGTGCGCAGGACGAGCGTGCGCTTCTCCAGGAACTCGGTCAGCGAGGTCTCGCGCGACTCGAGGGCGACCCGGTCGGCCTCCCAGTCCTCGCCCGTGGTGTCGGCGACGACCTCGTCGGCGCTCGGCCCGGCGAGGAGCACCGACGACTCCTCGAAGGTCTCCCGCACGGCGGCGCACACCAGCGCACGCGCCTCGGGCTCGTCGCAGCCGAGCCGGGCGGCCCACTGCGCGGGCGACGGCCCGGCCCAGAGGCCGCGGTCGACGAGCTCGTCGTCGAAGTCGCGGGGGTCGACGCCGCCGCCGGGGAAGACGCACATCCCGCCGGCGAAGGCCATCGACGTCTGGCGCC
>JAYSEC010000207.1:0-6204 GCA_041914085.1 Nocardioides sp.
CAGCTCGCCGACGCGGTGCGCGAGCTCAACGCGCAGGAGGACCCGCCCCACACCCTCGAGACGATCGTGGCGATCACGCCGGAGTTCTTCGACTCCTGCGACTGCGTCGGCGTCTCGGTCGTGGAGAAGGGGCGCATCCACACGCCCGCCGCCACCAACGAGAAGCTGCGCGAGCTCGACGAGTCGCAGTTCGAGCACCGTCAGGGTCCCTGCTACGACTCCATCCGCAACCACCCGACCGTCCTGGTCCACGACCTCGCCACCGACCCGCGGTGGCCCGAGTGGGGCCACGAGATGGTGTCCGAGCTCGGCATCCGGTCGAGCCTGAGCTTCCGCCTGTTCACCCGGCGCGACGAGTCCTGGGGGGCCCTCAACGTCTACTCCACCGAGCCGCGCGCGTTCACGGAGGAGGACGTGCTGCACGGCCAGACCATCGCCGCGATGTGCGCGGTCGTGCTGGCCCGCTCGATCCATGACGAGCAGCTCGCCAGGGCGCTCGAGTCGCGGACCGTCATCGGCCAGGCGCTCGGGATGGTGATGGAGCGGTACGGACTGGACGAGGACACCGCGTTCAACGTGCTGCGCCGCATCGCCTCCCAGGACAACCGCAAGCTGCGCGACCTCGCGGCCGAGATCGTCGCGGACCGCCGTCTGCCCTCCAACCCGCCGTAGCCCGCCCCTTGGAGCGTGGTGGCACCCGCCCGCGGCTTGTCAGGGTGAGGCCATGGACGACCACCCCACGCAGCAGCACACCCGCCCCGAGGGCGTCACCGACGAGACGGTCGAGGCCGTCGGCAAGCTCTCCGCCGCGCTCGACCACATCGAGGACGCGCGCGGCCACCTCTACGCCTTCCACCGCCTCATGGGCAGTGCCGAGAGCACGCTGGAGGAGGCGACCGCGATGGTGCGCGAGGCCGGGCACGCCGACCTCGCCGACGCGCTCGACCGCGACGCCCTGGGCGCCAACCCGCTCCCGGGCATGTGGTCGTTCCAGATGGTCGACGAGTTCGACGACGGGTTCTACGCCCGCGCCAAGGGACTGCACCAGCGCGCCCTGGACGAGCTGATGGGCGGGCGCCGGCACGTCTTCGAGGCCGAGATGAAGGAGCTGCGGCGCACCCGCGACGGGCGCGAGGGCCACGAGGCGCGCCCCGCGGACGTGCAGGGTGACCCGGAGTACGACGACGGCGCGGAGGGCTAGGACGACTGCTGGGTCCGACGCCGCAGCTCCGGCAGCACGTCGGACCCGTAGGCGGCCAGCATGTCGGCGTAGTGCGGCCCCATGTTGGCGACGTACACCTCGGTGAAGCCGGCCTCGACGAACGGCGCGTAGGCCTCGACGTGCTCGGCGACGCCGGGGCCGAAGGCGCCGTTCTCGGCGAACGCCTCCCGAGTGACGAGCTCGGCGGCCTGCTCGAAGTGCTGCGGGTTCGGCAGCACCTGGCTCAGCTCCCCGGGCACCCCCGCGTTGGGCCACAGCTCGTACGCCGCGTCGATGGCCTCGTCGCGGGTGGGCCCCCACGCGACCTTGAAGCCGGCCTGGGCCGGGGCGTCGGCGCCCTTCGCCTCGCGGAAGGTCGCCACCGAGTCGGCGTCCGGCTGGGTGGTGATGAAGCCGTCGGCGATCCGGCACGCCACGTCGAGCGCCTTGGGCCCGAACGCGCTCATGTAGATCGGCGGCGGGGTCTCCGGCCGCGTGTAGATCCGCGCGGTGTCGACCTGGTAGTGCCGGCCGTCGTGCGACACGACGTCGCCCTCCCAGAGCCGGCGGATGACCTCCACGGCCTCCTCGAGCATCTCCAGGCGCTTCTCCGTGCGCGGCCAGGCGTCACCCAGGACGTGCTCGTTGAGCGCCTCCCCGCTGCCGACGCCGAGCGTGAACCGGCCCTCGCCGAGCAGCACCGCGCACGTGGCGGCGGCCTGGGCGACGATCGCCGGGTGGGTGCGGACGGTGGGGCAGGTGACGGCCGTCGTGACGGGCAGGTCGCACACCTGCGCGATGGCGCCGATCATCGACCAGACGAAGGGCGACTGGCCCTGCGCGTCGGTCCACGGGTGGAAGTGGTCGCTGATCCACAGCGCGTCGAACCCGGCCTCCTCCGCGCGGCGGGCCTGGTCGAGCAGCTGGTCGGGGGCGTACTCCTCGCAGGAGAGGAAGTAGCCGAAGCGGGTCACGACGCGGTCTCCGGGCTCGGGTCCATGACGGGCCCGTACCCGCGGGGACAGGCGCCATGCGCGACGTCAGGCGAGCAGCGCCTGCGCCACCGTGGCCGCCTGCACCGCGCTCACGCCCGCGCGCTCGGCCGCCCGGGTCAGCAGCTCGTCGGCGTCGCTCGTGCTGAGGCCCAGACGAGCCGCGACGACGCCGATCGCGACGTCGAGCACCCGCTGCTCGCGCAGCCGCTCGGGTGCCGCCTCCGCCCGGCGCAGGGTGTCGAAGCCCAGGTCGGCGTTGGTCACCGCTCCTGCCTGCCACGCGCCGAGGGCGTCGACGAGGCCCTCGATGCGGTCGTGGAAGGCGTGCGGCGTGGACGCGTAGAGGTCGATGGTGAGCACCGCCCGACCGTGCTCGACCACCGGGAGGGACACGGTGCTGAGGATCCCCGCGAACGCGCGCTCGCGGGCCATCTCGGCCCACCCGGTCTCGTCGAGCGCATGCGCCTCGCCGGCCGCGTCCGCCGAACCCTGCCCGGCTGCGTCGGCGGGGCGCCTCGTCGCCGTGTCGTCGACAAGGGTGAAGGTGAGGTCGTCGTCGAGCAGCGTCACGCTGAGCGCGACGCACTCGGGCACGGACCGCACGGCCCAGCCCTCGATCACCCTCAGCAGCACCTCGACGTCGTCGACCGCCGTCGTGACGTACTCGTCCAGCGCCTCCCTGCTCTGCGGCAGAAGCTCCATGGCGTCCTTCGAGTCGGTGCGGGCGAAGCCTCGATGGTGCGCCTCCCCCGCCGCACCCGCCACACCCGGCGGGGCGTGGGTGCCTGACCGGTCAGCCGGGCGGGTACGGCGACGTGGCGAGGAGACCGGCGAGGTGGGCCGCGTTGCGCGCGAGCACCGCCGTGGTGCCGGCAGTCGTCTCCGGGGTCGTGCCGAGGTCCTGGTAGTCGACAGCCTGCATGGCTTCGCCCACCCAGTACGTCGCTGCCTGTGCCGGGATCGTGAAGCCGACGTCGGACAGGGCCTGGGCGAGCTCGGCGGTCACGTGGTGGGCGCCGTCCTCGTTGCCGACGACGCCGATCGCCGCGACCTTGCCGAACACCAGCGGCCGGCCCTCGTCGTCGGTCTCGGAGAGCTCGGCGTCGAGCCGCTCCAGCACCATCTTGCAGACCGAGGACGGCTGCCCCAGCCAGATGGGCGTGACCAGCACCAGGACGTCGGCGGCCAGCATCTTCTCGCGGAGCGAGGGCCAGGCGTCCCCGTCGCCCTCGTCGGTGCTGACGCCGAACCGGACGTCGTGGTCGACGACGCGCTGCATGACGCCCGGCACCCCGCGTTCCTCGAGGGCGGCGAGGACCTGGGAGCCGAGCAGGTCCGAGCTGGACTCGGCAGGCGAGGGCTTGAGGGTGCAGCTGAGCACGAGGCAGGAGAGATCGGGCATCTGCACCGGTACCCCCGCAGACGGGGTGCGATGCGCCGAGCGCCGGGGACGTCCTCGCACGGCGTACGGGAGGACGTCCCCGGCGGACCCCTGCTGCGAGGTGGTGGTACCCCAGGAGGGTGTGGTGCATGCGCCACACATGAACGCGCTCATGGACGGGGACGGGATGGGTACGAGGACGCCGACCCCGAGGAGGACCCGATGAGCTCGTCCGGCGAGACCACCCCCGACACCCAGGCCGACCCGCAGACCCACCTCGACACGGACCCGGTGAACGCCCCGAACCCCGAGACGGACCTCGCGGGCGACCCGGTCGAGGACCAGGGCGACGACCAGGGCGACGACCAGGGCGACGTGTGACGTCCCTCTGGCTCGACGGCGCCGCCCCCGTCACCGACGACGCCCTGCCTGACCGCACGCCCGACGTCCTCGTCGTCGGCGCCGGGCTGACCGGGCTCACCACCGCCCTGCTCCTGGCGCGTGCCGGGCAGGACGTGGCGGTCGTCGAGGCCCGCACGGTCGGCGCCGTGACCACCGGCAACACCACCGGGAAGGTGTCGCTGCTGCAGGGCACCCACCTCTCCCGGATCCTGCGCCACCAGACCGCCGAGGTGGGACGCGCCTACGTCGAGGCCAACCGCGAGGGCATGGAGTGGCTGCTCCGCTTCTGCGACGAGCACGGCGTCGCCTACCAGCGCCGACGCGCGGTGACGTACGCCGCGGACGACTCCGAGCGCTCCAGCGTGCAGGAGGAGCACCGCGCCGCCGCGTCCCTCGGGCTCGAGGTCCGGTGGCTCGACCGGCTCGACGTGCCGTTCCCCCACGTCGGGGCGACGGTGCTGGAGGAGCAGGCGCAGATCGACTCCATGGAGGTGCTCGCCGCGCTCGTCGCGGAGGTGCGCCGCCACGGCGGCACCCTCACCCAGGGCGCCCGGGTCCGGTCGGTGTCGAAGTCCGGTGAGCCGGTCGTGACCCTGGACGACGGGCACGAGCTGCGCGCGCGCCACGTCGTGGTCGCGACCGGCGCCTCGATCCTCGACCGCGGGCTCCACTTCGCCAAGGTCGAGCCCCAGCGGTCCTACGCCCTGGCCTACCAATGGTCCGGGGCGCTCGACGGCATGTACCTCTCCGCCGGCTCCGACGCCCGGTCGGTGCGAGACGCCCCGGGTGGTCACCTCGTGATCGGCGGCAGCGGCCACGTCGTCGGCCGCACCCGCTCCGAGAGCGCCCACGTCGAGGAGCTGCGCGCGTGGACCGCTCGGTGGTTCCCCAGCGCCGCCGAGACCCACCGCTGGTCGGCGCAGGACTACAGCAGCTACGACGGCGTGCCCTTCGTCGGGCGCCTGCCGGGTGACGAGGGCCGCGTGCACGTCGCGACCGGCTACGAGAAGTGGGGCATGGCCAACGCGGTCGCCGCGGCCCGCACCATCTCCTCCGACCTCCTCGGCGACGTGCCGTCCTGGGCCGCCGTGCTCGCCGGGCGCACGCCGCGGGCCGCCGGCGCCGCCGAGCTCGCCCGCGTCAACCTCGGTGTCGGCGTGGCAGCCGCGGCGCGCGCGGCGAAGGCCGCGGTCGACCGGCTTCCCGGCGCCGGCACGACCCCGACCGGGTACGACTGCGGCGTGGTGGGCGTGTGCACCCACCTCGGCGGACTGCTCTCCTGGAACGACGCCGAGCAGACGTGGGACTGCCCGCTCCACGGCTCGCGGTTCGCGCCCGGCGGCGAGGTGCTCGAGGGGCCCGCGACGCGCCCGCTGAGGAAGCGCGGTCGCACGGAGCCGGAGTAGCCGGAGCGGCGCCGACCAGGCTCAGCGGTTGGCGCAGACGATCTCGGCCTTGAGGGCATCCTCGGAGGAGAGGTCGGCGCCGGGACCGCAGACGAGGTCCAGCGGGTCGGCCGCCTCCTCGACGGTGGTGATGCCCTGGTCGAAGGCGGGCACCACGTCGCTGCACGCGTGCTCCAGGCCGATGCGGGTCAGCGCCGAGGTGGCGGTGTCGCCGCTGAGCGCGAGGTGCACGCCCCACGCGGCCGCGTCGGTGCGCTGGCAGTCCGCGGCCGCGTTGGCCTGCAGCGCGGCGAAGTCGAAGGTGTCGGTGCCGAGCTCGTCCGCCACGGCGGCGCGCCAGGCGGCGGTCGCCTCGTCCTCCTGCTGGGCCACCTCCCGGACGGCGCCGTCCTGCCCGGACGCCGATGCGTCGCCGCCGGAGCAGGCGGACAGGGCGGGGACGAGCAGGGCCAGGGCGAGGACGAGTGCACGCATGCGAGCAGGCTAGGAGCGCCTCGCCACCCCCGTCCGGAGATTGTTACCGGCGGGTACGTGATGCTCGCAACACCCGGGGGCCCGAACCCGTACCGGCCGTCATCGGCCGGTGTTTCGTCGCGGCGCGCCGGGGAGTGCAGGAGGAGGGTCGCGGCCGGAGGAGCGAAGCGGGGGAGGTCGCGACAACGACGACGAACGAGCCGGTCACGAGCGCCGCGACATGCGCCGAAGCGAAGCGGAGGCGCCAAACAGCACAGGACCCATGTGCTCGACCGCGCCCACCCGGGACATCGTGGTTTCGAGGCTCGCTGCGCTCGCACCTCAACCATCGAGAAGGGCTGGCGC
>JAYSEC010000208.1:0-6143 GCA_041914085.1 Nocardioides sp.
CCGGTCACCTTGAAGCGCTTCTTCGCGCCCGAGTGGGTCTTGTTCTTCGGCATGTTGTTCTCTCCTCTTCGGTGCTGCCCCGGCTCGTGGCCGGGGCGGCGGAACTCGTGGTGACGCAGGCGTCCTGGCAGGGCGCCCGCGTCAGGACGCTGTCGTCGGGGTGATCTCAGACGTCGATGTCGGCGTCGAGGTTCTCGGAGCGACGACGCTCCTTCTTCTGGGCGACCGGCCCTGCGGCGTGCGCCGCCTCACGCTCGGCGTCCTCCTCGGCCTTGCGGTCGGCACGTGCCTGCTCCTTCGTGGCGCGGGCGGCCTCGGCGTCGATCTTGGCGTCGGCCTTCTTCTTGTGCGGGCCGAGCACCATGGTCATGTTGCGGCCGTCCTGCTTGGGTGCGGACTCGACGAAGCCGAGCTCCTGCACGTCCTCGGCCAGCTTCTGCAGCAGCCGGAAGCCCAGCTCGGGGCGGTGCTGCTCGCGGCCGCGGAACATGATCGTGATCTTGACCTTGTCGCCCGCACCCAGGAACCGCACGACGTGACCCTTCTTGGTCTCGTAGTCGTGCTTGTCGATCTTGGGACGAAGCTTCATCTCCTTGATGATCACGTTCGTCTGGTTGCGGCGAGCCTCGCGCGCCTTCTGGGCGTTCTCGTACTTGAACTTGCCGTAGTCCATGAGCTTGCAGACCGGCGGGCGTCCCTGCGGGGCGATCTCGACGAGGTCGAGGTCGGCCTCCACGGCCAGCTTGAGTGCCTGGTCGGTCGGCACGATGCCAACGGTCTCGCCGTTGGGTCCTACGAGCCGGACCTCGGGTACGCGGATCCGGTCGTTGATGCGCAGCTCGGTGCTGATGGGTCCTCCAGTGGTTCGGTGGGTGGGAGCCCCTCGCCCTCGCCGGTCGTCTGCGCCGGAAATGAACGATGGCTCCCGCTGGTTGCCAAGCGGGAGCCAGTCAGAACTCGTCCCCCGACCGGGGGAAACCTCTGGTGGCAACCGTCTCGCGACGGCTGCCTCACTGGGACCTGGACCCGACGATCTGTGGTGCTGGGCGATCGGTGCGGGTGGGAGACGGGTGCTGCTCGACTCCGCTTGGCGGGATCGGTGTCGCCGTGAAGCTGTGGCGGCACTGATCGGTCAACACCGAAGACTAGCCGATCATTCCGCCGAGGGCCCAATCCAGCCGTGCCCCTCCCCCAGCGCCACCAGGCGCCACCCCGCGGCGAGGCGGGCGAGGTCCTCCCCGTCGACGACGTACGACGCCGGGCCGGCGAGGTCGACCAGCAGCGCCTCGGCACCGTCCTGGACCGCCGCGGTGGCCGCGGTCGCGGCCGTCACCGGGACGGGACGGGCCTGAGGGTCCCAGCGGGCCATCGTCTCGGTCGAGGTGAACGCGAGCAGGCCCGTGCTGCCGTCGGCGGCCCGGACCAGGACCGCCGCCATGTCGGAGGACTTGTCGTGGGCCAGACCGGCCTCGTCGTGCTCGACCTCGCCCAAGATGGCGACCACGGGCACCAGCAGCCGGGCGTCCTGCAGCACCGCGAGCACCCGACCCGACGTCGCCCGACCCGCGTCGTGCTCGGCGAGGACCGCGGTGAGCGCAGGGTCGCCAGCGCCGGTGTCGTCGGCGAACCCCGGGTCGGGGATGGTCCGCACC
The DNA here is from genome assembly GCA_041914085.1 of Nocardioides sp. GTDB lineage: Bacteria > Actinomycetota > Actinomycetes > Propionibacteriales > Nocardioidaceae > Nocardioides. The sequence goes on from JAYSEC010000208.1 coordinate 1,653, forward strand.
AGCGGGTCTGCGTCGTCCTGCGCTTCGTCGTGCTGCACGTGCGCCATTGTCCCGGACGCGTGGAGCCTTGTGGGACTCTGGGGCCGTGGAAGGGACAACCTGGGCCGCACTGACCGCCGCACTCACCGTCGCGGGTGCCATCTGGACGTGGATCGCGTTCCGCCGCAGGGGTGCGGCCAACGGCCTGCGGGCGATGGGCTTCACGCTGCTGCCCGCCGCCGCGTGGCTCACGGGCACCCTCGAGATGGTGGTCGAGATCGCCGGGTCGGTCACCGACTGGGCGACGAGCCTGGTCTTCGACGTGCGCACGTGGGTCGGGGTCGGCCTTGGTGGTCTCGCCGTGGTGCTGTGGGTGGTCAGCGGCTTCATCCGCGACCGCCAGCTCGGTCGTGCCCAGTCCGGGACCGGGTCCGGCGACGCGGCCGGCGACCGGAGAGGAGCCACGCGCCGGCAGCAGGAGCTGCCGCCCGCGTCCGCCGGCACGACCGGCGGATCGCCGATCGACGACGACCTCGCCGACATCGAGGCGCTGCTCAAGAAGCGCGGCATCCAGTGAGCGACCACTTCGTCGACCGCAACCGCCTGTGGGCACGCCTCAACGCCGCCGTCGCCGGGCTGCCCGAGCAGCCGGCCACCCCCACCGCCGTGGTCGACCTCGACGCCTTCGACGCGAACGCCGACGACCTGGTCCGCCGGGCCGCGGGCAAGCCGATCCGGGTGGCGTCGAAGTCGCTGCGCGTGCCGGCCCTCGTCGAGCGCGCCCTGGCCCACGACGGGTTCGCGGGCGTGCTCGCCTTCACGCTCGCGGAGGCCCTCTGGCTCCACGAGACCGGCGTCAGTGACGACATCGTGGTGGCCTACCCGACCGTCGACAGCGCCGCGATCAGCCGGCTCACCGCGTCACCGTCGGCGGCGGCCGCGATCACGCTGATGGTCGACGACCCGGTGCACCTCGACCTGGTCGACGCGACGCGCTCGTCGCGCGCCGTACCGATCCGGGTCGCGCTCGACCTCGACGCCGGACTGCGCCTCGGCGGCCAGCACATCGGCCCCAAGCGCTCCCCGCTGTTCGACACCGGGGACGTGGTGGCAATGGCCCGCAAGGTCGTCGAGCGCGACGGCTTCCGGTTGGTCGGGGTGATGACCTACGAGGGACAGGTCGCCGGCGTCCAGGACGACGTCCCCGACCAGCGCACGAAGTCCCTGCTCGTCCGACGGCTCAAGCAGGCCTCCATGTCCCAGCTCGAGGTGCGCCGGCGCGAGATCTCCGCGGCGCTGGCCGAGGTCACGGAGCTGGAGTTCTGGAACGGCGGCGGGTCCGGGTCGGTCGAGGCCACGGCCGCAGACGGTGCGGTGACCGAGATCGCCGCCGGGTCCGGCCTGCTGGTGCCCGGCATCTTCGACCACTACGCGTCCTTCGAGCCCCGGCCCGCCGCGTTCTTCGGGCTCCGCGTCACCCGTAAGCCGACCCCGACGCTGGCGACCGTCCACGGCGGCGGGCTCATCGCCAGCGGCGCGACCGGTGAGGACCGGTCCCCGATCCCGTGGGCGCCACCCGGGCTGCACCTGACCGGCCTCGAGGGGGCTGGCGAGGTGCAGACCCCGCTGACCGGGCACCCGGCGGCGCTCCTGGCGATCGGCGACCTGGTGTGGTTCCGGCACGCCAAGTCGGGCGAGCTGTTCGAGCACGTCCGCGACGTGCACCTGGTCCGCGGCGAGACGGTCACCGACGTGGTGCCGTCCTACCGCGGCTGCGACCGTGCCTTCTGACCCCTCCGTCGTCGCGGCAGCGGTCGCCGAGCGCGTCCTCGCCGCTGCGCCGACCCTCGGCCCCGGTCGCCTGGTCTGCGTCGACGGGCCCGCCGGGTCGGGCAAGACGACGCTCGCCGCGGCGGTCGCCGACGTCGTACCGGGCACGCAGGTGGTGCACTGCGACGAGCTCCTGCAGGGGTGGCGCGGCCTCCCCGGCCTCGCCACCACCGTGCGCAGGATGCTGGCGCCGCTCGCGGCGGGCGAGCCCGGCCGGTGGGTCCGGTGGGACTGGTACGCCGACGCCTGGGCCGAGACGCACACGGTCGAGCCGGGAGGACTGCTCGTCGTCGAGGGCGTCGGGTCGTGGTCGCCCGGGATCGCCGAGCTGGTCGGCCTGCTGGTCTGGGTGGAGGCCGAGTCGTCCCTGCGGCTCGAGCGCGGGCTGGCCCGCGACGGCGAGGCGATGCGACCGCAGTGGGAGCAGTGGCGCCTCGACGAGGACGAGCTGTTCGAGCGGCTGGGCACGCGGAGGCACGCCGACCTGGTGGTCTCCACCGACGGCTGAGCGCACGGCGTTGCGCTGCCCGTCGTGCGGCACCTCAGGTGCATAGGGTGACCGGCATGGTGTCTCCGAGCGGTGAGCAGTACGAGATCGCGGCGGCCGGGTACGCCGCCGTGGTCACCGAGAGCGGTGCCGCCCTGCGGACGCTCAGCCACCAGGGGCGCGACCTGGTCGACGGGTTCGGCGAGGACGAGATGTCCACCAAGGGCCGTGGCCAGCTGCTGATGCCGTGGCCGAACCGCATCCGTGACGGGCGCTACTCCTTCGGGGGCAAGGACCTCCAGCTCGGCCTCACCGACCCGGGGACGCGCACCGCGTCCCACGGCCTCGCGCGCTGGGCCGCGTGGACGGTCGAGGAGCACACCGCGACGTCGGTGTCCCTCGTCTACCGCGTCATGGCGCAGTCCGGCTACCCGTGGGCGGTCGACCTGCACGTGCTGTACGACCTCGGCGCCGACGGCCTCGTGGTCACCCAGACGGCGACCAACCTGTCGCCGGAGCCGGCGCCGTACGCGAGCGGCGCGCACCCCTACCTGCGCGTGGGCGACGCGATCGAGGGCCTCGACCTGCGGCTGCCGGCCCGGGAACGGGTCGTCGTCGACGACCGGAAGCTGCCGACCGGCACCGAGCCGGTCTCGGGCGAGGACGACTTCACCTCCCCGCGCCGGATCGGCGACCTCGAGATCGACGCCGGGTTCGGCGCCCTCGTCCGCGAGGAGGGTCGCGCCACCGCCACGCTGGTCGACCCGGCGACCGGCCGCGGCGTCGCGCTGTGGGTGGACGAGCACCACCGGTGGCTCCAGGTGTTCACGCCGCCCGCCGACGGGCCGCGTCCGGGGATCGCGATCGAACCGATGACCGCGCCGGCCGACGCCTTCAACTCCGGCACCGACCTCGTCACCCTCGCGCCCGCCGGCTCGCCGGGCGACGAGCTGTCGGTGTCGTGGGGCATCCAGGCCATCTGACTGCCCCGCACGGGCTCAGCTGCCGCCGGTCTCCCGGTCGATGAGCTCGCGCACCGCACGTACGCCGTGGACGGCACGCCGACCGTCGGACCCCTGGAACGCCATCGCCGAGATCGTCGTGCCGTCGGCGAGGTCGAGGGTCGCCCACGGGGCGCCCTCGGGCAGGTGGATGGCGATGACCTCCTCCCAGGCCAGCCGGCGGGTGCGGAAGCCGTTGACGACCACGAGACCCGCCCCCTCGGCGGTCACCCGCGCACGCCCCAGGGCCCAGCCGCACACCGCGAAGCCGGCGCCGAGGAGGACGAGGGTCAGGCGCTGGAGGAAGCTGAACCGGTCGCGCACCGAGGCGTCGAAGCCGAACCACGCCGCCACGCAGACCACGACGAGCATGAGGCCGAAGCCGACCACCGCGATCCGGACGCCGAGCGGCCGCCAGGTGTGCGGCAGCGACGGCAGCGCGCGGGCCGCGCCCGACCCGCCGGGTCCGTCAGAGCCGGCAGGCATGGATGTCCGTGAGGAGGATGGCGCGAGCGCCGATCGAGTACAGGTCGTCCATCAGCCTCTGCGCGCCCGTGCGCGGCACCATCACGCGGACCGCGACCCAGCCGGCCTTGCCCAGCGGCGAGATCGTCGGCCCCTCGCGCCCGGGGGCGAGCTGAGTCGCCCGCTCGAGGTTCGACTCCTCGATGTCGTAGTCCATCATCACGTAGCTGCGCGCGACCAGGACGCCCTCGACGCGGCGGCGGAAGATCTCGAAGTCGTCGGGCACCACGCCGCCGCGGGTGATCAGGACGGCCTCGGACTCGAGGATCACGTCACCGAAGACGGCGAGCCCGGCGGCGCGCAGCGTCGAGCCGGTCTCGACGACGTCGGCGATGACGTCGGCGACGCCGAGCTGGATGCTCGTCTCGACGGCGCCGTCGAGCCGGGTGACGGTCGCGTCGATGCCGTGCCGGAAGAGGTGGTCCTCCACCACCCCGACGTAGGACGTCGCGATCCGCAGGCCGGAGAGGTCCTCCAGCGAGGAGTAGCGGCCCGCGGGCCCGGCGAAGTGGAAGCGCGAGCGACCGAAGCCGAGGCTCATCACCTCGTCGGCCTTGGCGCCCGAGTCGAGGAGCAGGTCGCGGCCGGTGATCCCGACGTCGAGCGTGCCCTCACCGACGTAGAGCGCGATGTCGCGCGGACGGAGGTAGAAGAACTCGACGTCGTTCT
>JAYSEC010000209.1:0-6111 GCA_041914085.1 Nocardioides sp.
CCGGCGGCCTTCTCCAGGGCCTTCAGCTCGTCGTCGAGGTACTGGAGCAGCACCTGGAGGTGGGGGACGGTGCGGCGGCAGCCGGTGAGGCCGAAGCACATCTTCCCGTCGTACGACGTGCAGGTGATGTTGAGCGCCATCCCGTTGATCGGGATCGAGAGGGGATAGGTGCCGACGAGCCTGGCGCCGTTCCAGTAGTGCGTCGTGCGGGGGCCGGGCACGTTGCTGACGATGAGGTTGTACGGCGGTCGCACGATGCCCTGCATCCGGAAGAGCGGGCCGAGGATGGCCGGCGCCTGCCCGAGGGCGCTCATGGCCAGGATCTGGGCGGGCGTCATCGCCGAGAGGCTGTCCTTGCCGTCCTTCATGGAGCGGTGGATCGCCTCGAGGCGGTCGGCCGGGTCGGGCAGGTGGGTGCCGAGCTGGACCATCACCGAGCCGACCGCGTTGCCTCCGTCGGACGAGGCGAGCTGCGACTGCTTCGCGTTCAGGCCCACCGGCACCATCGAGATGAGCGTGGTCTCGGGCAGCGCGTCCATCTCGGCGAGGTAGGTGCGCATCGCGCCGGAGACCATCGCGAGGACCACGTCGTTGATGGTGGTGCCGGTGGCCTTGCCGACGGCACGCAGCCGCTCGACCGGCCAGTCCTGCGCGGCGAAGCGGCGCGAGCCGGTGATGTTCTGGTTGAGCATCGTGCGCGGCGCGTAGAGCGAGAGCGCGGAGGTCTCGTTGCGCACGCTCTTGTTGAGGGTGCGGATCAGCGCACCGGGCATCCCGGCCGCCTCGGAGGCCAGCGCGAGCGCCGTACGCACCGTGGCGGCCGAGACGTCGGCGAGCGAGGCGCCGCCGTCGCTGGGCTCGGGCTCGGGGTCGGCGACCCGGCGCGGCCGCCTGGCCCACGGGGCCGGCATGTTGCGCTCGTCGGGGTCGGTCGACAGCACGCTCGCCAGCAGCCGCATCGCGGAGACGCCGTCGACGAGCGCGTGGTGGGTCTTGGTGTACATCGCGACGCGACCGTCACGCAGGCCCTCGATGACGGTCGCCTCCCACAGCGGCCGTTCCCACGCCAGCCTCGTGCTGTGCAGGCGCGAGCAGAGCTCGAGGAGCTCGCGGACCCGGCCCGGCTTGGGCAGCGCGCTGTGCCGGACGTGGTGCTCGATGTCGAACTGCTCGTCGGGCCGCCACACCAGCTGGCCGGCGGTGCGTGCCGAGCGGTAGGGGTGCTTGAGGAAGAGCGGGGCGACCTCCTCGACGTCGCGCATCTGCTCGTACATCTCTCGGACGTAGCTGCGACCCGCACCCTCGGGCTTCTCGAAGAGCTGCAGGCCGCCCACGTGCATCGGCATGTTGCGGTTCTCGGCGAGCAGGAATCCCGTTGCAGTGGGATCGATCGGGTCGACCACGCGTCCTCCTCAAGAGGCTCGGAGCAGTGGGCCGATCCAACACCCCGGCGACAAGCGCCACAACCCCGGCGGTCGCGGGAGGGGCGGGCCCGCGGGTCAGCGCCCGAGCGAGCCGCGCAGCTCCGTGACGATCGAGTCGACGACGGCGACCAGGTCGCCGTGGTGGGCCGCGGCCACGCGACGCTGGCGCTCCGACGACGCGCCCCGGGTCGGGATGTCGGCCACCGAGCGCAGCTCGTCCTCGCAGCCGAGGCGACGCGCCACCGGGGTGAGGCGCTCGAGCAGGTCGTCGAGGTCCTCGGTGACCAGGCGCTCGCGGTTGTGGTCGTCGAGGATCACGATCGCGTCGAGGCCGTAGCGCGCGGCGCGCCACTTGTTCTCCTGCACCTGCCAGGGCGGCAGGGTCGGCAGCCGCTCACCGGCCACGAGCCGGGCGTCGAGGTCGACCACGAGGCAGTGGACGAGCGCGGTCAGCGCGGCGAGCTCACGCACGTCGGAGACGCCGTCGCAGACGCGGTGCTCGAGCGTGCCGAGGTGGGGCGCGGGCCGCAGGTCCCACCGCACGTCGGACATCGACTCGATGATCCCGGTGGTGGTCTGGTCGGCGATGCAGCGCTCGAAGGCCTCCCACGTGTCGAAGGCGAACGGCAGGCCCGCCGTCGGCAGCTGCTGGAACATCAGCGCCCGGTTGGAGGCGTACCCGGTGTCCTGCCCGGCCCAGTACGGCGAGCTGGCGGAGAGGGCGAGCAGGTGCGGGTACGTCGTCAGCAGCCCGGACAGCACCGGCATCACCCGGTCGCGCTCGGGCATCCCGACGTGCACGTGGACGCCCCAGATCAGCATCTGGCGGCCCCACCACTGCGTGCGGTTGATCAGCTCCTCGTAGCGGTGGCCCTCGGTGAGCTGCTGGTGGGACCAGTCCGCGAACGGGTGCGCGCCGGCGCCCATCAGGTCGACGCCGAGCTCGTCGGCGGCCCCCATCACCGTGGCGAGGGTGCCGGTGAGGTCGTCGACGGCCTCGCCGACGGTGTGGCAGATCCCCGAGACGACCTCGACGGTGTTGCGCAGCAGCTCCTTGTGCAGCCGCTCGGGCTGCTCGAGCCGCGGGGCCGCGAGGTCCGCGAGGTCGGCCGCCCGGTTGACCAGGTCTCGGCTGTGGGGGTCGACCAGCGCGAGCTCCCACTCGACGCCGAGCGTGGGCTCCGGCGAGGCATGGAAGTCGATGCGCATGCCTCAACTCTAGGGAGGACCCGAGCCGCACGGACCACCCTGCCGGGGCGGCTGCGCCGGGTGCCACCATGTCCGCGTGGACGAGATCGAGCACTCGGACAGGGCCGCCGAGACGTTCCGGGCGGCGGAGGAGGCGGCACAGGAGCAGGCCCGTGAGGACGCCGAACGGGCGCGTGAGGTCCACCTGACGATGGACCTCTGCCTGCGCATCGGTGAGATGCTGCTGTCCTCCGGTGCCGGCGCGGCCGACGTCACGGCGACGATGCGCTCGGTGGCCGACCACCTCGGGCTGCGGCAGGCCGAGATCGACGTGACGTTCACGGCGCTGTCGATGACCTACCAGCGCTCGGCCGACGACCTGCCCACGGTGATGCTGCGGCACGTGCAGCAGCGCGACATCGACTACGAGGACCTCACCGCCGTCGACCACCTCGTCCGCGACGTGCTCACCGACCGCGCCGACCTGTACCTCGCCCGGTCCCGGATGGCCACGATCGTCTCGCTCGGCCACGTCCTGCCGCGGTGGGCGGTGACGGTGGCGTGGGCGGTGATGGCCGCGGGCGTCGGCGTGTTCCTCGGCGGCGGCCTCGTGGTGTCCGCGGTGGCGGCGCTGGCGGCCGTGTGCATCGACCGCGTGCAGCTCGTCATGGCGCGGCGCCGGTTGCCGTTCTTCTACCTCCAGGTCGCCGGCGGCGTGATCGCCACCCTGCTCGCGGCCGGTGTGGCGGCCAGCCCCATCGAGGTCGACGAGTCGCTCGTCGTCACGGCGAACATCATCATGCTGCTCGCCGGGATCGGCCTGATGGGCGCCGTGCAGGACGCGCTCACCGGCTTCTACCTCACCTCCGGCGCCCGCCTGATCGAGGCGATGATGGCGACGGCCGGCATCATCGCGGGCGTCGCCGTCGGCATCTCGCTGGCCGACGGGCTCGGCATCCCCCTCGGCACCCTCGTGCCCGGACAGCTCGGGCGGCTCGACGACTCCTCGCCCCTCGCTGCGGTCGCGCTCCTCGCCGGTGCCGCGGTCTCGGCGGCCGCCTTCTCCGTCGCCTGCTACGCCCCCCGCCGGGCGGTGCTTCCCGTCGCGGTGATCACCGCCGTGGCCGCGCTCATCTCCCAGGCGGTCGAGCTCGGCGGCTTCGACCGGACCATGGGCGCCGCGGCGGCGGCGTTCTTCATCGGGCTCGTGGCCTACTCCGTCGCGGGACGCGTCCACGTGCCTCCGCTGGTGGTGGCCGTGCCGGCGATCGTGCCCTTCCTGCCGGGCCTGTCGATCTACCGCGGGCTGACGTTCCTCGCCAACGGTGGCTACCTCGTCTCCCAGGGCATCCTCGCGCTGATGACCGCGATCTCGGTCGCCATCGCGCTGGCCTCCGGCGTGATCCTCGGCGAGTACGTCGCCCAGCCGCTCAAGCGCGAGGCCCGCAAGCTCGAGAGCCGGCTCGCCGGGCCACGCCTGGTCGGTCCGTTCCGGGCGATGACGCGCGCCGAGCGCCGCGCGCTCAGGAAGCAGCGAGCCGACTGAGCTCGGCGAGCCAGCGCTCGTGCGTGCCGTCGTACGGCGGCACGCCGGCACGCACGGCCGCCTTGAGCTCCTGGCAGCTGGCCTGCGCCGCGGCGACGACGCCCTCGGGGTAGTTGAGGGCGACCCGGTGCTCCTCGAACTCGTCCTCGTCGTCGACGAAGGTCTCGCCCGGCGCGGCCATCCACTCCAGCGGGTCGGAGAGGTGCTCCGACGACATCTTGATCACGTCGAGGTCGAGGTCGACGGCCCGCAGCACGTCGCCCTCCCACGTCGCCGGCGTGGTGACGTCGACGTAGATCGCGCACCAGATGCCGGGCGCGTGGAAGGTGGCGGCGTACCACCCGCCGGGCGGCACCAGCGTCACCGCGTCGACCTCGGAGTGGAACTCGAAGCCGGGTCGGTGGTTGTGCGTGCCCGCCGGGAAGCCCAGCCACTCGCCGTGCTCGTCCGCGCCGAGGTAGACGCCCGCGAACTGCCAGTGAGGACGGTTCCCCCACTTCGTCATCTCGCAGCGGATCGGGGTTCCCGAGGGGTGCGTCGTCACGTGTCCCAACCTAGGCGCTCGTCACCGGACGGGCATGCGGGAGGTGACCCGCGCGACGACGTCCTGGTAGCGGGAGCCGGTGAGCCTGGCGAAGTGGTGGAGCACGTGGGCGTCGATGCCGACGAGCACGCGGGCCTTCCCGGAGAGCGCGCCGTCGAGGATGATCCCGGCCGCCCGGTCGGGCGACATCTTCGCGAGCTTCTTCTCGAAGAGCGCGTCGATCGCGGAGGCGTCGAGGCCCGCCGCCTTGCGGCCGTGGCGGCTGATGCCGGTGCGGATGCCGCCGGGGTGGACGCACGTGACGGTGACCGGGTGGCCGCCGACGAGCATCTCCTCGCGGATCGCCTCGGTGAGCCCGCGGACGGCGTACTTCGTGGCGTTGTACGCCGACTGGCCGGGCACCGACATGAGCCCGAAGAGCGACGACACGTTGACCAGCGCGCCGTCGCCGGAGGCGACGAGGTGGGGGAGGAACTCCTTCGAGCCGTGGACCACCCCCCAGAAGTTGATCCCGACGATCCACTCCAGGTCGTCGTAGGTCAGGTCGGCGAAGTCGCCCGTGGCGGTGACACCGGCGTTGTTGACGACCAGGTTCACCCGGCCGAAGTCCTCCACGACCCACCCCGCCCAGTGGCGTACGGCGTCCCGGTCGGACACGTCGACCACGTCGGGGCGCACCCTGGGGGCACCGGCGGCCTCCGCCAGCCGCACCGTCTCGGCGAGGCCCTCGGCGTCCCAGTCGGAGAGCGCGAGCAGCGCGCCTGCGCGGGCGGCGCGGAGTGCGAGCGAGCGGCCGATGCCGGACCCGGCGCCGGTGATGACGACGACGCGACCGGCGAGCGTGGTGAGGGCCATGCGAGCCACTGTAACTCGCGTTTACGCCGCGGTGGGAGGGAGCCGGACGGTGACCGTCGTGTCGCCCGGGCTGCTCGCCAGGCCGACCGACCCGCCGTGCGCGGCGACGATCGCCTCGACGAGGGACAGGCCCAGGCCCGCCCCTCCCCGGGTGCGCGCGGCGTCACCGCGGGTGAACCGCTCGAAGGCGTGCGGGACCAGCTCGGGGGCGAAGCCCGGCCCGTCGTCGTGCACGGTGAAGCCCCCCGGCGTGCCGGTCACGGTGACCGTGCTGCCGGGCGGTGTGTGCTTGCGGGCGTTGGCGAGCAGGTTGCTCACGACCTGGTGCAGCCGGGCCTCGTCCCCGGTCACCACGAGCGGCTCGTCGGGCAGTGCCAGGCGCCACGACCGGTCGCGATCCACCACCCGCGCGTCGTCGACCGCCTCCAGGAGGAGCCGCGACAGGTCGACGGTGTCCCGCTCGAGCGGACGCCCGGCGTCGAGGCGGGCGAGCAGCAGGAGGTCCTCGACGAGGCCGGTCATCCGCGCCGACTCGGTCTCGACCTTGTCGAGCG
>JAYSEC010000210.1:0-6072 GCA_041914085.1 Nocardioides sp.
GCCGCGACCTCGTCGGCCAGGCACTCCTCGAGCGCGGCGAGGTCGGCGACCGCGCTGGCGTCGACGTTGACACCGAGGCAGGCGGTGTCGGCGACGGTGACCAGGCTGGCGGTGAGCGCGGCGCCGGGCAGCGGCCCGAGGACGTACATCCCCCGGACCTCCGCGCCGGCCATGAAGCGCCGGCGGGGCGGACCGGGCAGCGTGAGCACGAACGCGTCGGGGACCGCGGCGCTGCGCAGCGCGGAGGCACCGATGAACGACGGCAGCCGGTTGACCACGGGCGCGGCCGCGTCGAGCACCGTCAGCGCCCGCTCGGTGTGCAGCGAGAGGACCTCGCCCCGCACCGCGGCCACCCGGTCGACCGGGTCGTCGATCGAGAGCGGGCCGGAGACGATCGCGCCGGCGAACCGGTTGCCCAGGTCGTCGGCCCGGTCGAGGGAGACGCGGACGCCGACCGGGATCTCGAGGACCGGGCTGTCGCGGCGCGCGTGGTAGCGCTGCAGCCCGCCGAGGACGAGGGCGACCGCGGCGTCGTCGAGGGTGCCGCCGCCCAGCCGCGCCACCTCGCGGATCGGCTCGAGGGGCGCGTCGAAGGTGAGGAAGGTCCACGACCGGCCGGTGCGCGGGCCGAGCTCCGGCGAGGCGGGCGCGGACCGGGTGACGAGGCGACGCACGGACGCGGCGTAGCGCAGCGCCGACAACGCGGCGGACTGCGGTCGCGCGGCCGCATGGCCGAGGTTGCGCAGCGTCGTGACGGCTGCCTCCGGCAGCGCCGCGAGGTCGGCCTGCAGCCCGGAGACGGCCAGCTGGACGGGGTCGGCGGCGACCGCGACGGCGTCGTCCGCGATCGGCTTGCGCGGGGTGTGGGAGCGCTTGCCGGACTGGAGCATCGAGAGCAGCTGCACGGTGCCGAGCGGGTCGGCGAGCGCGTGGTGGATCTTGAGGACGTACGCCGCCCCCTCCCCCGCGCCCTCGAGCAGCACGGCCTCCCAGAGCGGCCGCGATCGGTCGAAAGGACGCAGCGCGAGCTGCGCGGCGTGCGCCAGCACCTCGGCACGGTCGGCGACCCGTTCGCGGCGCAGGTGGTAGCCGAGGTCGAAGGTCGGGTCGTCGGCCCACGTGGGCGGCGCGGTGGGGACGACCGGGTCGACGACGCGCTGGCGCAGGCGCCGTACGAGCCGGGTGCCCCACTCGGTCGCGGCGACGAAGCGCTCCCAGTCGGGCGCGCGGTCGAGGTCGACGACCACCGTCGAGGTGGACGACTGCACGGGGTGCCGCTCGGCGCGCCACAGCAGCGTCTGCATCGGGGTGAGCTCGGACCCGGTCGACCAGGTGGCCGCACCGCCCCACCGCTCGAAGTCCTCGGCACTCATCGAGACGGCCACCTCGCCAGCGTCTGCTCGAACTTCGCGTGCAGGGCCGCGATGCGCTCGCCCATCTGGTCGACCTCCCAGTCGGTCTCCGGCTCGAGGACGCACACGTCGACGACGCCGGGGTTGAGCACCAGCGAGCCGCGGCGCATCAGCTCGCCGGTGTTGCGGAGCACCACCGGCACGACCGGTACGCCGGCCTGCGCGGCCAGGTGGAACGCCCCCTTGCGGAACGGCCCCAGCACCGGCGTGGCCGACCGGGTGCCCTCGGGGAAGATCATCAGCGAGGTGCCGCCGCGGATCCGCTCGACGACGCCGTCGAGGGTGGCGCGGGCCGAGGCGGAGTCGGAGCGGTCGATGTAGGCGGGGTCGATCACCACCGACCCGACGACCGCGCGGGGGTCCCACCGCGCCTCCTTCTTGGCCACGATGGTGAAGTCGCGCTCGAGCAGCCGGCCCAGCACGGGGATGTCGAGCGAGCTCTGGTGGTTGGCCACGAAGATCGCCGGCCGGTGGGTCCAGAGGCGCTCCTGGTGCAGCACCCGCATCGACACGCCGGCCACGGACATCGGGACGTGCGTGGCCAGCTTGATCGCGAGGTTGCGCCCCTCGCGCAGGTCGCCGCGGGTCAGGCCGTAGCCGATGCCCGCCGCCACACCCGCGTTCATCCCGGCGAGCGCGGCGAGCGTCCGCCCGGCGGCGAGCAGCGAGCCGCCGACCGGGTCGGAGAGGTCGAGGACCGGCCAGCCCAGCCGGGCGGCTGCGGCGCGGAGGTCGCGGTGCGGGTTGAGCGCCGTGGGGTGGCCGACGGAGGACAGGAAGGCGACGTCCTCGTAGCCGTTGCCGTAGGCGAAGGACCGCGCGAGGTCGACGCCGTGCTCGCGGGCGAAGCGTCGTACGCCGGTGGCCTTGTGCCGGCCCCACAGCATCGGCCCGTCCGTGGCGCCGGTGAACTGCCCGTCCTCGACGACCAGCCGGGTGCAGACGAGGTGCTCGACGCCGAGGTCCCGGGCGACCGGCCCGATCTGGTAGCGGGTCGCCGCGGAGGCGATCGCGACGGTGTGGCCGGCGCGCTGATGGGCCGCGACGAGCGCGCGGGACTCGGGGCGGATGGTGCCGGCGATCTTCGAGCGGAACAGCCGCTCGCCCAGGTCGGCGAAGGACTCCTCGGACACCCCGCGCATCGCGGCGAACGCCACGTGCGCGATGGCGGTGGGGTCGCCGCCGAGCTCGCCGTCGACGGCGGTCACCACGGTGCGCAGGAACTCCGCGGGCGAGACCTCGCGGCCGCGCAGGCGATCGCCGTAGAAGGTCGCGGCCGTGTAGCCCGCGACGAGCGTGCCGTCGAGGTCGAAGAAGGCGGCGACCTCCGGGCCCTGAGGCCCCGCCTCGATCGCCGCGACGGCCGCCTCGACGTCCGGCGAGAGTCCGCTCATGGGATGGTCACCGGCTCTCCTGCCGCTGCCGGGGCTCGGGCACCGACGGGCTGGGCTCGCCGGCGATCTCGCCGATGATGTTGACCTGGCGCACGGAGTCGCGCAGCTCGGCGGCGAAGGCCTCGCGGGCGCTGCCCACGCCCTCGCGACCCTCGAGGAGGCCGCGGTGGCGCGCGAGCGCGAGGGCCGTGCGGAACAGCTCCAGCGACACCGACTCCTCGCTCGCGACCTTGCGCTGCAGCGCCCACTGCCGGCCGACCGCGAGCGAGTCGGCGAGCAGGTCGTCCTCGTCGACCGCGCTGTCGCCGCGGTCGGCGAGGCGGTCGGCGACCACGAGGTAGGCCTCGAGGAACGGCCGCAGGACCAGGTGGGAGAGGTGGGGCCGCGCGGACACCAGCAGCTCGCGCGCCCGGGCGGGCGTCATGCCGCTCCCGTCCTGCCCGACGTCCTCACCGACGAGCAGCCGGAGCTCGGTGCGCAGGTCGTCCTCGAAGCCGGCGCGGCCGGGGAAGAAGAACTCGAACTTGAGGAGGTCGCGCATCCGCTTCGCCTCCTCCCAGCCGACCTGGAGCTCGCCGCCCGGCGGCAGCTCGGCACCCGGCTCCAGCTCGCTGACGGTCAGCAGGGCGAGCTCGCCGATCGCGCGCTCGACGAGGATGTGGATGACGGTGTTGCGGTAGAACGCGGCGACCAGGTGCTGGTCGTCGCCGATCTTCCAGACCGGCTCGGTCCCCCCGTCGTACGCCGTCAGGACGCCGCTGCGGGCCAGCTCGGCCAGCGCCCGGCGGATCGTCGCGCGGTCGCGCAGGTCGGCGGCCCCGGCCACCGGCCACCGGCGGGACTCGATGTAGGCGGCGAGCGGCTCGACGGTCTCGAGCACCTCGTCCATGGTCATGGCCCGGTCGGCGCCGAGCAGCGCGAGGCTCACGATGGCCGTCACCGTCACCGGGGTGGCCCGGTTGAGGCGGTGGGAGATGTCGAGCGCGACCCGCTCGACCGCCTGGTGTCCCGTGACGCCCTCGGCCGCGAGCTCCGCCATCCGCTCGCGCAGGGAGAACGGCTCGCCGACGGTGAGGTAGGCGCGGCCGAGGCGGTTGCGCTGGAGCCGGGCGAAGCGCACCAGCCAGCGCCAGTCCTCCGGCGTCTTGCTGGCGCCGCGCGCCTCCTGGGTCATCAGGGAGACCTCGTGGAGCTGGTCGTAGACGACCGACATCGGCACGACCTGCACGTCGGGGGCGTCCTGCCCCTCCACCGTGTCGGTCAGGTACTTCAGGATGCCGTGGACCGGTGGCCGCAGCTTGCCCGTGCGGGTGCGGCCGCCCTCGATCGACCAGGCGAGGTTGCGCTTGTTGACCACCATCTGGCGGATGTAGGAGCGCAGCGCCAGCCGGTAGACCGGGATCTCCTGGGTCGAGCGGCGGATGAAGATCAGGCCGGTCCGGCTGGCCACGGAGCCGATCACCGGGAGGTTCAGGTTGGCGCCGCCGAAGGTGTAGGTCGGCGAGAACCGCCGCGCCATCAGCGCGTTGGGGATCACCATGCCGTCGAGGTAGGACCGGTGGCTGAACGCCAGCGCCAGGCTGTGGTCGCGGTCGACCCGCCGCAGCTGCTGCATGTCGTCCTCGTCGACCAGGACGTCGTACGCCCGGAGGAACCACTCCCCCATCCGGGCCCAGCCCTGGGAGGCGCGGTCGTCGTGGGCGGCGGCCATCTCGTGGAGGTAGCCCTTGACCTCCTCCCAGACCTCCTCCTCCGGGCGACCCTGCTCCTCGGCCGCCGCGGCGACCGCGCGCTGGAAGCGCTTGTCGTGGAGCAGCTCGGTCACCTCGCGCGGCGGCGCGGCCGGCAGCCGCTCCCCCACGCTCCTCGGCAGGGCGGCGCGGGCGAGGTCCCGGGCACGTCGGACGGCGGCCACAGCACCCTCCTTCCCGCACGCGTCGAAGCGCGAGCACAGGCGTGCGCCGAAAGGTACCGCCGTACGCGCCCGCCCGCCACGGCCAGCGGAGGATTCGCGGGACACCGCCGGTTTTCGGCTCGCGCCCACCCTCCGGTAACGTTCGGCGCGGTGACGTGTCCGAGCGGCCTAAGGAGAACGCCTCGAAAGCGTTTGTGGGCGCAAGTCCACCGAGGGTTCAAATCCCTCCGTCACCGCCAGCCGATCAGGCCGGTCCCCAACGGGCCGGCCTGATCGCCATTTCGGCGGTCGTCGCGTCTTCTCGGGGGGGCCGCTCAGGCGGCGCGGCGGCCGAACCGGCGCACGCGGGCGCGCAGCGCGCTCGGCTGGGTGCCAAAACGGGGCAGCGGGAGCAGGTGGGTGAGGCCCTCGCGCTCGGCCATCAGCTGGACGGCCTCGTCCTCGTAGGCCTGGGCGTAGCCCTCGGCGGCGGCGATGTCGTCGGCGGCGATCGCGGCCTCGATCATGCGGGCGTAGTGGGCGTGGAGCTCGTCGAGCTCGTCGATCAGACGCATGTCGCTCTCCTCTGATGGGTGTCGGAAGTGCGTCGGTACGTCCAGTGTCCCGAACTTCTTGGAACGATCCAATCCCTGCCGGGTGTGATCTTCGACCACTGCCCGCGGGGCGTTCGGGCAGACCTCAGGACGGGTCGGTGACGTCGGCGACCTGCGCGCCGAAGTGGGCGATCACGTCGTCCGCCGCCAGCGTCGCGGCGACGCCGTGCGCACCGGCGCCGATGGACACGGTCCGCCCGACGAGGCGCTCGTCGGCGAGCACCGGCAGGCCGCCCTCGGCACCGAACGGCGTGATCGTGCCGCGCTCGTAGCCGGTCACCGCGCGGGCCGCGTCCGCGCCGGGCATGGAGATCCGTTTGACGCCGAGCAGCGCGCGCACCTTGGGCCACGAGATCTGGCGGTCTCCCGGCACGAGCACCAGCAGGTGGTCGCCCTCGCCGCGGCGCACGACCATCGTCTTCACGATCGCCGACGGGTCGACCCCGCGCGCGGCGGCAGCCTCGGCCAGCGAGCCGACGCGGCCGTGCCGGGTCACGGTGTGCTCGATCCCGGACGCGGCCAGCGCGCGGGTCGCCGGGGTGTCCTCGTCCATGCCCGCGAGCCTACGACCGTCATGATGTCCCTGTGACCGATCGCCGACCCGTGCTCACCTGGCTGACCGACATGGACGGCGTCCTCGTGCGCGAGGAGGACCCGATCCCGGGCGCCAAGGAGTTCATCGCCGCCCTGCGCGAGCGCGACATCCCGTTCCTGGTCCTCACCAACAACTCGATCTTCACCCCGCGCGACCTGCGGGT